>NZ_JAUOSO010000037.1:0-4451 GCF_030548905.1 Shewanella sp. 2_MG-2023
GTGAAACGCAATCGCGCCGATGATAGTGTGGGGTCTCCCCATGTGAAAGTAGGTCATCGCCAAGCGCCTAATACTGAAAAGCCCTAACACAATGTGTTAGGGCTTTTTCTTTGCCTAAAAAAAGTTCAACCGCGGGTTTAGACACTGCAACAGTTGATAGTGTGAGCGATATGCCCATATGCCCATATGCCCTTATAAGGGTAGTAAAAAAAAGTCATCGCCAAGCGCCCCATATCTTTAAAATTAGTGCCTCTTAATTGAGAGCAGATAGCCCGTTACTTACGTAACGGGCTTTTTTGTGTCTGGAAATTGAGTGAATGAGTTAGTTAGTAGCTAAAGCTAACAGACAGCGCGGTCGATATGCCTATGTACCCTTACAAGGATAGTAAAAAATAGTTGATCGCCAAGCGCCCCATATCTTTAAAATTAGTGCCTCTTAATTGAGAGCAGATAGCCCGTTACTCACGTAATGGGCTTTATTGTAGCTGGGTTATATGATTATAAAACTCAAGTGTAAAGTTAGATGCAACGAGTTAGATTGAATCGGATATCTTTGAGTGAGAGCTCAAGGCGAACTACTGCATAAGTAATCCGTTAATTTCTACCGTCTCAAATACCTAATTTATTTGCCTGATAGTGTTATTAAATTCACCAAGGTACAATGAACTATCATTTTCCAAAATATCTAAATATGCCTGTCAGCTTAAAACCATTTAATACATTAGCTTTAGAGCAGGGCTGCCTTCAATTTGTTGAAGTAACGTCTGTTATAGAACTTAAACAACAACTTATTAAAGCAGCGAATGCTTCACTACCTACATTGATTTTAGGTGGAGGGAGTAATGTTGTTTTTACTAGTGATTACCAAGGCGTAGTGATTAAAGTGGCGACAAAGGGCATTGAAGTTAGTGAAGATGCTGAAGCTTTTTATATCTCTGTACAGGCGGGCGAAAGTTGGCATGAGTTTGTTGGCTATTGTTTAGATAATGGTTTTCATGGCTTGGAGAACTTAGCACTGATACCTGGGACTGTTGGTGCTGCACCTATTCAAAATATTGGTGCCTATGGGGTTGAGATTAACAAGTATTGTCAGAAAGTCAGTTACTTGGATTTAGTTAGCTTAGAAAGCAATACAATAACTAATTCAGAGTGTCATTTTGGATATCGTGATTCAATTTTTAAAAATGAATTAAAGAATCAAATTGCCATTACTGAAGTTCAGTTTAGATTACCAAAGGTTTGGCAGGCAAATATAGAATATGGCCCACTGCAGCACTTCAAATTAGAAACAGTCACACCAAAACAAGTATATGACACTGTGTGTGATATACGAAAGAGCAAGTTACCTGACCCAAAGGTGCTAGGTAATGTAGGCAGCTTTTTTAAGAACCCGATAATAGAAGCCTCTCAATATATTGAGCTACTTAAGACCTATTCTGATTTGGTTGGTTATGCCCAAGCTGATGGCAAAATTAAAATTGCAGCTGGTTGGTTAATTGATGAAGCAGGCCTTAAAGGGGTCAATAAAGGTCGAGCCGCAGTGCATGATAAACAGGCCTTAGTGTTAGTAAACTTGGATGACGCTGTCGGAGAAGATATCTGTCAGCTTGCACATTACATAATGGATATTGTGTTAGCTAAATTTGGAATTCAATTGGATCCTGAGCCAAGGATTATTGGTGCAACTGGCGAGGTAAATTTGTAATGAATGAGCATTGGGACAAGAAAGCGCAGATTATTGGACTGTTAGATCATACTGAATTTATCTCTGGTGAACTAATTGCACAGCAAGTGGGATTATCTCGTACTGCAGTTAACAATCATATTGCACAATTAGAAACCTATGGTGTCGATATCTTCAGTGTAAAAGGTAAGGGATATAAATTAGCTAAACAATTACCTATTTTTGATAAAAGTAAACTTGTAAACAACATCGAAAATCGTTGCTTTTATTTTCATGAAATAGAAAGTACTAATGCTTTTATGCTTCAACATGCTGATGAACTTAAAAATGGTGATATTTGTATTGCTGAATATCAGTCAGCGGGTCGAGGTAGAAGAGGCAGACAATGGGTTTCACCATATGGTCAACATGTTTACGCATCTTTGTTTTGGAGACTTAACCAAGGCATGAATGCAGCCATGGGGCTTAGTCTTGTTGTTGCATGTTCAATTGTGACTTCCTTAAAGGCGTTTGGAGTAGATGGTTTAGGCGTTAAATGGCCGAATGACATTTACCGAGATAATAAGAAGTTAGCAGGGATATTAATTGAGCTATCAGGTCATTCAATCGATGAGTGTAATTTGGTAATAGGCTTTGGTATCAATATGAGCATGTCAGAACAACATGCCGAGCAGATTGACCAACCATGGAGTGATTTAACCTCTTTGAATTCAATGCCTGACAAAACTGAGCTGTTAACGGCTATTCATAAACAACTTAAAATTGATCTCATGCAGTTTGAAGCTGAGGGTATGGAACCTTTTATATCACAGTGGCAAGAGTATGATTTGTTTTATGACAAACAGATTAATCTATTAATGGCACCAAATAATGTCACAGGAACATGTAAGGGCATCGATAAACAAGGTGCAGTGCTACTAGAGCACAATGGAGTAATAACGTCATATATAGGTGGAGAGATCAGTTTACGCGGAAGTGAGTAAACTGAATAAATTTCTAGCAACTATTTACGCAATAAAACTCGGTCAACCAGATGGTTGGCCGCTTTTTTTAGAATTAAGTTCGCACGCTCGCGGCTCGGTTTTATGTTTGTTTGCAAATTGGGACCATTGATCGTATCCCAAATGTTGGCAGCGGTAGCGTTGGCTTCATCATCTGAAAGTTGTGAATAGTGATGAAAGAAAGACTTTGGATCGCTAAATGCGCCTTGTCTGAACTTTAAAAAGCGTTGTTGGTACCATTCTTTTAATAATGATTCTTCAGCATCGACATAAATAGAGAAATCGACATAATCGGATAAGAAGCTACTTTTACTTTCAGGGCTAGGATCTAGCGCGGTTTGAAGTACATTTAACCCTTCGATAATAAGAATATCAGGTTGATTAATGTTCTGTACTTCATCAGTGAGTCTGTCATAAGTCACATGAGAATAAAGGGGCGCACTGACATTGGGCTCACCTGCTTTTACTGCAGAAATAAAATCGATCAGCATTTTCATGTCATAACTTTCTGGAAAGCCTTTTCGCTTTAGCAGGTTATTATGGGTGAGTTCTGCCAAGGGGTATAAGAAGCCATCAGTGGTGACTAGTTCAACTTTAGGGTGCTCAGGCCAACGTTGTAATAGTGTCTGAAGAATTCGAGCAGTGGTACTTTTACCAACAGCGACACTACCAGAAATACTAATGATGTAAGGTGTTTTAGTGGGTTTGTGATTTAAAAATTGATCAAGCACCACACTGCTTTGCTGCTTTGAATCAATAATGAGATTTAATAAACGGCTTAAGGGAAGATAAATGTCAGTGACTTCATCTAATGACAGCTGTTCATTCATACCACGTAGATTGGCTAGTTCATCTTCGCTAAGTGTTAAAGGTACAGAATTACGTAATTCTGACCACTGTTGGCGAAGAAATGAAAAATAAAGTGTTTGATGTAATGTATTGGTCGCTGTCATATCTTCCTTTCCTTAGGTCAGGCACAGTACACCACCAAATTATTTTGAACAATAGCTAAAGTCATCTTACTTATCGTCGGTTGACTAAATCGCTTTATTTTTATCCTACTCAATCAAATAAAGCCCAAAAAAGCGCCATTTGAAACTTTTTTTAGCTTTTTTATGCATTTCCTATTGCACTTACGCCAACATTTACCTAATATCCGTTTCCGAAATGATTAGCCGGCATAGCTCAGTTGGTAGAGCAACTGACTTGTAATCAGTAGGTCCCGAGTTCGACTCTTGGTGCCGGCACCATTTTTCTGGAGGGGTTCCCGAGTGGCCAAAGGGATCAGACTGTAAATCTGACGGCTCAGCCTTCGAAGGTTCGAATCCTTCTCCCTCCACCATTTTTAAAGGTAGTTAGGTAGCCTTATTCAGGTTGCGCGGATGTCGTATAATGGTATTACTCCAGCCTTCCAAGCTGATAACGCGGGTTCGATTCCCGCCATCCGCTCCAAATTGCTGAACGACTTGATTGCTTAGTAGTTCGTTTAAATGAACTATTAAGTCAATCAAATCCTTTAAATCAGCACGTCCTGTCTTATGCTAAACTTAATCACCAAAACTAAACTAATTAATTCGATGTCATTCTATGCATCGGACTTTTTCTATATGTGTTTTCATCACCAAGACTCTGGATTGAGGCAATATCATGGCTAAAGAAAAATTTGAACGTAATAAACCACACGTAAACGTGGGTACAATCGGTCACGTCGACCATGGTAAAACAACGCTAACTGCTGCAATCTCAGCTGTTTTAACCAAAACTTA
>NZ_JAUOSO010000038.1:0-3182 GCF_030548905.1 Shewanella sp. 2_MG-2023
GTTCTTTAACAATTTGGAAAGCTGATAGTATTTAATTGCATGAGTCTGTCATGTTAATTAATTACAAATCGTATTATTGGGAAGTTAATCCCTTTTCAGTAATACATTGAGTTCTCAAAACACTTTATTAAGTGTCTTGAATATTCTAAAAACTAAGGCGAATTTGTGTACTCGTAAGAGATGCAAATTAGTAATAAACCAGCTAGTTACGATACAACAGTTAAGGCTACCCGCTTTAACAACAGTCTGTTTCTTTTAGAAACTTATTTGGGTTGTATGGTTAAGTGACTAAGCGTATACGGTGGATGCCTTGGCAGTCAGAGGCGATGAAGGACGTAGTAACTTGCGAAAAGCGTTGGCGAGCTAGTAACAAGCATTTGAGCTAACGATGTCCGAATGGGGAAACCCGGCCACATAAGTGGTCATCATAACGTGAATACATAGCGTTATGAGGCGAACCTGGGGAACTGAAACATCTAAGTACCCAGAGGAAAAGAAATCAACCGAGATTCCCCTAGTAGCGGCGAGCGAACGGGGATTAGCCCTTAAGTCTATGGGGTGTTAGTGGAATGTGTTGGAAAGCACAGCGGCACAGGGTGATAGCCCCGTACATGAAAACTAACCATAGATGAAATCGAGTAAGGCGGGACACGTGACATCCTGTTTGAATATGGGGGGACCATCCTCCAAGGCTAAATACTCCTGACTGACCGATAGTGAACCAGTACCGTGAGGGAAAGGCGAAAAGAACCCCTGTGAGGGGAGTGAAATAGAACCTGAAACCGTGTACGTACAAGCAGTGGGAGCGGTTCTTGAGACCGTGACTGCGTACCTTTTGTATAATGGGTCAGCGACTTACATTTTGTAGCGAGGTTAAGCGAATAGCGGAGCCGTAGGGAAACCGAGTGTTAACTGCGCGTTTAGTTGCAAGGTGTAGACCCGAAACCGAGTGATCTAGCCATGGGCAGGTTGAAGGTTGAGTAACATCAACTGGAGGACCGAACCGACTAATGTTGAAAAATTAGCGGATGACTTGTGGCTGGGGGTGAAAGGCCAATCAAACTCGGAGATATCTGGTTCTCCTCGAAAGCTATTTAGGTAGCGCCTCGAGCGAATACCACTGGGGGTAGAGCACTGTTAAGGCTAGGGGGTCATCCCGACTTACCAACCCTTTGCAAACTCCGAATACCAGTGAGTACTACTCGGGAGACAGACGGCGGGTGCTAACGTCCGTCGTCAAAAGGGAAACAACCCAGACCATCAGCTAAGGTCCCAAAGTTATTGCTAAGTGGGAAACGATGTGGGAAGGCTTAGACAGCTAGGATGTTGGCTTAGAAGCAGCCATCATTTAAAGAAAGCGTAATAGCTCACTAGTCGAGTCGGCCTGCGCGGAAGATTTAACGGGGCTAAGCAATACACCGAAGCTATGGGTTTGCACTTAGGTGCAAGCGGTAGAGGAGCGTTCTGTAAGCGGTTGAAGGTGAAGGGGTAACCCACACTGGACGTATCAGAAGTGCGAATGCTGACATGAGTAACGATAATGGGGGTGAAAAACCCCCACGCCGAAAGACCAAGGGTTCCTGTCCAACGTTAATCGGGGCAGGGTGAGTCGACCCCTAAGGCGAGGCCGAAAGGCGTAGTCGATGGGAAACAGGTCAATATTCCTGTACTTCTGCTAACTGCGATGGAGAGACGGAGAAGGCTAGGCTAGCGCGGCGTTGGTTGTCCGCGTTTAAGGTTGTAGGCTGTAAACTTAGGCAAATCCGGGTTTACATTAAGGCTGAGAACTGATGACGAGTCCCCAAGGGGATGAAGTAGTTGATGCCATGCTTCCAGGAAAATCTTCTAAGCTTCAGGTTAGTAGGAATCGTACCCCAAACCGACACAGGTGGTCGGGTAGAGAATACCAAGGCGCTTGAGAGAACTCGGCTGAAGGAACTAGGCAAAATGGTACCGTAACTTCGGGAGAAGGTACGCTGCTGGCGGTGATGAGACTTGCTCTCTAAGCTGCTGGCAGTCGCAGATACCAGGTGGCTGCAACTGTTTATCAAAAACACAGTACTGTGCAAAATCGCAAGATGACGTATACGGTATGACGCCTGCCCGGTGCTTGAAGGTTAATTGATTGGGTTATCTTCGGAGAAGCTCATGATCGAAGCCCAAGTAAACGGCGGCCGTAACTATAACGGTCCTAAGGTAGCGAAATTCCTTGTCGGGTAAGTTCCGACCTGCACGAATGGCGTAATGATGGCCACGCTGTCTCCAGCCGAGACTCAGTGAAGTTGAAATTGCGGTGAAGATGCCGTATACCCGCGGCTAGACGGAAAGACCCCGTGAACCTTTACTATAGCTTGGCACTGAACATTGAACCTACATGTGTAGGATAGGTGGGAGACTTTGAAGCTTCGTCGCTAGATGGAGTGGAGTCAATCTTGAAATACCACCCTTGTAGTTTTGATGTTCTAACCGCGGCCCCTTATCGGGGTTCGGGACAGTGCCTGGTGGGTAGTTTGACTGGGGCGGTCTCCTCCCAAAGAGTAACGGAGGAGCACGAAGGTTGGCTAAGTACGGTCGGACATCGTACGGTTAGTGCAATGGCATAAGCCAGCTTAACTGCGAGACATACACGTCGAGCAGGTACGAAAGTAGGTCATAGTGATCCGGTGGTTCTGTATGGAAGGGCCATCGCTCAACGGATAAAAGGTACTCCGGGGATAACAGGCTGATACCGCCCAAGAGTTCATATCGACGGCGGTGTTTGGCACCTCGATGTCGGCTCATCACATCCTGGGGCTGAAGTCGGTCCCAAGGGTATGGCTGTTCGCCATTTAAAGTGGTACGCGAGCTGGGTTCAGAACGTCGTGAGACAGTTCGGTCCCTATCTGCCGTGGGCGTTGGATGATTGAAGGAAGCTGCTCCTAGTACGAGAGGACCGGAGTGGACGAACCGCTGGTGTTCGGGTTGTTATGCCAATAGCATTGCCCGGTAGCTACGTTCGGAATCGATAACCGCTGAAAGCATCTAAGCGGGAAGCGAGTCCTAAGATGAGTCATCCCTAGGAATTTAATTCCTCTAAAGAGCCGTTCGAGACTAGGACGTTGATAGGCAGGGTGTGTAAGCGTTGTGAGGCGTTGAGCTAACCTGTACTAATGACTCGTGAGGCTTAACCATACAACCCAGAT
>NZ_JAUOSO010000039.1:0-2569 GCF_030548905.1 Shewanella sp. 2_MG-2023
TGGTCGATACTGGGCTCGAACCAGTGACCCCCTCCTTGTAAGGGAGGTGCTCTCCCAGCTGAGCTAATCGACCTGGGATTTCATAATGTTTTAATTCTTTACGAAAAGAATGGTGGTCGATACTGGGCTCGAACCAGTGACCCCCTCCTTGTAAGGGAGGTGCTCTCCCAGCTGAGCTAATCGACCTGGGATTTCATAATGTTTTAATTCTTTATGAAAAGAATGGTGGTCGATACTGGGCTCGAACCAGTGACCCCCTCCTTGTAAGGGAGGTGCTCTCCCAGCTGAGCTAATCGACCTCGCTGTGTGGGGCCGTATTATAGGGAGCAACGAAATACTGTCAACGACTTTTTCACGAAAAAAGCTCAGCCGCGCTAAAAACGTGCGGCTTGTTGAATTGTTAGGCGCTTTATAACGTCATTTGTCTCAATAGTGATGCAACTAGAGAAGAATTGAATATTGTAATTATGGAGTAAAGCTCGTATCCAGCTAAATATGCCTTGTTTTGAGACTTCTCAGTTTCACTTCAATAAAAGCTTCGACGACAAAGTTGAGCAATCAGTGCGCTCTTTAGCTATAGTTTTTCGCTCACAGAGCTGATTATGATGCTGCTTATTGATGTAGTTTAAATTATCAATAGTGAAACTCGCATAATAAGGTGGTTTGGGTATAGAATATCGGCCACTTTATTATATCTGTCTTTATATAGACGTTTTTGAAATAGGTCAGTGTCCCATTATGACAACTAAGACGCGTTTTGCTCCTAGCCCAACAGGCTTTTTACATGTAGGTGGTGCTCGTACAGCACTTTATTCTTGGCTTTATGCCCGCGCAAACCAAGGTGAGTTTGTTTTACGTGTAGAAGATACTGATATTGAACGTTCGACTCCTGAAGCTTGCGCCGCAATTCTTGAAGGAATGGAATGGTTAGGTTTGACTTGGGACGAAGGTCCTTATTACCAAACTAAACGTTTCGATCGATACAACGAAATCATTGCTCAAATGCTTGAAGAAGGTACTGCTTATAAGTGTTACTGTTCTCGTGAACGTATTGAGAAGATGCGTGAAGAGCAAGCTGAAAATGGTGAATCACAAAAGTATGATGGCCATTGCCGCGATCTTGCTCCTCGTGATACTGATGAACCGTTTGTGATTCGTTTCAAGAATCCAACTGAAGGTAGTGTCGTATTTAACGATCACGTACGTGGCCGTATCGAATTTGCTAACGATACCTTAGATGACTTAATCATTGCTCGTACAGAAGGCACACCAACTTATAACTTCTGTGTTGTTGTTGATGATTGGGATATGGGCATTACTTGTGTTGTTCGTGGTGAAGACCATATCAATAACACTCCTCGTCAAATTAACATCCTTAAAGCTTTGGGTGCACCAGTACCTGAATATGCTCACGTATCGATGATTTTAGGTGATGATGGTGCGAAACTGTCAAAACGTCATGGCGCGGTTGGTGTTATGCAATACCGTGATGACGGTTATTTACCTGAAGCGCTACTAAACTACCTGGTTCGTTTAGGTTGGTCTCATGGCGACCAAGAAGTTTTCTCAATGGAAGAAATGATCTCGTTATTTAAACTAGACGATATCAATAAGGCAGCTTCAGCCTTTAATACAGAAAAACTTAATTGGTTAAACCAACATTACATTAAAGAACTTGCACCAGAATATGTTGCATCACATCTTCAATGGCATATGGATGACCAGAAAATTGATACAGAAAACGGACCTGCACTTGCTGAAGTTGTTACAGCTTTAGCAGAAAGAGCGAAAACGCTGAAAGATTTAGCTGCATCTAGCCGCTACTTCTATGAAGATTTCGAAGCGTTTGATGAAAATGCAGCTAAAAAGCATTTACGTGGTGTTGCAATGGAACCACTTAAACTTATACAACAAAAAATTTCTACCCTTCCAGAGTGGACAGTTGAAGCAATTCACCAAGCAATTGAAGATACAGCAGCAGAACTAGAAGTGGGTATGGGTAAAGTCGGAATGCCACTACGTGTCGCGGTTACAGGCGCTGGCATGTCACCTGCTGTAGATTTAACCTTGTTTTTAGTTGGAAAGGCTCGTTGTGAACAAAGAATCTCCAAAGCGATTGAATTTGTAGCAGATAGAATAAATTCTTAAAAAACGAGTTGACACTTTTGGGCAGGCTGCATAGAATGCGCCTCGCAGTTGAGACACAGCGTCATAATTTATTTCGGTTTGTCCAAATGTGTTAAGTAAAGTTGAGGGGCTATAGCTCAGCTGGGAGAGCGCTTCGCTGGCAGCGAAGAGGTCCACGGTTCGATCCCGTGTAGCTCCACCAATTTTACTAAAATCAAAACGTTAAGTTTTAGCCTACAGAACTTAATGAGTATTCACTCTTTGGTAGAGTATAACGCCAGTCCGGGTCCCCTTCGTCTAGAGGCCTAGGACACCGCCCTTTCACGGCGGTAACAGGGGTTCGAATCCCCTAGGGGATACCACTATTTATTTTTCTTGATGTATTTCGAGAAATTAAAGCAAGCGTTAAGTTTTAGCCTACAGAACTTAATGAGTATTCACT
>NZ_JAUOSO010000004.1:0-313132 GCF_030548905.1 Shewanella sp. 2_MG-2023
CAGTAGTGAAACGCAATCGCGCCGATGATAGTGTGGGGTCTCCCCATGTGAAAGTAGGTCATTGCCAAGCGCCTAATTTCTCTTAATTGAGAGCAGATAGCCCGTTACTTACGTAGCGGGCTTTTTTGTGTTTAATGTGGCTTAATGAATCTGTACACCGATATGGGGTAAACTCCCCTTAAGATAAATTGGTGTAAAAATGATGACAACTCAACCTACTTACTCAACAGAATTCAAAATTGATGCGGCTAACCTTGTGATTAAACAAGGCTATAGCGTTCGAGAAGCTTGTGAAGCAACAGGCGTAGGCCCAACGGCTATTAGGCGGTGGGTTGCACAACTCAAAGAAGAATTTAGTGGTATTACACCATCAACAAAAGCGCTAACGCCCGAACAAAAGAGAATTCAAGAGCTTGAGGCTCAAATAAAGAAGATTGAATGGGAGAAAGATATCCTAAAAAAGGCTACCGCTCTCTTAATGCAAGACAACATCAAACGATAGCGTTAATTGAGTCATTATCAAGAGAGCAAAGCATTGTTAAGCAACTATGTCAGTTGTTTGAAGTGCCACGAAGTAGCTATCACTATCACCTAAAACATCGCGGCATTGTTAATCCAGATTATCAGCGATTATGCCAGCAAGCTGTTGTGATACACAGTGATAGTCGAGGCTCTGCGGGGGCTAGAACCATTGCAGGTCAATTAAATCAGCAAGGCGAAAATATCGGTCGCTATAAAGCGGCTGGTTTGATGAAGCATGCAGGTCTGGTTAGCACTCAGCTCAGAAAACATCGATACAAAATAGCGAAAGATGAGTCAAAAATTGCCCCTAACCTGCTTAAAAGACAGTTTAATGTAAAAGCGAAAAACCAGGTTTGGTGTGGCGATGTCACCTATATTTGGTCTGGAACAAAATGGTTATATTTAGCGGTAGTCATGGATTTATATGCGAGGAAAGTGGTTGGCTGGGCTTGTGCTGATAGTCCGAATACAGATTTGACCTGCGCGGCTTTAAGAATGGCTTTTGAAAGTCGTGGGCGGCCTAAAGGTCTACTATTTCATTCAGACCAAGGTTGTCACTACAGCAGTCTCCAATATCGACAGATGCTTTGGAAATATCAAATAAATCAGAGCATGAGCCGTCGAGGGAATTGCTGGGATAATGCCGTAATGGAGCGTTTTTTTAGAAGCTATAAAACGGAATGGATGCCAAAGAACGGATATCAACATTTTGATGAAGCAAAGCATGATGTGTTGAACTACATATTGAAACATTACAATACAAAGCGCGGGCATAGTTACAATAATTATATGATCCCAACGGCAGCTGAAATGGCGGCATAAGAAAATCCCCCCTAAGCGTGTACAGATTTACTTGACCACATCAGTTTGGAATTATGATATTTAAACTAAGATTTATGGGGAATTGTTGGTGTGCAAAAGATGAATTAACGAAGTTGTTAGTTGTACTTCAAGTCGAGTGTTGACATAAATCTTGTTGATTAGGCTGAAACAACTCAAATGCCTAACTTAATTAGCTATCAACTCCAAAAATTTATCAATTATTGGTTGGTTAGCTTTTGGGAAATCATAATTTTTAAGTTCCGAAGAAGGAATCCATTTAATTTGTTGTCCTTCGATACCTTCTGCATTGCCTTGGAAGTCCTTTACTAGGTGTATGCCTAGCAATACATGCTTATCAGGATAATCATGTGATATTTCCATAAATGAAGTTGTAGCGTGAACATCTAAATTTACTTCTTCTTTAAGCTCTCTAATTAGAGCCTGGGAGACACTTTCTTTATTTTCCACCTTACCACCTGGAAATTCCCACTTTCCACCTTGGTGAAGGTGCTGGTGTCTTTTAGCAATTAATATCTCTTGCTCTGTATTAACTATAATAGCAACTGCAACATGGATTCTTTTCATTTTTTTTATTCAATGTTTGAAAAAATCGCCTTCATCGAAACCTTCACTATCCAGTGTTTCGTGATCAAATTCTGGCTTCACAGGTATGGCATGTTTTTCACTTGCCCAGTCACCCAGATCTATCATTTTGCAACGCTCACTACAAAAAGGTTTAAATTTTTCGTCAGGCGTCCAGTCAACATTTTCTTGGCAGGTTGGGCATTTTACAGATATAGGCATATAAATTACTCACTGTTAGTTACAGGGAGATAGTAAAGATTTTAGTGGCAAGTTGCTAGTTTGAATTTAACTAAATTATCTGTGTGTTTTTGGTTTTCAAAACCGACAAAGTGGATGGCGTATCTATTTTTATGTCCGCTAATTGTTGGATAACAACTTTGGCTGCAATCTATTTTTACTCTTATCAAAGACAAGGTTTGAACGCTGTTTCCTTGATAAAACCCCTGCAGAGCTTCAGAGGAACGAAACTCAGCAGTACTTCTCGTTAGATCTAACAATAGCTTTATCGGTGTCAATATTGGTACAAAATTTTCAACCCAACTGCGAAGATCTGCTTGTCTTTGTGGCCAATCTTTTGATAACCAAAAATGCAATTGTGGTAAATCAAAATTACAGCAGGCTCCAGGCATGCCAAATCTTTGTTTCAGCGCTGCAATAAATCTATCTTTTTTTAAATGACAACCAATTCGCTCATTGGTTTGAAGGGGGGCTTTTGAGGCATTGAGTTGATCGATGATATGTTGAATTTGTTTTTTATCTACGTGAGGTAAAGCGTGCCACTTACTTAAAACAATGAGTTGCTTATCAATGTCTTTGAGAATATCTGTTCGATAATCACATCTGTCTGTTAATTCGGCAAGAGAAAATAATGGATAAAAACAATGGTGTTGATGATCTGATTCCGTGTGCATCGCTAACTGGTCAGCCAAATACTCTAAACGAAGGTAGCTTCTCGTTTTTTCGTTAAGCGGTTGCTCGTAAATCAGTTCGTTATTCATTATTATTATCTATGCTGTTGATACTTGGTCAAGGTAGCTTGAATGTAATAACTGAACAGTTTTCCGTACTTCTTCTAGGGGAAGTGTGTTGTCAATGACTGCATCAGCCTTTGATAATCTTAATTTCCTAGATATTTGACGGTTTATGATTTTTTCAACTTGTGTTGAATTAACCCCATCTCGCTTAGCTGTTCTTGCTACCTGTTCATGTGGTGGAATATCCACCACTAAAGTCGTATTGACTAAACTATCTAACCCATTCTCAAATAGCAAGGGTACAACCATAATAACATAGGGAGAATTAGCATTTTTGACTGCTGCTAACATTTTTTTTCTAATCAAAGGGTGCAGTAAATTATTTAACCATTGCCTTTCTTGCTCATCGTCGAAAACTTTAGACCTTAATTTAGTTCTATCGAGCTTTCCTGATGAATCTAAAATATCCATGCCATAGCGCGAAATAATCTGACTTAAACCTGTTGTACCTTGCTCAACGACTTCTCGGGCAATAATATCGGCATCAACAAGTTCAATACCGAGTTCTGAGAATTGATTCGCTATTGTGGTTTTGCCTGAGCCAATCCCCCCAGTTAAGCCAACTATGAAGTTTGCCATATTAAATCAGCGTTCCTAAATACCAATTAATGATATCTTGACCCCAAATAAGTGCTATCCAACCAGCAATCGCAATATAAGGACCAAACGGAATTGGATTATCTCTACCGAGGTTTTTAGCCAGCATCATTGATATACCCACAATTGCGCCAACTAAAGATGACAGTAGAATAATTAAAGGAAGAAATTGCCAGCCTAGCCACGCACCAAATACAGCGAGTAATTTGAAGTCACCGTATCCCATGCCTTCTTTTCCGGTCACTATTTTAAATAGCCAAAATACAGACCAAAGGCTTAAGTAACCCGCAGTCGCGCCAATAATCGCATCTGCTGGACTTGCATAAATTCCTTTTAGATTAATAATCAGGCCTAGCCATAAAAGAGGTAAGGTTAATTGATCTGGCAATAACATTTCATCTAAATCAATGCCGGTGAGTGCTACTAATACAAAAGTAAGTATTGAAGCAAACAGGAATTGCCACGTTGGCCCGAAATGCCACGCTAATGTGGCAATAAGCAAACCTGTTATTAATTCAAAAACTGGATATCTGGCATTAATTTTAATTTTGCAGTTAGCACATTTACCGCCCAGCGCTAGCCAACCTAAAATTGGTAAGTTATGCCAAGGCTTAATATCTGCTTTACATTTAGGGCAAGCGGAACCAGGAATAACTAGATTATATTTCTTTGGAAAATCATCGATGGGTTTATTTAACCTTTTCTCACCCACTTCTTTGACTATATCTGGGTGATACTCAGTGAGATAATAATTGCACTCACTTTGCCACTCACGTTTCATCATCACAGGAAAGCGATGAATGACTACATTTAAAAAGCTGCCAATAGTAGCTGCAAAAATAAAGCTGATTGAAATAAAGAGCCAAGGGCTTTGGCTCATCGAATTAAAAAAAGTGTTCGTAAATTCTGTCATTATAATTCTTATTTTTCATTTAACTGTCAGATTAGCTAACAACTTTACCCATTTGGAAAATTGGTAAATACATAGCAACAATTAATCCACCAACAACAGTTCCAATAACAACCATCATAATTGGTTCAATTAGGCTTGAAAGACCATCTACTGCGTCATCAACTTGCATTTCATAGATATTAGCAATTTTATTTAGCATATCATCTAATCCACCGGACTCTTCACCAATCATTACCATTTGAGTTAGCATGTCAGGAAAAAGACCAGTTGTTCGCATGGCTACATTCATTTGCATACCAGCCATTACTTCTTGTCGAACTTTAAGTAATGCTTTTTTATATACAGCATTACCAGAAGCGCCAGCAGCTGATTCCAGTCCGTCAATCAATGGTACACCAGCTGCGAATGTAGTAGCTAAAGTTCGAGCAAATCTGGCCATGGCTCCTTTGTGTAAAATAGGGCCTATAGCTGGTATCTTCAGAATGAAAGCATCTACTTTATCTCTAAAAGTTTTTGAGTTTCTATGTGTTCTTACAAATGCAAATATTAACGTAAAAATAATTGCAGCGATGATATACCAATATGATTGAAGTGCTCTTGATATACCTAGAACAAACTGTGTGAAAGCAGGTAGTTCAGCACCAAAGCCTGCAAAAATTTCTTCAAATTGTGGAACTACGAACAGTAGTAATAATGTGGTAACAGCTATAGCTACAATAACTACAGCTGCTGGATAAAACATCGCTTTTTTAATTTTAGATTTCAGAGCTTCAGACTTTTCTTTATATGTTGCAATTCTATCAAACACTGCATCTAAAGAACCTGAGTGTTCCCCTGCAGCGACAAGGTCAACATATAAGTCATCAAAGTAAAGTCTGTTAGGCCTTAAAGCGTCTGATAAAGGTATTCCTGATTGTATATCTGTCAAAATACTCCCAAGTAATTCTCTCATCTTAGCCTTTTCGTGACCGCGCCCTAATAATTCCACTGTGGTTACTAATGGTACGCCCGCTGAAAGCATGGTCGATATCTGCCGAGTAATCATTGCAATGTCCATAGCAGTGATTTTTTTCTCAGATTTGAATAAAGAAGCTGACTTTTTGCGGACACCTTTAGGGGTTACGCCTTGGGCCTTTAGTATACTTCTAATTTCAGAAATTGTAGCGCCTCGAAGCTCACCTGAGGTTCTTTGACCGTCCCTGTTGACACCTTTCCATTCGAAAGTAAAAACCTTAGGTTGATGTTTTATTTCTTTTTTTGTTCTGGGCTTTCTTTTTGCCGATGCTGTTGCCATAAAGCAAATCCTTTTCTATTTATTATGTGCAATGCTTAATTCAAGTAATCACAATTTAATTGAAACTTGTCACTCGATTTACTTCTGCAATACTAGTAATACCTTTAGTGACCTTCAATAAACCAGATAAGCGTAAGTCACGCATACCACTTACCTTAGCTTGACTCGCTATTTGCAAAGAGTTGCCACCTTCCATAATTGTTCTTGATATTTCGTCTGTCATTTTCATTACTTCATAAATACCCACGCGGCCTTTATAACCGCCAGAGCAATGCTCGCAGCCAATGGGCTTATAAACAGTGAAGCCTGTGTTAATAGAATCTTCTGTAAAACCTAAACGCTGTAGCTCTTCTTTTGGTACATCTTCTGGTGATTTACATTCAGGGCATAAACGCCTTGCTAGGCGCTGTGCAATTATCAGGTTTACTGAACTAGCGATGTTATAACCAGGCACCCCCATATTGATTAAGCGGGTTAATGTTTCTGCTGCCGAGTTAGTATGTAAGGTGGATAGTACTAAATGACCAGTTTGTGCAGCTTTAATGGCGATTTCTGCTGTTTCTAAATCTCGAATTTCACCGACCATGACCACATCTGGATCCTGACGTAAGAATGAACGCAGTGCCGAAGCAAATGTTAAACCTGCCTTGAGGTTTATGTGAACTTGGTTAACACCCTCCAAATTAATCTCTACTGGATCTTCTGCAGTGGAAATATTGCGTTCTTCAGTGTTAAGAATATTAAGTCCGGTATACAAAGAAACAGTCTTACCAGATCCTGTTGGGCCGGTAACTAAAATCATTCCTTGGGGTTTAGCGAGCATTTGTTCATAAAGCTCGCGCTGGTCATCTTCATAGCCAAGCTTTTCAATACCAAGTTGTGCAGACGAAGAATCCAATATACGCATAACAATTTTCTCGCCCCAAATGGTGGGCAAGGTACTGACACGAAAGTCAATCGATTTAGTTCGCGACAGTTTCATTTTTATGCGGCCATCTTGGGGCACGCGGCGCTCAGCAATATCAAGCTTTGACATCACTTTTAATCGAGCAGAGATTCGGTTGGATAGATTGACAGGTGGCTCTGAAACCTCATGTAAGATGCCATCAATACGGAAGCGGATGCGATAGCGTTTTTCATAAGGCTCAAAATGTAAGTCTGAAGCGCCTTTGCGAATAGCGTCGGTTAGGATTTTATTTATGTAAATAACAATTGGTGCATCATCACTACTTTCAGCTTCCTGTTCTTCATGTTTTTTATCAGTATCTGTAACTTCAATGCCAGCAAGTGCTTCTTCGTCGATGCCATCAAGACCAAGACCTGAAATATCTTCTTCTAGTATTTTTTCTAATGCATTTGTTAGTTTATCATCTTCAACAATTATAGCTTCAGCATGTAGCCCTAAGCTAAATTGAAAATCTTCTAATGCAGCGATGTTGGTAGGATCGGAAGTCGCAATAAATAGCCTGTTACCGCGTTTGAATAAAGGAAGGCACTTGTGACTAGCAATGAGTTTCTTATTTAGAATATCTTCGGGAATATCATTAAAATTAAATTCAGCTAGATCTAGTAGAGGTGCACCGTATTCTTCATAGCATAATTCGGCAATTTCACGAGGTGAAAGTAACTTTGTTTGAATAATTGTCGTAACCAGAGGATGTTTAGATTTTCGAGATTGACTAATAGCAATTGCAACTTGTTCTTCAGATAACAAGTTTTTTCGTATAAATAATGTTGAAAGACCTAAATTCAGACCTGATGCCGCCATGCTATTTTACTCTGCTAACATAATGATACTTTTGATTATTGCATAAACTGCTATATCTACCAAAGTCAAAAAAGCAGCATAAAGCTGCTTTTTTTTTGCAAATCTTCTAGCTTAATTTAAGCTAAATAATTGCTCTCTAAGGTAAATTTGCACCTTTTTTACATATTGTTAAATCTGCAGCAACGCCACTTGTCATAACAAATGAAACCCCGCCTTCCGCATCATAAGAAGCTGTAAGTACACATTTAGGCTCAGTCCATGCTAAAGAGAAAGTACCATCTTGAGCAGGATCAGCTGCTACTGTTCCAAATTTACTATTTTTAGCTGCTTCTGCTGCAATACCAGTACAACCAATACCTGTAGTAATACAAGTTTGTACCTTAGTTGAAAAAGATGTAATACCTTTCATTGCTGCACCACCTTGTGCAGATGTTACATAATCTTTATAAGCAGGCAATGCGATTGCTGCAAGAATACCGATGATCGCTACTACGATCATTAATTCAATAAGAGTAAAACCCTTAGCGTTTTTGATTTGGTTAATGCTTTTCATTTTTTATCTCTCTATGTGTTGCTTCGGGGTTGTTCTATTCCGTGAAACTCAACATAACTAAAGGCCCTTAGTCATGCTAACTGGTGTCCTATCACCACAATCCTTCTAGCATTAATAAACTAGTGTATTTTTTATTAACTTTTAAAACTGTTAATGCTTTTAAAAGTGCGACTCACCAAATGTTGCTATACAACGATGAAAGTAATTTGGTGGGTCAACCTATTACTTCATTCTTTAAAGTTTACAGTTACAGGATAGAGTAGAGATTAAATAATCGCCACTTTATCTACTAACGGCAACAAACAATATAACTTTACTGAAATATTGTTAAAGGAGTGTTTCAGTCAAGGTGGCTTCAATCATTTACTATCAAAAACCAACAAATGTTACGCCTGTAACGCTTTGAAAAGTAATTTGTAAAAAAGTTTAGCTTGAAATTATACTCGCCTGTAGTGAACGTTATTATAAAGTTATCAAAAAGGGAATACCTTGCAGGCTTAAAGTGTAAAAAAAGCCAGGAAAATGTAATTTAAGCCCTTGTTGGCACTGGTTTCGCAACAAAATGATGACATTTTTTGAGGTGTCGTGGATTAATTGACTGAAGTTTTTGAAAGTCAAAAATATGGCTTGTTCAGAAAATAAAATTAGTAGAAAAATGTACTATATCTTTAGTGCTTAAATATATGGTATGACCACTTGGGATGAGTTGAAAACTTCAGAAAGTTAAGCGAATGCAATATTGAGAGTTTAGATTTGTATTTTGATGCTCAGCAACAAGAGGTTATCAATATAAGCTATTCTTAAGTATGTAACCTTAGATAAACAAACTAATTCAAGTAAGCTAATACAAGCAAGCTTAGATAAGTAACCCTAAGTTAGTTAATCATCTCACTGGATGGGTATTATTTTACTTGCTAATTAGCTTTGAGATGAAGTATTAAAAAAGCACTCTTGAATAGAGTGCTTTTTGTTGGATAATTTATAGTATTAGGCAGACTCCATACCGTTATTAGTACTATGAAGTATTAGAATGAAAGCCTCGATCGTTTAGCTCTAACGTCTAGCTGCCAAAGGCTAATAACTTAGTGCTAGAAACTAGCCTTTTAACCTTAACGACAAATCCAACGCTTTGACATGCTTTGTTAGCGCGCCTACAGAAATATAATCCACACCTGTTTTCGCAAAGTCAGCAATGGTATCGATGGTGACATTACCCGACACTTCAAGCTTTGCTCCTTTCCCTTGCGCTTTGAAGTCGTGGTTAAGTGCTACTGCTTCTATCATCATAGTGACGTCAAAATTATCCAGCATAATAATGTCAGAGCCTGCTTCGAGTGCTTCATTAAGTTCAGCTATAGATTCTACTTCTACTTCTACTGGTTTTTCATTATCTAGCTTTCGAGCCGCTTTAATCGCTAAATCAATGTTGCCGCAGGCCATAATATGGTTTTCTTTGATTAAGAATGCATCAAATAAACCAATGCGGTGATTCTTGCCCCCACCGCAAGTGACTGCATATTTTTGTGCTGTACGCAGGCCTGGGATGGTTTTTCGAGTGTCTAGTAGTCGGGTGTGGGTACCCGCTAACTTGTCAACATAGTGTTTGGTTAAGCTGGCAACACCCGATAAGGTTTGGATGAAGTTCATTGCCGTGCGCTCGCCAGTTAAAATAGCTCGAGCTGGCCCTGATAATTCACATAGCACTTGGTTGGCTACTAATAAGTCACCGTCATCAACATGCCAATGCAGCGCCACATCACCACCGAGTTGATTAAAGACTTGTTCTGCCCATGCTTTTCCGCAAAAAACGCCCTCTTCTCGAGTGATTAATACAGCTTCTGCGTATTTATCAGCTGGAATAAGTTGTGCGGTTATATCGGCAGCTAAAATATCTTTGGGTGTATGGGAAGGGGTATGACCTAAGTCTTCATCAAGCGCTGTTTTTACGGCTTGTCGGATATCGTTTTCAATCATGTGCTTAGTCCTTGCTATTACAGCGACATCAAGCTGGAGTATGTCAAATTCAGCCAGCTGATAATAAAACAGGTATGCAGGCAACTTTACCACAGTTGTTATTTTAAAATATAGCATTGAGCTGTTACATTGAGCTTGTTTAATTAACGACAAAGTTCTTTTATTATCTTCTCTCTACTCGGCATTAAGTGACTTAACTGTAATATGAAAAACATGATTCAAGCTGGGTGGCATCAAGCTGCCCGTATATGTAAGTCGCCACACTTTAATCAACGACCTTTAAATGAAGTGAGTGGCTTGGTGATTCATAACATCAGTTTACCTGCGGGTTGTTATGGTTTACCTCATATCGACGGTTTATTTCAGGGATGTATAGATACCAATGCTGATCCTAGTTTTAGCGAATTAGTGGGACTTGAAGTCTCTGCTCATTTTTTAATTCGCCGTGATGGGGAAGTTGTGCAATATGTAAGCTGTGATGACAGGGCTTGGCATGCAGGGGTTTCTAGCTTTAATGGCCGTGAAAACTATAATGATTTTACCATTGGTATAGAGCTTGAAGGGACTGATACAGAACCGTATACCAATGAGCAATATCAAGTTTTAGTGCAATTAACCTTGGAGTTGTTTAATGAATATCCTATGCTTAATCAAAGTCAAATAGTAGGACATTGCGACATAGCACCTGGACGTAAAACAGACCCAGGGGAGAGCTTTGATTGGCAACGCTATTTGGGAATGCTATCGGGTTAAGTGTGAGTCTCAATTAATGCACATTCTCGATTGCAGTTGATTCATATACCAACATCAACCAGATTTTTTAAGCTTTCACTTCTAAAGCTGTAAACAGGAGTCACATGGCACTATTTTCTTTATTAATTGCGATCATGGTCGAAAGGCTTAAGCTTTTACCTGCCAATTGGCAGTTTGATTCAATGCTAGCCAAGTATCAGCAATTGTTTTGGAAAGATAACAAGTTTGATTCACCGCTTGCTGTTTCTGCAGTGGTGTTAATTCCTGCCATTATTGTTTTTCTTATATTATTTCTCATAGACGGTGTGTTTTATGACTTGGTTACCCTGTTGTTATGGGTTGCAATTGCTATTTTTTGTTTAAGTCATCAATCTCTTCGTAGTAGTTTTAAAAAGTACATGTTGGCGGCCTGCCGTGGAGATGTACAAGCTTGTTACCATTACGCTGAGCACCTAGATTGTACTGAATGTTTAGATGCCATTGATGAAAAAGATTTAGGCCTGCAAATCGGTAAAACGGTTGCTTGGGTTAATTACCGCTATTACGGCGCAGTGGCATTATTTCTGATTTTCTTTGGCCCTGTTGGCGCAGTACTTTATTGTTCAGTTCGTTTTTATGAGCAATATAATCAACAGAATAAACTCGATATGCCATTTATCAGTCAATTACTCTTTTTGCTTGATTGGATCCCGAGTCGGGTGTTCAGTTTTGGTTTTGTGTTGAGTGGGCATTTTGCATCTGGGATTTCAGAATGGCGCAAGCAAGTATTTAACGCTAACAATTCAGCTAAAAATATTGTCACTTATACCGCGCTCGCCGCTGAAACACTTCCTGAGTCAACTTCAGCTCCTGTTTGTGTACAACCAACACTGGCATTACTGGCACTCAGTAAACGTAACTTTATTTTGCTGCTTACCGTACTATCGGTGCTAACGATTTTTGGATTAGTGAGTTAGGTTGACGCGAGATTGCTAATCTTTATAAATACGAATGATTAATATTAATTAATGTATAACTAATATTAAATTGAAATAGAAAAACAGTTTTTATTTTTTAACCATTCAATTGCTGCATTTACTGCTAATGTTTAACAGAAAATGTGGCTGATGTAATCACTTTGAATAGGTTTACTTGATTCGCAGCCCTTCCGTGGTCGCGTTTAGTAAATGGTCAGACCCCTTTGAAGGTTTTTTTCGTTATGCTCTTATTCTATTACGAAGTCGAGCGTTTAAAACCTTCACCTAACATCCATTCAACACTAGCCTAACTAGACATCAAATGTTTGATTTGATAAAGTGCGCTATCTCATATAAATTGGTAAGACCAATTGACAACGGAGCTGAGGGCCAAATGGCTTATAGCAAAATAACCCAGCCTAAAATTTCAGATGTGATCATGGAGCAATTAGAGCGCATGATCCTTGAAGGTAGTTTACAGCCTGGCCAGAAGTTACCGCCTGAGCGTGAACTGGCTTTGCAGTTTGAAGTGTCTCGTCCTTCATTACGCGAAGCGATCCAGAAGCTAGAAGCCAAAGGGCTTTTAATGCGTCGCCAAGGTGGTGGCACCTATGTAAAAGAACAACTATGGCAAAGCCTCGCCGATCCTATTGTTGAGTTGATGCACAATGATTCAGAAAGTCAGTATGACTTACTGGAATTTCGTCATGCAACAGAAGGAATGATGGCTTATTTTGCCGCACTTCGTGGAAATGACGCTGATATGCAAAGCATTAAGCGTTCTATCAACGAAGTGGAAGCTGCAGCTAATGTTGAAGCACAAGCAGATGCGATTGTACGTTTTTATCGTGCTGTTGCCGAAGCTTCACATAATGTGGCGATGTTACACCTAGTACTTAGTTTAACCCCTGTGTTGCACAAGAACGTAGCACAGAACCTAGAGCTTCTAAGCCGCCGCGAAGAAGCATCTACAATGGCGAATGAGCACAGACGAGCATTACTCGCTGCTATCGTTCGTCGCGACCCTGATGCGGCACGTGAAGCCTCGAACGAACATTTAAGTTACATCGAGGAAGTCATGTTGTCTGTGAGGGAAGAAGACAGTCGGTTGCAGCGTAGCTTGCGCCGTTTAAAGAGCGGTGTTTGATACAAATTATAGTGATAATCATTATAAATTGACCGAAACACATTAATTATCAGTATCTAGAGAAGGACAGCGACATGTCTGAAGATATGCTACAAGACTTAGATCCATTAGAAACTCAAGAATGGGTAGATTCACTGCAAGCCGTATTAGAGCAAGAAGGCCCTGAACGTGCGCATTTTCTACTTGAACAATTAATCGATAAAGCTCGCCGCAATGGTACCCATCTACCATATAAAGCGACGACAGCTTATTTGAATACGATTCCTTCAGGCCAAGAGCCGCATATGCCTGGCGATCAGGAAATGGAACGTCGCATTCGTGCAATCGTTCGTTGGAATGCACTTGCAATGGTATTACGTGGTTCTAAAAAAGATTTAGAACTAGGTGGTCACATTTCAAGTTTTGCCTCTAGTGCGACTATTTATGACGTGTGTTTTAACCACTTCTTCCGTGCTCCAAATGAAAAAGACGGCGGCGATTTAGTTTATTACCAAGGTCATATCGCACCGGGTATTTATTCTCGTTCGTTCCTTGAAGGGCGTATTAGCGAAGATCAAATGAACGGTTTCCGTCAAGAAGTTGATGGCAAAGGTTTATCTTCATACCCGCATCCTAAGTTAATGCCTGACTACTGGCAGTTCCCGACGGTATCGATGGGTCTTGGTCCGATTCAAGCAATCTATCAAGCACGTTTCCTTAAGTATCTTACTGACCGTGGCTTAAAAGATTGCTCTGAACAAACTGTTTACTGTTTCTTGGGTGATGGTGAGTGTGATGAGCCTGAAACATTAGGTGCTATCGGTCTTGCTGCCCGTGAAGAATTAGATAACTTAGTCTTTATCGTTAACTGTAACTTACAACGCCTTGATGGTCCTGTTCGTGGTAATGGCAAGATTATTCAAGAGCTAGAAGGCGAATTCCGTGGTGCAGGCTGGGAAGCTGTTAAAGTGATTTGGGGTCGCTACTGGGATCCATTACTTGCACGTGACACTAGCGGTAAATTATTGCAGTTGATGGAAGAAACCGTTGATGGTGAATACCAGAACTGTAAAGCGAAAGGTGGTGCGTACACTCGTGAGCACTTCTTTGGCAAATATCCTGAAACAGCGGAAATGGTTGCTAACATGT
Source organism: Shewanella sp. 2_MG-2023 (assembly GCF_030548905.1). Lineage (NCBI taxonomy): Bacteria > Pseudomonadati > Pseudomonadota > Gammaproteobacteria > Alteromonadales > Shewanellaceae > Shewanella > Shewanella sp. 2_MG-2023. The sequence goes on from NZ_JAUOSO010000004.1 coordinate 14,047, forward strand.
CAGATGATGACATTTGGCGTCTAAACCGTGGTGGTCATGATCCAGTTAAGATTTATGCTGCACTACAACATGCTAAAAATACCAAAGGTCGTCCAACAGTAATCCTTGCTAAAACAGTAAAAGGTTATGGTATGGGTGATGCAGGTGAAGGTAAAAACATCGCGCATAACGTGAAGAAAATGGGTGTAGAATCGCTTAAGTACTTCCGCGATCGTTTCAATATCCCAATTAGCGATGATCAGTTAGAAGATATTCCTTACTATCATCCTGGTGCTGACTCAGAAGAAGTTAAGTACCTTAAAGCGCGCCGTGAAACTTTACATGGTGCTATGCCAAAACGTCTTGAGAAATTCTCACAAGATATCGAAGTACCATCATTGAAGATTTTCGATTCAGTACTTAAAGGTTCTAACGGTCGTCAAATCTCAAGCACAATGTCATTTGTACGTATTTTAACTGCATTGTTAAAAGACAAAAAAATCGGCAAACAAATCGTACCGATTATTCCTGATGAAGCACGTACCTTTGGCATGGAAGGTTTATTCCGCCAAGTGGGTATTTATGCTCATGAAGGGCAAAAGTACGAACCACAAGATTCAGATCAAGTTGCTTACTACCGTGAAGATAAAACCGGCCAAGTATTGCAAGAAGGTATTAACGAGTTAGGTGCAATGTCATCTTGGGTTGCTGCGGCAACAAGTTACTCAGTTAACGATACCCCAATGATCCCATTCTACATCTACTACTCAATGTTTGGTTTCCAACGTATTGGCGACATGGCATGGGCAGCAGGTGATATGCGAGCTCGTGGTTTCATGGTGGGTGGTACATCTGGTCGTACTACATTGAATGGTGAAGGTCTTCAGCATCAAGATGGTCACAGCCATGTACTTGCGAATACGATTCCAAACTGTATTTCTTATGACCCGACTTACGGTTACGAAATCGCAGTGATTGTTCAAGATGGTATTCGTCGCATGTATGGTGAGCAGGAAGATGTTTTCTACTACCTAACAACGATGAACGAAAACTACGAACAACTTGCTATGCCAGAAGGCAGCGAAGAAGGCATTGTTAAAGGTATCTACAAGTTAGAAACCCTTCAAGGTAGTGGTAAAGGTTCTGTCCAATTAATGGGTAGCGGTACTATCTTAGAGCAAGTGCGCAAAGCAGCTGTCGCGTTATCAAAAGATTTTGGTATTACTGCAGATGTATTCAGCGTGACTAGCTTTAACGAGTTAACTCGTGATGGCCAAGCAGCTGAGCGTTATAACATGCTCCATCCGACTGAAGCGCCAAAAGTACCTTATATTTCTGAAGTGCTATCAAAAGATGCGCCAGCAATTGTTGCTACAGATTATATGAAGGTTTACGGCGAGCAATTACGTGCTTACATTCCTACAGATTACAAAGTGCTAGGTACTGACGGTTTCGGTCGCAGTGATAGCCGTGACAACTTACGTCACCACTTTGAAGTAGATGCTAAGTTCATCGTTGTTGCTTCATTAAAAGCCCTTGTTGACCGTAACGAAATACCAGTTGATGTGCTCACTAAAGCCATCAAAGAATATGGTATCGACGTTGATAAGATTAATCCACAGTACGCATAGAGAGAAACAAAATGGCTGAATTAAAAGAAGTTTTGGTTCCTGATATCGGTGGTGATGAAGTTCAGGTTATTGAAGTCTGTGTTGCAGTTGGTGATGACATCGCTGCAGAAGATTCAATTCTTACGGTTGAAAGCGATAAAGCGACAATGGATATTCCAGCACCATTTGCTGGTACCGTTGCAGAGCTAAAAGTAGCTGTAGGGGACACGATTTCAGAAGGTAAACTGATTGCAATGCTTAATGCTGCATCAGAATCGGCACCTGCGGAAGCTGCAGCGCCGGCTCCTGTTGCGACTCCAGCATCTGCGCCAGAAGCGACAGCTCCTGTAGCACCTGTGAGTGCAACGCCCGTAACTGGTGGTACAGAAATCATTGAAGTCTCAGTGCCTGATATTGGTGATGCTGATAACGTCGATATTATCGAAGTACTCGTTAGCGTTGGCGAAACCATTGAAGCTGATACTGGCTTAATTACCCTTGAAACAGACAAAGCGACAATGGAAGTGCCTGCGCCTTCTGCTGGTGTTGTCAAAGAGCTTAAAGTCGTTGTTGGCGACAAAGTCTCTCAAGGTTCATTAGTACTGATGTTAGAAGTAGGCGCGACCGCTGCTGCATCATTAGCAACTCCTGCTACAAGTGCACCAGCTCCTGCGGCTCCTGCAACTAGTACTGTTGAAGTGAAAGAAGTGGCAGTGCCAGATATTGGTGATGCTGCTGATGTCGACGTGATTGAAGTATTGGTTGCCGTTGGTGATGTGCTTGAAGTTGATACGGGATTAATTACCCTTGAGACAGATAAAGCAACCATGGAAGTACCAGCGCCATTCGCAGGTAAGCTTGTTAGTTTAACGGTAAATGTAGGCGATAAAGTGTCTCAAGGTAGCATCATTGCTACCGTTGAAACCATATCGACTGCTGCGCCAGTTGCTAGCGCACCCGCTCCAGCAGCTAGTGCACCAGCACCCGTTGCTGCGGCTCCTGCGCCAGTAAAAGCTGCGCCAGTGCCACATCATCCAAGTGCGGGCAGTCAGCCTAAAACAGGTGCAGTACATGCATCACCAGCTGTTCGCCGCTTAGCGCGTGAATTTGGTGCTGACCTGACTTTAGTTAAAGGTACAGGCCGTAAAGGACGTATTCTTAAAGAAGACGTTCAAGCATTCATTAAGTATGAACTTAGTCGTCCTAAAGCGTCTGCTGCTACAGCTGTTGCTGGTGGCGCAGGTGGATTGAATGTGATTGCTGCACCTAAAGTTGATTTTAGTAAGTTTGGTGAAGTGGAAGAAATTCCATTAAGCCGTATCCAGAAGATTTCTGGGCCTAACTTACATCGTAACTGGGTCACTATTCCACATGTGACCCAATTTGATGAAGCTGATATCACTGAGTTAGAAGCATTCCGTAAAGAGCAGAATACACTTGCTGCGAAAAAGAAAGCAGATTACAAGATAACTCCGCTGGTCTTTATGATGAAAGCAGTAGCAAAAGCATTAGCTGAATTCCCAGTGTTTAACTCAAGTTTAAGTGCAGATGGTGAGTCATTAATCCAGAAGAAATACTTCCACATTGGTGTTGCAGTTGATACACCAAATGGCTTGATGGTTCCTGTTGTGCGTGACGTTGATAAGAAAGGCATTGTTGAGCTTTCACGTGAGCTAATGGACATTTCTGTCCGCGCTCGTGATGGCAAGCTTAAGTCTGCAGATATGCAGGGTAGCTGTTTTACTATCTCAAGTTTAGGTGGCATTGGTGGCACTGCGTTTACCCCAATCGTTAACTATCCTGATGTGGCTATCTTAGGTGTGTCTAAGTCGGAAATGAAGCCTAAATGGAATGGCAGTGACTTTGAGCCTAAGCTCATGTTGCCTCTGTCATTGTCATATGACCATCGTGTAATTGATGGTGCAATGGCTGCGCGTTTCAGCGTGACATTATCTAGCATTCTTAGCGATATCCGTACGTTAATTTTGTAAAGAAAAAGGCTGCTCACTGTGAGCAGCCTTTTTTATCTCGTCACAGGATTGTGATCAGTATCAAACAAAGGGTAAAATGCGGCCACCTTACAAGATTTGCCCACATTTTGCAGTTTGGACGGTTTTTCCGCCAACAAGAGAAAAATAGAGGAAAACATGAGTAACGAAATCAAAACTCAGGTAGTAGTACTTGGTTCAGGCCCTGCAGGCTATTCAGCAGCATTCCGAGCTGCAGATTTAGGTTTAGAAACGGTTATTGTTGAACGTTTTAGCACGTTAGGCGGTGTTTGTTTGAATGTGGGTTGTATCCCTTCAAAAGCACTTTTACACGTAGCTAAAGTGATCGAAGAAGCGAAAGAAGTTGCGCATCACGGTGTTGTATTCGGTGAGCCAACTATTGATTTAGAAAAACTTCGCGGCTTTAAAGAAAAAGTAGTTGGTCAGTTAACTGGCGGATTAGGCGGAATGTCTAAAATGCGTAAAGTTGATGTGGTTAATGGCTACGGTAAATTCACTTCGCCAAACACTATTGAAGTACAAGGTGAAGACGGCGTTAAAGTGATCCACTTTGAACACGCGATTATCGCTGCTGGTTCACGCCCAATTGAGCTACCGTTTATTCCACATGAAGACCCACGTATTTGGGACTCGACTGACGCACTAGAGCTTAAAGAAGTGCCTGGTAAGTTGTTAGTTATGGGTGGCGGTATTATTGGCCTAGAAATGGGCACAGTTTACTCATCAATCGGTAGTGAAATTGACGTGGTTGAAATGTTTGACCAAGTTATTCCAGCTGCAGACAAAGATATCGTTCGTATCTTCACTAAGAAGATCAAGAAGAAATTCAACTTGATGCTTGAAACCAAAGTGACAGCGGTTGAAGCAAAAGAAGACGGTATTTACGTCACAATGGAAGGCAAGAAAGCACCAGCTGAACCTATCCGTTACGACGCTGTTTTAGTGGCTATTGGTCGTACACCAAACGGCAAATCTATCGATGCTGAAAAAGCTGGCGTTAATGTTGATGAGCGTGGCTTTATCAATGTTGATAAGCAGTTACGTACTAACGTACCTAACATCTTCGCTATCGGTGATATCGTTGGTCAACCAATGCTTGCTCACAAAGGTGTGCATGAAGGTCATGTTGCCGCTGAAGTTATTTCAGGTCTTAAGCACTTCTTCGACCCTAAAGTTATCCCATCAATTGCTTATACTGACCCAGAAGTAGCGTGGGTAGGCCTAACTGAAAAAGAAGCAAAAGAGCAGGGCGTTTCATACGAAACCGCTAGTTTCCCTTGGGCTGCAAGTGGCCGCGCAATTGCTTCAGATGCAAGTGACGGTATGACTAAGTTAATTTTCGACAAAGAAACTCATCGTGTTATCGGTGGTGCTGTTGTTGGTGTTAATGGTGGTGAATTATTAGGTGAAATTGGCCTAGCAATTGAAATGGGTTGTGATGCTGAAGATTTAGCACTAACGATTCATGCTCATCCAACATTACATGAGTCTGTTGGACTTGCTGCGGAAGTTTACGAAGGTTCAATTACTGATTTGCCAAATCCAAAGGCAAAGAAGAAAAAGTAAGCGGTAACAACTGTAGCATTTTGTAATAAAGCACCTTTCGGGGTGCTTTTTTTTGGTCTAAGTTTACATGTAAGTGATATATTAAAAGAATGTATCAATAGTGATATTTTATCTGTTCAGTTACCGTCAGGCATGAAGCCTATTTTTTCTTGCAAGGAAACGCCCAAACAAAACGATTCGTCATAAGAGTACTCACATAAAAATGATAAAACGCGTGAACCAGTTTTTTACTATCGTGTTTCTGGCTATTGTTTTTTGCACGCAAGCCGCTGCGGTAAACCTTGTACAGCGACTTTTTGATGCCAAAGATGGACTCGTTGATTACACCATTAATGATATTACGTTTGATGATTACGGTTATGTGTGGCTAGCGACTCAGCAAGGTCTTTATAGAGTCAGCAGTTCAACTGTACGTCGAATAGACCAGCCAGGTAGTGCAGATGCGTTAAATTACGAAAATATCAAATCATTAATCAAAGTGGGCAAGACTCATCTGTTACTCAAAAGTGATTTATCACTCACCCTTTATGATATTTCAACAAATCAATTTTATAATCTGCTAATAGACCCTGTTGATAACTTTGATAACGACCCTATTACCAGTCACACCACACTCGCTAATGATAATGTGATGCTATTAACAGAGTCGGGACGTGTGATGACGCTTGATAGCAGCACATTGCAGTTAGATTACGGCCTTGTATTGGATGATACTTTATCCTGGAATAGCATCAATCATTTACAAGATAATCAAATTATATACTCCAGTACCAATAGGATTGAGCTTAGGAATGCCCTGGGCGAGTTACAATCTAGCATTGATTGGAATGTACCAAATACATCGATTCGTGGTTTATTTATCGACAAAAAACAAAATATTTGGGCATATTCAAACAAAGGCCTTTTTAGCGTTGATTTTACTAACAAAAACATTAGCAAAGTCAGTATTGCCCCATTTAATATCTATCAATTAGTTGAAGATAAGCTCGGTCATTTATGGATGTCGACCACTTCAGGTCTCCTTTCTTGGCAGCCTGATAGTCAAGTGATTAAATCTTATAAAGATGAATTAAAACGTGATTCTGACATTGACTATGTTGATGATATTGCTATCGATGAGCATGGTTTAATTTGGATAGGTGGATCGGGAGAAGGATTAGCTTTATTGGCCCTTAAACCTGATTTTCTATTAGATTATTTCAACAAGGCATCTCCATATAAACTGGTCAATGAAATGATTTGGAGCATCTATGCCGAGGGTGACAAGTTGTGGTTAGGTGGAGATGGAGGACTTAATATTGTTGATAAGCAAGCAGTATCGACGAGCTTATTTTTACCTGATGAGTTTGAAAGCAGTGACTCAGTGTACAGCTCTTCTTCGTTAGATGATAAACACCTTGTATTAGCAACAACCAATGGCCTTTTTGTATATGACAAACAGTCTAATCAAGAAATCGACTTTTCAGAGTTTGCACCTGATAGTAATAACTTAAGGGGAAAGGAACTATTTATTTCATACAATGACCCACAGTTTAATGGTCGTACCTGGTGGGGAACACATAACGAAATTCATTATTGGCAACCTGGTTTTTTGGATATAAGGCAGGAGCCATTATTTACAGATGACGAGAGGCATTCAAAAACCAAGGTTTCAAGTATATACCGTGATCTAAGCAATAAGCTTTGGGTCGGCGGTAACAAGTACCTAGGCTATCTTGATGAGCAGAACAAGCTAGTGTCTTTGTCTGATATCATTGTCAGTCAATATCCCAATGTCGGCATCAATAATATTCTTCAAGTCGATGATAACCATTTATGGTTAGGCACTTATCAAGAAGGTGTATTGTTATTCAATTTGCAAACCCATGAAATCACTTCATTTAACGATGTATGGAATGTGGAATGTGATACGATTTATTTTTTCGAGAAAACCGCACGTTATAATCTTATTGGTTGTGAAAACAGCTTAATTCGTCAAGATATAAAAAGTGAAGCAATAGAAGTATTTTCTGTTCACGATGGTTTTACTGCATCAGAATTTAATGAAGCAGCCGCGTTTTATGATCCCAAGGCAGGCCTGTATATCGGCAGCCCTGACGGGGCTATGCTAGTCGATGTAGAGAAGTTAGAACATCGCAGCCGTAGTCAACAAATCTCTCTAGAATCAATTTCAGTTTATTACGAAGCAGAAACCGAACTATATCTGCTCGCTGATTCATTTCAAACTGTTCGCCCAGATGCCAAGTTGATTAGTTTCCAAATGACCACGTTTGATTATATTGATACGGCACCAATTAGTATTAAATATCGTTTACGATTAGATGGTTCGAACAAGAAATCGAATTACATTCTGTTGGAAGGCCAAACTCAAATTAATATTGCTGATTTAAGAGCTGGGGCTTATACCCTGGAATTACTTCATAAACAGCAAGGGGTTTGGTCAAGTGAGCCGTTCCAATTTCAATTTACAGTGGATGAATATTGGTGGGCATCACAATGGTTTAAAATGCTGGTGTTGTTCACTATATTATTTATCGCATTTACATCGGTATGGTTACGTCAAAAGCAAGTTCGAAGAGTCATTGGTATTAATAGCGCGTTAAGAGAAAGCGAAGATAAGCTACGCCAGTCTTTAAGAGGCAGTGATTCGGATTTATGGGAGTGGGATAATAATTCAAACCGTATTCATTTTGAGAATCAATCAGGTATTTTAGGTGAAAGACGGCAGTTTTCTTATTTAATTTCTGACTTACCCATTATCGAAGAAGATAAAGACACAGTGAACCAACAATGGATTGGTTTACTCAAAGGTGAACACAATTCAGTGGATGTTGAGTTTCGCTACTATCGAGGTGAGGAGAAGATCGGTTGGCTGCGTATTCGTGGGCGAGTGGTGTCACGCGATGCTGAATCTGGGCAATTAACTAAAGTTGCTGGGATATATACCGAAATTTCGGAGCAGCGAGAACTGCAAAACGAAATAGATCTGTTCGCCAAAGCGTTTGAGAACACGTCAGAAGGTATGTTGATTCTTGATCATGACAAAAAAATCAAAGTGCTCAATAGTGCGGCAAATACGTTATTAACTAGTAGTCATAATCAGTTAATTGGGGCATTTTTTGAGTCATTGATACCCTCACAAAACGAATCTGAAATTATTGATAATTTACTGAAAAGTAAGCGTTCATGGAATGGTGAGCTGACTTTTATTGGCGAGTCTAAGCAGTATTTCCCTGTGTGGGCCAATATTTCTGTCATGCTAGATAAGCAAGGTAATACCCAGCATTATGTGGTGGTTTTCTCTGATATCACAGTCCGCAAACAAAATGAGTTAAACCTTCGTCATTTAGCCAACAACGATATGCTGACTGGTTTAGCAAACCGTTCTATGTTCAATAGCCGATTGAGTGCTATCACACAGCAAGCTCAGCGAACAAATGAAAAACTAGCATTATTGTTTTTAGATTTAGATCGCTTTAAGCATGTGAATGACTCATACGGACATAGTATGGGTGATGCTTTGCTGGTGGAAGCCGCGAAACGATTGCAGCGCAGTGTGGGTGACAATCATTTTGTGTGTCGTTTTGGCGGTGATGAATTTGTGATTTTATTGAGAGATGCCGATGATGTTGATCAAATAAACTTGATCGCTGAAAAGATCCTTCAAGAAATTGGCGCCCCCTTTAAATTATTTGGTCGAGAGTTCTTTGTTTCGACCAGTATTGGGATCAGCATGTGGCCTGAAGACACACTCGATCCTGAAACCCTGATTAAAAATGCTGATTTGGCCATGTATCACGCTAAAGATGAGGGACGAGGCAATTTCCAATATTATTCAGCAGAGCGAAACGCCGAAGCGCAATATCATTTAAGAATTGAATCAGAATTACGTAAGGCATTGGAAAATAATGATCTAGCGCTTTTCTACCAACCACAAATAGATATTCTTCAAGGAGATAAATTTATTGGGATGGAAGCGCTCATTCGTTGGCAACACCCTGAAGACGGTTTTATTCGCCCAGATGTCTTTATCAAAGTGGCTGAATCATGTGGATTGATCATTGATATTGATCTTTGGGTGCTAAGACAGGCTTGTACAGACGGTGCACGTTGGTATGCATTGTATGACCAACCTTTTCAATTATCGGTCAATGTATCCGCCGTTCAGTTCAGACAAATTGATTTTATTGACAGTTTGAAAGCGATATTAGAAGACACGGGTATGCCACCTCACTGCTTGGCGATAGAAATCACTGAAGGCGTGCTGATGAAAGAGTTACAGGTGGCTGGCTCACATTTAACCAAGCTAAAACAGCTAGGCATTGAAGTCGCAATTGATGATTTTGGTACAGGTTATTCATCTTTGGCTTATTTACGAAATTTTGAAGTGAACACACTTAAGATTGATCGTTCTTTCTTGATCGATATTGCGACAAACGAAGCTGACCAAGCCATTGTAAGCAGTATTATAGAGCTTGCGAGAAATTTAAAGTTACATGTAGTCGCAGAAGGTATTGAGTCATATGAGCAAATGGAGCAAGTGTTTAGCCGTGGCTGTTATATCATTCAAGGCTATTACTTTGCCAAACCTATGCCGCGAGAACAGCTAGATGCCTTTATTGGTATAACAGAAACAAGCTCAACTGGGATAGACGTAATTGATACTGAATAACATTGAAATTCAAACTCGAGAACGACTTAATGAAAACACTAACTGTTAATTTAGTGTTTAAAAGGTTTTATTAATGTTGGGGTTTCTTTGTTAGAATGGCGCCGATAATAACTTAAAGAAAGGGATCCTTTATATGGGGCGCAAAATCACACTGCTAATGTTACTGAGTATAGTACTGAGTATGGTCATAAGTATGGCTTATGCTCAAGAACGACCTTCAGTCGGATTAGTATTAAGTGGTGGTGGAGCAAAAGGGTCTGCTCATATTGGCGTGCTTAAAGTACTAGAGAAAAACCGCATTCCGGTGGATTATGTCACGGGTACCAGTATTGGCTCCTATGTCGGTGGTATGTATGCACTGGGTTATACCGCCACTGAAATTGAAGACATCATGCTTAACTCTCCATGGGCAGAAGGTTATTCAGATACCATTCCCCGTGAAGACCTTTCATTTCGAGACAAACAACACCGCGATAAATTCAATATCCCCATTAACGTAGGTTATAAAGATGGCGGCCTTGCTGCACCTAGTGGCTTGTTACGAGGCCAGACCATGTCGCAGTTATTGCGTGACTCAACCGATTTGGTTGAACAGTTTGGCGACTTCGACGACTTAGCTATTCCGTTTCGCGCCGTGGCCACAGACTTAACGACCAGCCATGCTGTGATATTAGCAAAAGGCAGTATTGTCAAAGCCATGCAAGCTTCTGCGACCGTTCCTGGCGCACTTCAACCTGCTGAGATAGATGGAAAATTATTGGTTGATGGTGGTATATCCAACAATATGCCTATCGATGTGATTAAAGCGATGGGCGCCGATGTTGTGATAGCGATTGATATTGGCTCACCATTGGCCTCTAAAGAAGAGCTGGATAGCACGATAGCGGTACTTGAACAGCTATCGACTATTCTGACCATGGCCACGACTCAACATCAGAAGACATTACTGGTTGAAGGTGATGTGCTTATTCGCCCTGCTATTGATAATATGAGTACCACTGATTTTGAAATTATGCCTCAGGCATTAGAAGCGGGTCGAATAGCAGGTGAAGCAGCATTGCCAATGCTGGCTCATTTAGGTGTCAGTGAGAAAGAGTATCAGCAATATCAAGCTGATAAAAAACAAATTAAAAACCGACTAGTGAATCAAGTTAACCGTCCTGCTACGCAAATTGTATTCGTCAATGATTCCAAGGTTAGCGAGCGATTGTTACGTGAGGAGTTGAACCTTAAAGAAGGTGAGGTTATCACCAAAGAAGCATTAGAGGCTGGAGTAAAGCGGCTATATTCATTGAATAAGTTCGAGCGTGTTGATGCTGAATTTGAAGACACTGAAGAAGGACGCATACTAACCATCAATACACATGCTAAATCTTGGGGACCGAATTATTTTGATGTTGGTTTTAATTGGGAAGATGACTTTACGTTAGACTCAGCGATAACCTTAAGCTTAGCCTACACCATGGGTGAACTGACTAATAATGGTGGAGAATGGCGCAATGAAGTGCAGTTAGGGTACGAGAAACGTATTAGTACTGAATTTTATCAGCCGTTCAGTAAAGACCAAGATTACTACGGCCGTGTTCATTATGAATATGAAATCAAAGATTGGGATTTCTACGATGGCAATGAACGAGAGTATGAACTAAAAAACGCCTTACATCAGTTTGCGGTTGGCGTAGGTTACAATTATTCCCATGCAGGCTTAATTGAATTAGGTGCCGTGGGAGAAGCCGGTACTTTATCAAACCGTGCCGTGTCGCAAATCGATTTGGATTACAAGTCGAAAGGGGGTTACTTCATGGCAACCTTCGATACGCTAAATAGCATTAGTTTCCCAACCGAAGGACAGCGTCTCACATTTAAAGCATCAGTTCGTGATGAAGAATATAAAGGCGCCATAATCGAAGATTCCGGTGAGCTATCATGGCACTACGAAGCAGATTGGAAAGGTGCGTTAAAGCTAGGTAATCACGCTATTGTGGGCAAGGTAGAGCTTGCAACCGTTGATGTGGACAGAGAGTTTACATTACATGTCTCTGAGCTTGGTGGCTTCTTAAACTTATCGGGGTATCACAAAGGCGCATTAGCTGGGGCACATAAAGCATTTGGTGCGTTAATTTATCAATATGACTTAGGACGTGATGTATTACTGTCAGATGTTCCTTTATACCTTGGTACCAGTTTCGAAGGCGGTAATGTCTGGGTTAATAGAGATAATGTAGATTTAGATGATCTGATTTATGCTGGCAGTTTATATCTTGGTACAGACACTAGCTGGGGGCCTGCAGCCTTGGGCGTGGGCTTTACTGACACGGGTGAACAAGCATTCTATCTATTCATCGGTAAAAACTTCTAACCGTTAAATAGCATCATAAAAAAAGCTGCCATAGGGCAGCTTTTTTTATGATGTAAATACCAGTATCACCCGAGTACCTCAGTTAATAAGCCGAGATGCTCGAGTTGATGGTGACCAATTTGCCAGCGAGATTGCTGGGCAAGTTCAGCTGCTGGTATAGCCACCGTTTGCATTGAAGCGGCTCTTGCGGCGATTAAGCCATTGAATGAGTCTTCTATCGCCAAACAATTCGCCGGAGAAATACCCAGTGCATTCGCGCAGTTAAGATATACCTCAGGATGCGGCTTACCGTATTGCAGGTGTTCAGCAGACTCTATCGCCATGAAGTAATTTTTAATGCCTAATTTTTTCATGACAGCTTCAATTAAATCGGATGACGAAGATGTCGCCAGCCCAATCTTAAGCTGCTTTTGCTGGCATAACTTTAAGGCTTCAACGACACCTCGCATCGGTTCGCCTTCAGTTTCGATAAAGGCGACGACCTTATCAATAATCTGCTGAGCGACGTGCTGATTGTCATAGTTAGGCCAAGGATGTCTTTGATACCAGTAATTAACGACAGCATCGATTCTCAAGCCTGTTGTTACCTCTGCATCCACCAAATTAATTGGTACACCAAATTGATTCATTACTGCGACTTCAGCTTGTTGCCACGCAGGCTCAGTGTCGATAATTATGCCATCCATATCAAAAATAACGGCTTCTATTGGAGTGGAACTCATGACGAACCCTTTTGTTAATTGAATAAACATTCAATAAGCTTGAATAAGTACTCTTTAGAGTCTGATAACTCTATATCTGTACAAAGACTATGCAGAATAGCAAAAAAAATAGCAAAAAATCATCTATGTTATTCAATTGCTTTGTAGGATTAATTTAAATCCTGTGAGACTATTAAGTTGATGAATTAAATCATTTTTTTTGTTGTTTAAAACTATTGTCTAATTTTATTTGTTTAAAGTGGCTGTTAAATTGTGCTGCGAGCTAAAAATTAGCATCGATTTCGTCTCCATTAGAGTGTGATCTAATTCATACTTTTGCAAACCTGTAGTATACTACGGGTCGGATTTCAAGCCCGAACCTGTGGAATGGTCATTTTTTATGTTTTTCATAGACAATGACGTTCAGTTTCGCTGTTAGGCGCCAAACAAAGAGGAATGTTGCCGTGCTAGAAGCATATCGTAAACACGTCGCAGAACGTGCTGCAGAGGGTGTTGTCCCTAAGCCATTAGATGCACAACAAGTGGCTGAATTAGTGAAGTTAGTTGAGACTCCGCCTGCTGGTGAAGAGGCCGTAATTCTTGACTTATTAGAGAATCGTATTCCCCCTGGTGTTGATGAAGCTGCGTATGTTAAAGCGGCATTCTTAGATGCAGTTGCAAAAGGCACTGTATCGTCACCAATTCTATCTACTGAGCGTGCTACTGAACTACTTGGTACTATGCAAGGTGGTTACAACATTGAGCCGCTTATCGCTCAATTAGATAATGATGCACTTGCGCCAATCGCTGTGACTGCATTATCAAATACCCTATTAATGTTTGATGCTTACCACGACGTGGTAGAAAAAATGCAAGCAGGCAACGCATTTGCTAAGCAAATCGTTACTTCTTGGGCTGAAGCTGAATGGTTCTTAAACCGTCCAAAACTTGCAGACAAAGTATCACTTACCGTATTTAAAGTATCAGGCGAGACAAACACAGATGACTTGTCTCCTGCTCCTGATGCTTGGTCACGTCCAGACATCCCGTTACATGCTTTAGCGATGCTAAAGAATGCGCGTGAAGGCATCGTACCTGATGCTGCTGGTACTGTGGGTCCAATCAAGGAAATTGAAGCACTTAAAACCAAAGGCAACCCACTCGTTTACGTGGGTGATGTTGTTGGTACGGGTTCTTCACGTAAATCAGCAACTAACTCAGTATTATGGTTCATGGGTGATGATATCCCTTATGTACCAAATAAACGTGCTGGTGGTTTCTGTTTAGGTGGCAAAATAGCACCCATCTTCTTTAACACTATGGAAGATGCTGGCGCATTACCAATCGAGCTAGACGTAAGCAAAATGGAAATGGGCGATGTTATCGACATTTATCCATATGAAGGCGTTGTTAAGCGTGGTGGCACTGATGAAGTCATCTCTACGTTTGAGCTGAAAACCGACGTACTACTTGATGAAGTTCGTGCTGGTGGCCGTATTCCACTGATCATTGGCCGTGGCTTAACAGACCGTGCTCGTGAAACGTTAGGTCTTGCTGTTTCTGAAGTATTTGTTCGCCCACAAGATGTTGCTGCGTCTAGCAAAGGTTATACCCTTGCACAAAAGATGGTCGGTAAAGCATGTGGCGTAACAGGTGTTCGTCCAGGTCAGTATTGTGAGCCTAAGATGACCTCTGTTGGTTCTCAAGATACCACAGGTCCTATGACGCGTGATGAACTTAAAGATTTAGCATGTTTAGGCTTCAGCGCCGATTTAACTATGCAGTCTTTCTGTCACACCGCTGCATATCCAAAACCAATTGATGTGAACACGCATCAAACATTGCCTGATTTCATCATGAATCGTGGCGGTGTTGCACTTCGTCCAGGTGACGGGGTTATTCACTCTTGGTTAAACCGTATGCTACTGCCTGATACTGTAGGTACTGGTGGTGATTCACATACGCGTTTCCCAATTGGTATTTCTTTCCCTGCGGGTTCTGGCTTAGTGGCTTTCGCTGCTGCAACAGGTGTAATGCCTCTTGATATGCCTGAATCAATTTTGGTTCGCTTTAAAGGTGAGATGCAACCAGGTATCACATTACGTGACCTTGTACATGCTATCCCGCATAAAGCAATTGAAATGGGTTTATTAACGGTTGAGAAAAAAGGCAAAATTAACGCTTTCTCTGGCCGAGTATTAGAAATTGAAGGTCTAGAGCACCTTAAAGTTGAGCAAGCATTCGAATTGTCTGATGCTTCTGCTGAACGTAGTGCTGCTGGTTGTACTATTAAGCTAGACAAAGATCCTATCATTGAATACTTAAACTCTAACATCGTGATGTTGAAGTGGATGATCTCTGAAGGTTACGGCGATCGTCGTACGATTGAACGTCGTATCAAAGGAATGGAAGAGTTCATCGCGAACCCTGAGCTAATGAGCGCTGATAGTGATGCAGAATATGCAGAAGTTATCGAAATTGATTTAGCTGATATCAAAGAGCCTATCCTTTGTGCACCAAACGATCCAGATGATGCAGTATTATTATCATCTGTTGTTGATACCAAAATTGACGAAGTCTTCGTTGGTTCTTGTATGACTAACATCGGTCATTTCCGTGCTACAGGTAAGATGCTTGATAAGTTTGCAACAACGTTACCGACTCGCTTGTGGATTGCTCCACCAACGAAGATGGATAAAGACCAATTAACTGAAGAAGGTTATTACGCCATCTTTGGTCGTGTTGGTGCGCGTATCGAGATCCCAGGTTGTTCATTATGTATGGGTAACCAAGCACGTGTTGCTGAGAACTCAACAGTTGTGTCAACTTCAACACGTAACTTCCCGAACCGTTTAGGTACTGGTGCTAACGTATACTTAGCTTCTGCTGAGTTAGCTGCCGTAGCTGCACTATTGGGTCGTTTACCTTCTCCAGCAGAGTATCAAGAATACGCGAAAGAGTTAGATGCAACAGCAGCTGACACTTACCGTTACTTGAACTTTAATGAGATTGAGTCTTACACCAAGAAAGCTGACAGCGTGATTTTCCAAGCTGCAGTTTAATCTTTAATAAGATGACTTACGTTTAAAAGCGTAAACTGAAAAATGCCAGCGATTAAGCTGGCATTTTTGTGTCTGGGGTTTGGGTTTTGTAGGGTGATAGCTTGCTGCTGGGTAAAATGTCCAAACTGCGTTTGGGAAAAGTCGTGGGTTTTGCTTGAATGCTCATTATGTGTGTATTGAGAGATTTATGGCGCTAACCTCAGCACCATTTACCTCTAGCTCTAAATTAACTTTTTTATTGTGTACAACACTTAAAAAAAGACTAACGATTTTTATGAGCTGAACATAGTAAACTTGTTTTCTGTACTCTTTGTCTGAAGCAAAAAAGAATCCCATGCAACCTTGACCTCCAGGAACAAATGGCGAATATATTTTGCTATGGATAAATTGATTACATAATCTTTCCAATGCTAATTCATTACTATCGCTTTGCCCAAAGTTGTATTTTTTAGACCACTTTTCATCAACAATACTATCGTGTTCAGATCTAATGGGATGTGAAATTAAACTAGTATTAAAACCAGAAAGTTCCGTACTGAGTAATTTACTTTCTTTAAGTTTACGAATTGCGTAACAACCAAGAAATACAGCTTTCTCTGTTTTAAATTCGAGTTCGTTGTCCCAGACCGTTGTACGATATAAGCTCTCTAAGAATTGTGCTGACTCTTTCAATTCATTTAGCCAATATTCTTTTGTATACACTTCAATCAAGGCTAGACTCCTTTACACATAAATTAACGGTACTAGCAGGGTGGCGCCGTTCATGTTATCTGAGCAGTAAAGCTTTCTCAACACGTGATGCTTGTTTTACCAACTTGACACTCAATATAGAAATATTAATAGGAGATCATTGATGCCAGCCATGTCGTCGTAGGGGCAGGTCTTGATTCTTGCCTGATGCATTCATTCAGGTTTGGAAAATGTGACTCAGCAATTTGTGAAATAGTTATGACTCTAGCAAGCTTTGGGGCAAAACGTTCTACGAACACCAACTCTATACTTCATTTATATTGGCTCTGTTTCGGTAGTCCATTACTTCAATCTAATCCATTGCCTGCCGCAGGCTTATGTGCAGATACAACTGCGAGACGCTGCAAGTACATCCCTGTAAGCTCTGCCAAAACATCCATGTTTTGGAAGCTCGCTGCTGCATCTACACTAGGATTATTATCTCTTCGATTTGACTGTATTTGTTACAATTTAAAGAGCTAGAAAGCTCAAAAGTTCAGGAACCTAATCTTCTAAAAGACTCTATTTGAATTGAGGGCGTTGAAGAAAGTAGCGTGAGCCTGACAGGATGTCAGGTTAGCTTGTGCGGTGCATGGATTCACCATCGGAAGCGTTAGCATTTTCACTCTTTATAATAAACAGGGTCTGAAGTTAGCAACAAATGAATTTTAAAGCTTGACTGATCCCCCGTTGGAAATCTTTCGCTTCACAGAAAATTTCGCCGGGGCTGCTGGGGTGATCCAAGAGGGGTGAGCAGTTTCACCCTTCTTGGTCTGGTGTGGGCGAAGCGCCACGACCTTGATCTAATTCAAATGGAACTTGATAAGAGCAATCATAGTTAATTCGCAAATAAAGTGAAACGCCACAAGGTTGTGCTCAAAGAAGCTTGGAAATCACAACTTATGAATACTTAATATTCATATCAATCAAGGGTTCACGAGAACCTTTCTCTGCACGTAAACGGGCTAAATAACGTTCCCAGATCTCTACTTGATGGGTGCCAAATTCATGCAATAATTTCCATGAGAATAAGCCTGTGTCATGGCCGTCATCAAAAATGATTTTTACCGCATAGTTGCCTACTGGTTCAATACCCTTGATGTTTACGGCTTTTTTGTGGGTGACTAAAATCGGATTACCATGGCGCTGCACTTCTGCAGACGGAGAGTTAACTCTTAGCATTTCACAAGTGATGTTAAAGACATCACCGTTATCAAAAGTAACCTCAAGTAACTTTGATTTACGCTTTAACTTTAGATTAGTAACAACTGGGCTTTTGTCTTGCTGGCTCATGAAATAGCTCTCTTTTAAGATGCTGTCAGCAACAGTTAAGTTAGCTTGCTGGCAATGATAGACAATAAAAAAGGTGATAGGCCATTGTGGCACTAATCACCTTTATTTTGCTAATCCTGTCGATGCTAAATTAGTTTTAGATCACAGAACGTTTTAGCTTACTGAAAAAGTAAATTCAAGCAGCGCTTAAAGAATAAAGCGGCTTAAGTCTTCATCTTCAACCAAGGTATCTAGATGATCTGTTACATAAGCTTCGTCAATCACAAAGGTGCTACCAGACTTCTCTGATGCATCGTATGAGATTTCTTCCATCAGCTTTTCCATTACAGTATGAAGACGACGTGCACCGATGTTTTCAGTGGTTTCGTTAACCTGCCAAGCGGCATGGGCAATTTTTTCAATACCTGATTCAGCAAACTCAACTTTAACGCCTTCAGTACCCATCAGTGCAACGTATTGCTCGGTTAACGAAGCGTGTGGCTCAGTTAAGATACGTTTAAAGTCATCAGCTGTTAATGCGCTAAGCTCAACACGAATAGGTAAACGACCTTGAAGCTCTGGGATCAAGTCAGATGGTTTTGACATCTGGAAAGCACCAGAAGCAATAAACAAGATATGATCAGTTTTCACCATGCCGTGTTTAGTGGTAACGGTACAGCCTTCAATTAATGGCAGTAAGTCACGTTGCACACCTTCACGTGATACATCAGGACCTGAACTTTCGCCGCGCTTACAAATTTTGTCGATTTCATCTAAGAATACAATACCGTTTTGTTCAACCAAATCGATAGCTTGTTCTTTCATGTCTTCTTGGTTGACTAGTTTGGCAGCTTCTTCTTCGATAAGTAGCTTAAAGGCTTCTTTAATTTTCACCTTCTTGCGCTTTTCTTTAGTCTGGCCCATATTTTGGAACATACTTTGAAGCTGGTTAGTCATTTCTTCCATGCCAGGAGGAGACATAATTTCAACACCAACTTGCGGTGCTGCTAAATCAATATCAATCTCTTTATCGTCTAGCTGGCCTTCACGTAATTTTTTACGGAAAATTTGACGAGTATTTGAGTCATCTTTTTGCTCAGTATTCCAGTCATCTTTTGGCTTTGGTAGCAAGACATCTAGGATACGTTCTTCAGCAAGTTCTTCTGCGCGGTGACGGCCTTTTTTCATTTGCTGTTCGCGTGTCATCTTGATGGCTGAATCCGTTAAGTCACGGATGATTTGTTCAACTTCTTTACCGACATAACCCACTTCAGTAAATTTAGTGGCTTCAACTTTAATGAAAGGCGCGTTAGCAAGTTTTGCTAAACGACGTGCAATTTCAGTTTTACCGACACCAGTTGGGCCAATCATTAAGATGTTTTTTGGCGTCACTTCTTGACGAAATGATGCTTCAAGTTGCATGCGTCTCCAGCGGTTACGCAAAGCAACAGCAACTGAACGTTTTGCATTTTGTTGACCAATGATGTGCGAGTCTAATTCGTGGACAATCTCGCGAGGGGTCATTTCAGACATAAATAATTCCTTACGTTCAATTTAGTAGTCGATTTGCTCAACCGTTTTGTGTTGGTTGGTATATACGCAAATATCACCAGCAATGGTGAGTGACTTTTCAGCAATTTCTCGCGCTGACAAGTCAGTGTTTTGTAGTAATGCTAAAGCAGATGCATGGGCGAAATTACCGCCTGAACCAATAGCAATTAAGTCATGCTCAGGTTGCACTACATCACCGTTACCAGTAATGATTAATGATTCTTTAGTATCTGCAACAATTAGCATGGCTTCTAGGTTGCGAAGCATTTTGTCGGTACGCCAATCTTTAGCCAGTTCGACTGCTGATTTTAATAAGTGGCCTTGATGCATTTCGAGCTTGGTTTCAAAGCGCTCAAAAAGAGTAAATGCATCAGCTGTCCCGCCAGCAAAGCCAGCGATTACTTTATTTTGGTATAAGCGACGCACTTTACGCGCATTGCCTTTCATGACGGTATTGCCGAGGGAAACTTGGCCATCACCAGCGATGACAACTTGATTATTGCGGCGAACAGAAACGATAGTAGTCACGGTAAATCCTCTTAACGACGGCAGCAGTAAAATTGAGTCTGCTGCTGGTTGATAAAACAGATATGGGGATGGTTAGAATAAATTCAAGGCGATTAAAGGGATTGATTCAGTTATATTGTCTTTTGATTACATAATTATAATCTGCAAAATAGCTTGATGGTTTTCAGGTAACTAATTTGCCAAGCATATGAAATTGTTTGGCGAAATATAGAGTAAAAGACTAAGGAAAGTTGTATCTATGTCAAAAAAAGGAATATTGGCACTATCTGTAGTGATAGGCCTAGCTGGTATATTTTTTTATTTCAATCATCAGACTCAAGCCCCCCCTGTAAAAAGTACCGAGTTAACGGCCCCTGTATTATCAGTATTACCGCATGATATTGTCATGGACCCACAACGATTACTTGATGACCCTACTTTAAGTACTGTTGAAGTATTGGCTTCACTAAATGAGATTAAAGCTCAGTGTCGTAAAATGAATGGCGATTTTAGCGCTCAAATTGGGCAAATACATCAAATTATAATCACGGCTTTAGAGCAATCTCTTAAGGATGGTAAAACAGTTAGGGAGTTACTGGCTTATGAAGGGCAATATACAACTCATTATAATGGCTTTGACGATTTACTGCTGAAAGCTCAAGTTAATTTAGCCAGAGAAAAACAAACGATAACGAGTGATGTGGCAGTTCTTGCTAATTGGCAAGGTTTAGACGTTATCAATGGCTTTAATCAGGATGTTATAACATCAATTGTAACTTCAATGGGCGGAATGAGTTCCGAACGTCCAGCAATGACAATGAAGTTTGAGGTTAAGCCTGACATCACTGCTGATGATTTAGCTTTGCTATTAAGCAATCAAGATAACTTTAATACCTATTTAGACTCCTTTATTCAGATTGAAAATACTGCCGCGATTTCGCCATCAATGCTTTTTGTTGCTATAGCAACACAGATGTCTATTGAAGATTTTACGCTTGAAGCAAACGCCAAAACGTTTACCGTTAATGATGTGGCTTTGGCGATAAGAAACCAACTACCTAGTGAGTACATTGAAGTATTACTCAATAATACGACGGCATATGATGAGTTCCCTGCTTTCATTCAAGACCGAGATGGAGCAGGTATTGACGATAGGGGCGGTACTTATTACAACTTGGCTGATGTTGCTGTGAGTGAGTTTGATTTAGCCACACTAAAGTTGTTAGCTAATAAAGGTGTTAAGCCTACCAATGAGCCTGGTATCTTTACCGCAATGGATATTGCGTTATTAAACCTTCCAGAGAACCAAGAGGAGCTTAATGGAGGTACCTCTTTAAATCAGTATATTGACACCCTTACTTACCTCAAAAAGCAGGGGTATAAAGCGCATGGCGTGGCAATGGAACGTGCTAATCAAGAGAATGAAGTTCACTTTAGACCTCCTTATTTAGTCGGCTTCAGATTTACTACACCCATTAAAGGTCTAGGATTAGAGGAAGTCATCAATGACATTGAATTAATCGATGATAGTACCTCTATTGTACCTGCCGCAGTTGATGACTCATTAGTCTCACAAGCGATTATCGCGGCTGATGAAAGGAAGCAACTGCTAGCTGCCCAACGTGCACCTTGCGGTCGTATTGAGCAAGATTTACATGATGCACAGCAGTTTGCTACACCACAAAGTATGGTTGAAATAGTTAAGTCATTAATGAAGCAAGAAGTTGATGTTGGTGCTGAATTACATCGTATTGATCCCGCATTAATTACAGTGTGGCACCAAGAGCTGTTGTATCAAAACCAGCGTAATGAGGCTGCAAGGGTTGAAAATGAGTTTAAGCATTTAATAAAGCAGAACAGAGTGGATGAGGCTGTTATATATGCGTCCACTTATACGCTAACTCAATCAGAAATTGATTTCTTATTACACCATGTGGTTAAAGATGAAAGTTTGACAATCGTTTGGCTGTCTCGAATGCTGCCGAAGAAACCAAGTGGTTTATCGATGTTTGGTGGATTGCCATTGAATAAATGGCAGTCTTTACAAGATGAAAAGTTTGATTTTGCGCTCGAAGACACGTGGGGAAATGATCTGTTTACTGTGGCGGCTCAAAAATCAGTAGAGCATGTTGATTGGTTATTAAAATATGGCCTCAAGCCGAATATGGACATGTTAGGATTAGATCCGTTTGACCTTGCCCTTGAAGATAGTTATAAGCAGCGGAAGTTAACTCAAGCCACTATTAGACTTAGCCAGTTTGTCGATAAAATAGAGCCGAGCCATTTAGCTCGAATTGCCCGTTTGAAAGTGTTTTTCCCTGAGGAATATCAGGCATTAACTGATATTAATAAGCAGTTTATGGTTACTGATGAGATTGAAATGAATCAATATCGGCAGGTGAAAATGTACTTCTAGAAAAAAAAGCGACTGAATACAGTCGCTTTTTTTATGGGGTGAATATTTGAAATTAATATTCCCACAACCAGATCTGGCAGCCATTTATGCCTGCACGTTGCAGTTTATGCCTTGCACGTTCAGCGGCGCGTTTTGACTCAAATGGGCCAAGAATGACTTTATGCCAAACGCCTGTAGTACCTTGAGTCGCTCTTACTTGGGCTTCAAGACCTTGGAAAGCAATCATGGCTTTCATTTCTTCAGCGGGTTCGAGCTTTCTGAATGAAGCGCACTGCATTTGATATGGGCCTTTAGACTTGAGTGCGTCTTCAGGTACGTCGATATCAATGCTTTTGTTTGCTAATTCTTCTAAGTAAGTCCACTCTTCTGTTGGTTTTGGTGGAAGGGCATTAGGATCTTTCTTAGCAGGTTTAGATACCGGCTTTTCAACTGTTTTAGTCGCTGGAGTCACCTGTTCAGTGGCATTGTCTGAACTACCATTGATAGACCATAAAAAGTAACCAAAGCCAACAACCAGTGCAATAACAATAAAGGTCGGCAAATATGGAATAGAACGCTGTTGCTGCGCTTTTTTTCCTCTAGATGCCGGACGCTTTTTAGGACTAGGCTTTTTATTAGCGTAATCTCTGCTCATGTTACATACGCTCTAGCGTTTCGATACCTAACAGAGATAACCCTGTTTTTAGTGTCTTAGCGGTAAGTTGCGATAATAGTAAACGGCTTTGCTTTTGCTCTTCAGTTTCAGCAGCAAGAACTGGGCAAGCTTCATAGAAACTTGAGAACTCACTGGCTAGCTCATAGACATAAGCACACATCACGTGAGGTAAGCCCTTTTCGGTCATGCGGGTTAACACTTCACCAAACTGAGCAAGCTTAGTGCCAAGCTCTTTTTCTTTATCGTGTTCAAGTACGATTTTAGCTTGGCTCAAGTCTATGTTTTCAGCACGTTTGAAGATACCAGCCACACGAGTGTAGGCATAAAGTAAGTAAGGCGCGGTATTGCCTTCAAAGCTGAGCATTTGTTCAAAGCTAAAGATGTAGTCACTGCTGCGGTTCTTAGAAAGGTCAGCGTATTTCACTGAGCTAATACCAACTACGCGGGCGATTTCTAATAGTGTGGCTTCATCCATATCTGGATTCTTGCTACGGACTAGTTCGATTGCACGGGTATTGGCTTCATCAAGTAGGTCAACAAGCTTAACAACACCACCACTACGAGTTTTAAATGGACGGCCATCAGGGCCATTCATAGTACCAAAACCTGTATGCTCTAATGATAAACCTTCACGAACAAATCCAGCGGTTTTAGCAAGCTTGAACACTTGTTGGAAATGCAGTGCTTGGCGTAAATCGACAAAATATAAAGCGCGATCGGCTTTTAATACATTTGAGCGGTAACGCATAGCGGCTAAGTCAGAGGTGGCGTATAAGTAACCGCCATCTGCTTTTTGAATAATAACAGGTAACGGCTCACCTTCTTTAGTGCGGAACTCTTCTTGGAATACCACTTTGGCGCCATTACTTTCGCTGAGTAAACCTTTAGCATCGAGGTCGATAACCACTTGCTCGAGGTCTGCGTTGTATGCACTTTCACCGTGTACGTCTGCACGAGTTAAGCTCACCCCTAAACGCTCATATACCTCATGACAATGATGCAGTGAGATATCGTTAAATTCTTGCCATAACTTATTGCAGTACTCATCACCTGATTGTAATGAAACAACGAGGTTACGCGCACGAGTGGCGAACTCTTCTGACTCATCAAAGCGGACTTTAGCAGCACGGTAAAAAGTTTCTAGGTCT
The DNA here is from genome assembly GCF_030548905.1 of Shewanella sp. 2_MG-2023. Taxonomy (NCBI): domain Bacteria; kingdom Pseudomonadati; phylum Pseudomonadota; class Gammaproteobacteria; order Alteromonadales; family Shewanellaceae; genus Shewanella; species Shewanella sp. 2_MG-2023. The sequence continues at coordinate 38,283 of NZ_JAUOSO010000004.1, forward strand.
GAAAGTTCAAGTTCAGCTTGCTCACCGTTGGCTGCACGTAATTCTTCCATATAGGCTAATAACATGCCGAATTGGGTGCCCCAATCGCCAACATGGTTTTGACGTATCACGTCATGACCTAAAAATTCCAGTGCACGAACGACACTGTCACCAATGATCGTTGAGCGTAAGTGGCCTACGTGCATTTCTTTGGCAAGATTTGGTGAAGAGTAATCTACAACGATGGTTTGTTTAGTCGGCAATGTCACGCCTAAAGTATCATCGTTAAGTGCATCTTGTAGTTGATTGGCCAGTGCGTTTTCATCAATAAAGAAGTTAATAAACCCTGGGCCTGCGATTTCAACTTTAGCGACATGGCTAGAAGCAGGTAAATTGTCGATGATTAATTGGGCAATATCGCGGGGATTCTTTTTAGCGACTTTTGTCAGCATCATCGCCAAGTTAGTGGCTAAATCTCCATGAGTTTTATCTTTAGTTCGCTCCACCTGAATACGAGCCTGAAAATCAGCTGGGACAAGGCCTTGTTGCTTGAAAGATTCGATGGTTTGTTCTAGTAAAGATGCAATATGTGATTTCATGGGCGTTTATTAGCACTGACTTAAAGTGAAAGACTGGGGTAACCGACTATTTTAGCCGCTATTGCTATGCAATTGCTATCTCGAAGAGTCAATTATTCGAGATTTTTTTGATTTGAAATAAATAGCAGCATAATCGACTGATTTTGCATTACGAGCTATGTTGCAAAAAGGCCGATGTTGGCAAAACGAGCGAAGCTGCCATAAGAGGTATGCTGCAACAATATTACATCAAATCTTGTGGATCTCTGTCGATGCTCCAGCGGCAACGTTTGCTTTCTGTGAGCGCTTCGATTTGCGGTAAAATTTGCTCAAACTCCTGCTGCAAACGTTGACGGTTTTTAGCTTGAAACAATAATTGACGGCGATATTTGCCCGCTTTGCGATCAAGCGGTGCTGGCATGGGCCCAATGACTTCAAAATCTTTATCTTGGGGTAATAAATTCGCCACTTGTTGCAAAAAGTTGTCGGCATCTTCAGCTAAGTGGGCATCAGCGCGAAGCAGTACCATGTGCCAAGCTGGTGGAAGTAACGCTTGTTGGCGCTCTTCTAGCTGAGCTCGGGCAAATTTCCCATAACCGTTTTTGAGTAAGTCATGCAAAATAGGGTTTTCGCTTTGGTGGGTTTGCAGTAATACTTTTCCGGGTTTGTCTGCACGACCTGCACGGCCTGATACTTGAGTATAGAGCTGAGCAAAACGCTCCGGCGCTCTAAAATCTGCACTAAACAATGCCCCATCAACATCCATTAATCCGACCAATGTGACATCAGGAAAGTGATGTCCTTTCGCTAGCATTTGGGTGCCGACTAATATTTTATACTCACCTTTTAAAATGCTATTAAGCTGCTTTTCTAATGAGCCTTTTTTACGGGTGGTATCACGATCTATTCGCACCACTGGGTATTGCGGAAACTCTTGCTCAAGAGCTTGTGCCAGTTGCTCCGTGCCTGTTCCGTGCCCCATTAACATTGTACTGCCACACTCATGACACTGGTGTGGGATAGCATATTGATTACCGCAATGGTGACAGCAAATCTCATTTAAACCCTGATGCACAGTAAAGAAAGCGTCACAACGATCGCACTCGTGTAAATGGCCACATTCATGACATAAAAGTGCAGGGGAAAATCCGCGGCGATTTAGAAATAGTAAGACTTGATTGCCTGCATCAAGGTGCATACGCATCTCGTTAATCATCGAGGCTGACATGCCTGACTTTAGCGGTTGGGAGCGGATATCAATGATACCTTGCTTAACCTTTTGAGCTGCGCCTGCTCGTTCTGCGAGTTCAAGGTGGGTGTATCGCCCTGAAATGGCATTTTGTAAGGTTTCTAGCGATGGGGTCGCCGAGCCAAGTATCACTTGTACTTTTTCTAAGTGACCACGCATAACCGCGAGGTCACGGGCATGATAACGCACACCTTCTTGTTGTTTGAAGCTGCTGTCATGTTCTTCATCGAGAATAATCAGCCCAGGATACGCCATTGGCGTAAATAACGCTGAGCGAGTACCAATGATAATTGCCGCTTCACCACTGCGAGCCTGTCGCCAAGCTTCGAGGCGTTGGTTATCAGTTAGCGCCGAGTGAATAACGGCAATAGTGACATCAAAACGACGCTTAAAACGGTTAATCGTTTGCGGGGTTAAGCCGATTTCAGGCACTAAAATAAGTGCCTGTTTACCTTGTTTTAAAATGGTTTCTAAAATCGACAAATAGACTTCTGTTTTACCTGAACCAGTGATACCTTCAAGTAAGCTGCAATGAAACCCTTTTTGTTGATTTAACACTGAAACAGCAACGGCTTGTTGCTTGTTGAGCTTTAAGGGCGTTTCAGTCATATTAAGTTGTTCACGCCAACTTAAATCGGTTTCATTAACGACGAGCTGACGCTCAACCCAGCCTTTATCTTCAAGGGCTTTTAGAGCCACTTTACTGAGTTCTTGGGTGGTGAAGTCATCTTGGCTAATGGATGATTGCTGGAGTAATTCAAACAGCTTTTTTTGTGCTGGTGCACGTTTTAACACGCTAATGTCGACAGCCTTACCTGCATCATTAAGACTAAAAAAAGTGACGGTTTGTGGTTGAGCACTTAAGCCTTTACGTAATGCAACGGGCAGTGCCTGACTGAGCATTTGCCCTTGACTGGCAAAGTAATATCGTGCAGCCCACAAGGTCAACTTATAAAGCGATTCAGGCAGTAAGGGGGTTGTGTCCAGTAGCTCAGAAAAAGGTTTAATCTTATTGGCTGGTACGTCGCACTCTTGTTTAATCGCAGTGATTAAGCCTACAAGTTGTTGTCTACCAAAAGGAACTTTTACCCGCAGTCCAAGCTGTATTTGTGATACGTTGGATTCAGGAACTTGGTAACTAAAGGTTTGCCGCATTGGAACGGGCAGAGCAACCTCAACAAACACAGGCATAATTCATCATCATTAAGAATTGAGAAGGTCTAGTTTACTAGAGCCTGAACATAAAGAAATAGGATAAGAGAAAATTGATGTCAAAAGGAATATTCAATAAAGCTGTATTGGCTCTATCACTTTTTTTATTTTCAGTTGTGGCTCAAGCTGCAATGAGCCACATCAGTATCAACAGTCGTCAATTTGAAGTCGGCCAGCATCCAAAAATCAAACTGAATATTGTCGCGGGTAGAAATGACTTCTCTCGAATTAGCTTTCACCTTCGCCAAACTAATGGTTCAAAAGAGGTGATGGAAGAACTGATGGTTCAGCCTATCAGTGGCTATATGTTATTTGCGATTGGTGTGGATGAAGTGACCGACCCCAATGCTAAGCTTATTGTCAGTGAGTATAAGGGCAATAGCTGGCGCCAATATGCTGTATTGCCGGTATTTGATTCGCCTTTTATTAAAATTACCGACAAGACTGAAGTTAGAATTGATACGCGTAATCAACCTAAAAAAGTCGCTCCAATGCCTTATTCGGGTGATAAGATTGCACAGTCTACAGCCGTTAATAAACCACAAGCTGAATCCCACAACATAGTGAAAAAATCTATACCCGTTGATGCAGTGAGTAGATCGGGTTCAACTCCTACTGTTAGTGCGGACTGTATGATTGAGCGTACGCCTTCTGATACCTTGTGGCGCATTGCATCTCGTTATCAAAAGCAATGGAATACCAATGTATATGGTGCGATGTTGGCAATTTATGATGCCAACCCCAATGGTTTTTCAAAGCAGAAGATTCATTTGATTAGACAAGATGTGACACTGAATTGCCCGTCACAAACTGAATTAAATCAATATGTAAACAAGTCAGAAGATAAGGCTGCCTTTGAGGCCTTACAGCAACAACATAGAGCAAATTAATTTTCACTTGTTTGACTTGGACAGATACTGTACTATTGCGCGCCTTAACGCTATTGTTATGAACGCATGTGGTGCTCAACTTCGGGTTGGGAGAGCGACATGGCCTGCTATTGAAGGTAATCCAAATGAAATCAGGTATCCACCCAGACTACGCTGAAGTAACTGCAACTTGTACTTGTGGTAACGTAATTAAAGTAAACTCTACTGTAGGTAAAAACTTACATTTAGACGTATGTGGTGCATGTCACCCGTTCTACACTGGTACTCAGAAAGTTGTTGACACCGGTGGTCGTATCGACAAATTCAACAAGCGCTTTGGTGCACTTGGTAAGAAGTAATTGCGACTGCAATTATTTTAAGAAAAAGACGCCTTCGGCGTCTTTTTTTGTTTTAAGATCAAATTCCTTTCAAAAAAATTAATTTTTTAGTTATAAATTATGTTGTGCCGCTTAGGTTAATAATATTGTTATTTAGGCAAACTATTTGTAACTTTATGAAGCTATTTCCGCTTTTTTATGTCAAATCTTGTTATTTTTCTACAATTTTAAGTCTTTGATTCTTATTGTGATGATTAATTTAAGCTTGAAAAATTATGACTTGATTAAATTCTGCTGATTAAAGATAACTTTTGTTAAATTTTCATTTATACTGCCTGCCAAAGCGCTTAATAGCTCCTTGTGATACTTTCTTAGTATTTTGCTTATTGGGTGTTTTGACTGAATTTAACTTTATTTCGCAGTATAAATTGCCTCATTCAGGAACATAAAATGTCTGACTTTCGCCAGCAAGCTCTCGATTATCATGAATTTCCAATTGCAGGTAAAACTGCAGTTAGTCTTACTAAACCCGCTCAAACGAGTCATGACCTGTCGCTGGCCTATAGTCCAGGTGTTGCTGAGCCAGTAAGAGAGATAGCGGCGAACCCTGATGATGCTTACCGATATACCAATAAAGGTAATACTGTTGCAGTTATCTCTAACGGTACCGCTATTTTGGGGCTGGGTAACTTAGGTCCGCTAGCATCAAAGCCTGTTATGGAAGGTAAAGCATTATTGTTCAAACGTTTTGCCAATATCGACTCGACAGATATTGAAGTGAAGCACAGAACCACTGCTGATTTCATTAACACGGTTGAATCGATTGCTGATACGTTTGGCGGGATTAACCTTGAAGATATCAAGGCCCCTGAATGTTTTGAAATTGAGCGTGAACTTATTGCCCGTTGTAATGTGCCTGTTTTTCATGACGATCAGCATGGTACTGCGATTGTGACAACCGCAGGTATGATCAATGCGTTAGAAATTCAAGGTAAGAAAATCGAAGATGCCGTCTTTGTTTGTCTTGGTGCTGGCGCTGCAGCGATTGCGTGTATGACCATGATGGTAAAATGTGGTGCGCAACGCGAAAATGTTTATATGCTTGATAGACAAGGTGTGATTCATACCCGTCGTGAAGACATTAATGAATATAAAGCATTGTTTGCTAATAATACGGATAAACGCACTCTACAAGATGTGATTAAAGATGCTGACGCATTTTTAGGTTTGTCGGGTGCAGACTTATTAACCGCTGATGATATTGCTTTGATGGCGCCTAATCCGGTTATTTTTGCATGTTCAAACCCTGACCCTGAAATTAAGCCTGAATTAGCACACGCGACTCGCAGTGACTTGATCATGGGCACTGGGCGTAGTGATTACCCTAACCAAGTGAACAATGTGTTGTGTTTTCCTTTCATCTTTAGAGGTGCATTAGATGTACGCGCATCTGAAATAAACGATGAAATGAAAATTGCTGCGGTTAAGGCGTTAGCAGCGATTGCTAAAGAGCCTGTTCCTGCTGAAGTGTTAGCAGCTTACCCTGATGTTAATTCAATGAGTTTTGGCCCTGAATATGTGCTACCAAAACCAATGGACCCACGTTTATTGAAAAATATTGCCAGTGCAGTGTCTCAAGCTGCAATCGATTCAGGTGTCGCAGTGCTCAATACTGTTCCTACTGAATATAAGCTATAAGTAATAGCACGGCACAGTGAGAGAAAAGGGCGTTAGCCCTTTTTTTGTATCTACAATTAATCTAAAACAGATAGAGTTTGCGTTTTACTAGCTGCTACTGAATAATCAATCTCAGTTAAGTGGATGTTATCGCTAACCAATCGTTAAATATGATAGATCGAATTGCGCTTATAGCAGGACGCCGATAAATGAAGTTAACCAAAATTTTGACTACAAAGTTAACCAGTTTTTGGTTGTTATCATTGACTGCGGTTGGTGCTATTTTCTTTATTGGTGCATTAGTTAGCTTTGTTCAACTGACATACAAATTTCAACAGCAAAAAGTGACCCAGTTAGAGACGATGCTGGTACAACATTACCAACCCGATAGTCATTGGGATTTACACGCTTGGCTACCTCCGATTTTAATTGCTTACAACGCAAACAGTTTCAAGCTAACTCAAGGCGATGACATCGTATTTGAGTATTACTCGCCAACACCGCAAAACAATCCCACCATATACAAGCACATTATTGATCCCAAAGCGGATACAGCAATGGAACTTAAGTTGCCGCAACCGTATTTATTGCATCAATTAGGTTGGTATGAACTCTTAATTATACTTGTATCACTTGTGGCTATTGGGCTTTTTGTTCGTTATGGATTGAGATGGTTTACACATGAATTGGATGGAATTGAGCAGATAGCGCAGCGCAGTAAACTGGTTCTAGATGGTAAACATGCCGAGGCGTTAAGTGCGGCGGGTAATGGCCGACCGAGATTAATTAATCGTGCAATGACCAAATTGTTAGAGCAATTACAAGATGCGCAAAAAGAGCGTGGACGCTTTGATCAGTTTATTCGCTCAAAAACCTTTTTAGACCCTAGCACCCGCATTGGCAATCGCATTTTTTTTGAAAATAGGCTTGAAGCCTTAACCCATCACAACTGTATGATTGCCCATGGTGCTGTGATGCTAATTAACTTTGATGACTTAGACCTATTGCAACAGCAAGAGGGGGATGAAGTTATCAATGAACAATTGAATGATTTAGTTCAAGCCATCAGTACATTACTGCAACCTTATGAGGATGTTGTTTTCGCTCGTTATGACTTTAATCAGTTCGCAATAGTCGTGCCTCAAGCCTCGTTAGCTGAAGCTGATACCTTAGCGAACAAACTGCTAAAATTAGGTATTAGCCAACTAAAAAACCAATCTGATACACAAGATAATTATGTTCATTTAGGTGCTGCATTTTATAAAGCTGGCGACATGCAGGAACAGGTGCTTGAAGAAGTCGATATGGCGCTTAAAGCTGCGCAACTACAACGGACCAATAATTGGTTTATGTACGATAAAGGCGCAGTGGATAAAGAGATTGCCAAGGGCTCTGTTCGCTGGAGAAGTTTTTTAGAAAACACTTTAGTTAACCGTCGCTTTGTAGCGATAACTGAGAATGTTATCGACAGTGATGGCCATGCTTGCCATAAAGAAGTATTTAGCCGAGCGATTGATAATCAAGGTAACGAAATTAGGGCGACATTGTTTATCCCTATGGCCAATAAGTGTGGCTTAATGCCGCAAATTGAAAGGCAGTTGATTGAAACCGTGCTATTTGAGCTTATGGCACACAACAAAGACAGCTTTAGTATCAATTTGAGTTATGACTCGTTAACCAGTCGAGCTTTCATTCGTTGGTTAAGAACCACGTTAATGGAACAGCGACATCTTGCCTCGCGGCTGATATTTGAGGTATCAGAAGATATTGTGGTTAAGCATCAACAAGATTTGATGGAAAATTTGAATTTGCTTCGCAAAATAGGAGCGAGGCTATGTGTTGATCATGTTGGGCTGCAAGTGGTTGGCACGCATTACATTCAAGAGTGTCACTTTGACTTAGTCAAATTGCACCGCTCTATTATTCATCAAATCCATCTGAAATCCGAAAACCAACTATTTATTAGAAGCCTCATTGGGGGGTTATATCGCGCTGAAGTGCAGGTTTTTGCTGAAGGTGTGAGTCGTTTTGAAGACTGGCAAACCTTGAAGATTTTAGGCGTAAGTGCAGCTCAAGGCGATTACTTTAACCAATAAACTTCCTATCCTGCTTACCTTTAAATGCAAATCTAATACTGGATTGGTACAAGATTTGTATTAATCATCTACCGCGTCAATTTATACAACTTAATAACTTAATAACTTAATAGTGTGTCAGGTTGTGACCTTGTTGTGGCTTTGGATCTTGAGAATTAACAAATAACATTCTATCTTAAGTGTATACACTTTCATTGCTGTTATTTTTCTATAAAATTAAGTGATTAGCGGTTAATATGTCATACGATATTTTTTTGACATGCTTTTTAATGCTAACTGTTCTTTCTGTTACACACTTGTTGGTGTATCTGGTTTAAGTGAAAGCGTCATCGTTACATTTTTATAGCGGATATTTTTTATTTTTATATCGTATCTTCGCTGATTATCAAGGCACAGGTTTTTGAATGAAAAATGGTTTTTTAAGTAAGTTGACATTCTGGCGCCAAACTCAAGCATCTACTGAACTTGGGTTGTATATCAGTGCGGACTCGATCTGTGTATATCAAGGCGAAATTAACACTGAGGATGAGCAAGATTCTGATCTTGAAACTCAAAATCAAACAAAGTCGTATATATCAGGGATTACTAAAAAAATTGCCTTTAATGGTGAGAATTGGACAGAAGCATTTGCCGAGATAAAAGATATTTTCGGTCATGCAAAGCTGAAAATTGTATTGGGTGAATCGTTTTATCAATTGATTGTGGCAGATAAACCCAATGTAGAAGCCAATGAGTTAAGCCAGGCATTATTATGGTCGGTAAAAGACTTAGCGACAGAGCCTGTGACCAATATTCAATTGGATTACTTTGAATCATCGCTGACAACCACTGGCAAAATTAATGTCGTTGTCGCAAATAAAATGCAATTGTCTACATTGGCTCAAGCTTGCGAACAACATGGTTTTACCATTGAAGGTATTAGCATTGAAGAACTAGCAATGCCGTTGCTGTTTGATGATGCTTCAACCCATATGGTGGTAAGTCACGTACCTGAACATGATTTATTGCTAACAGTGGTTAGAGAAGGTGAATTATTCATGCAGCGTCGAGTGAGAGGTTTTGCTCAAATCGATAAAGCCACTGCCGCCGACTTACAATATGGTTTAGCTGATAATTTAAGTCTCGAAATTCAACGTTCAATGGACTATTTCGAAAGCCAATTAAGGCAAGCGCCTGTCGGTTCTATTGATTTATTAATCGGCGGTGAATCTCAAGCATTGGTGCCATTAGTGGCGCAGAATTTTAATCAAAAAGTCAGTACCACTGACCATGAGTCGGTGACTGAGCATCTAGCCATGATGGCTTTCAAAGCGTTAACGCGAGGTGCTGCGTGATAAAAACCACAATTAACTTATATAGCGCTGACTTACTGCCTGCAAAATTAAGGCTGTCATTTCAACGAATGATGATGATGGTGGCGGGATTACTTGTTGTCAGCTTTGTGAGTTGGATGCTTGGCTATTGGTTGGTTTCGAATGTGGAAGCTGACAGGGCTAAGGTATCAACAGAAAAACAGCAGTTAGATACGCAAAAGCAGCAACTAGAATTACAAGTTTCTGCGCGTGTTCCAGAGCCAGACCTGGTTGCAAGAGTCGAATTAGAGCAGCAGCGTTTAGAATTGAAAAAACTATTATCTACTGAAATAAACCAAAGAGATAATGTCATCAGTCGCGGCTATTCAAGTTTGTTGACTGATTTGGCGAGTGTTTCAGATGGCTCTGTATGGCTTAGTCACATCGCAGTAAACGAACAGCGATTTGAGTTTGAAGGCTTTGGTTCTAAACCCCAAAGTATCCCTAAGTGGGTTGAGGCTTTAAAGCATACAGAAACGCTCAAAGGCTATGCTTTTTCGACCATGACGATGAACCGTGGTGAATCGCAACCGTTAGCCTTTAAATTATCTAGCACTCCTGAAGTGGAGGCTAAACAATGAAACAATTTTGGCAACAATTAGAATCCAAGTTCGATGTGCTAAGCCAGCGAGAGCGTGTACTCATTACTGTTGCAGTGCTAGTACTTATTGGCATGGTCGTTTATCTACCCGTTGAGAGCGTATTTAAAGAAAGACAAAAACTTTCAAGACAGCTTGTCCAAATTGAAGCGGAAAATAACGTTTCAAAACAACAAATTGATTTATATCAGCAACGTTTAGCGATGGATCCTAATACTGATTTTCGTAATCGTTTAAGCCATATTGAACAACAAACTCAATTAATTGATGCTGATTTAGATGCGCAAATGGTTTCAATGGTTCCAGCGAGTTATATGCCGACAGTACTCACAAATCTATTAGGGCATGTTCAAGGGGTAAAATTACAATCGTTTGCTTCTATCGCACCGACACCTCTACTACAGGTGGGTGAAGAACACAAAATGAACCTCTACAGTCACGGTATTAAATTGACCTTAGAAGGCAGCTATTTTTCAATTCTAAAATTTGTTGAAGCAATTGAAGATATGCCAGATAAGTTATATTGGAAACGCCTTAACTACAACGTTGACGAACATCCAAATGCGACGGTTGAAATTGAACTTTATACCTTGAGTATTAATAAGGAGTTTATCAGTGTTGCAGAATAAACCGATGTTTATACTCCTTGTATTAGGTCTAACTGCGGTGAGTCAGGTTGCTGATGCCAAAGTGTTAAGGGATCCGACCTTACCTGGGCAAGGGTATGTCACTGTTTCCAGTAATAGCGAACGAGCAGATTCATTAGTACTTAATAGCATTGTAAATAGCGCCAAGCCACATGCCGTCATTAATAATAAGATTGTATTTGTTGGTGACCGCATTGATGGGATAAGAATTGAATATATCGGAAAGAGTTATGTCAATTTATCTGACGGAAGAAAACTTAAACTATTTCAATCGATAACAGAGCGATAGGACAAAAATAATAATGAATTTAATCAAATATGTGACCCCTCTGCTATCTCTTTGTTTACTTGGTTGTCAAACTACAGATAGACCAGATCCTACGACGGCTAAATCTGAATTAAGTCAATCATTGGCTGAAGCAGAAACAGCGAAAAATATCATTCCTCCACCTGCGCAAATGCCTGAAGATGTTCAGCGTGAGCTCAATGGTTCAAGCTTGTTAGGCAGCACAAGTCCAACATTGCCAAAAGAGCGCCGTTTTGACGTTTCAGCGAACGATGTTGAGGCAAAAGTATTTTTCCCAAGTTTAGTTCAGGGCACGCCGTTAAGTGTTGCCGTCCATCCTGATGTGAGTGGCACCATTTCAATTTCTCTTAATGGTGTAACACTCTCTGAAGTGATTAAAGTTGTTGAAGATATTTATGGATATGAGGTAAGCCGAGAAGGGCGTATTTTGCGTATTTTCCCATCAGGGATGCGCACAGAAACTTACCCTCTAAATTACTTGTATATGGAGCGTGAAGGGCTATCGTTGACTTCGGTCAGCTCAGGGCGTATTTCTGACGGTAATGACAACTCAAATTCGAACTCGAATAACAATTCCTCAAATAGCAGCAGCTCAAATAGCAGTAATAACTCCAATAGCAGTAGCAATAATGACAATACTGATAACACCAATGGCACTTTCATTCGCTCAACAACCAAAACTAACTTTTGGGGTGAGCTAGAAAAAACCTTAGTGTCTATTATCGGTAATACAGGTGGTGGACGCCAAGTGGTAGTTACCCCGCAAGCGGGCTTAGTCACTGTTAGGGCTTATCCTGATGAGTTACGTCAAGTAAGTACCTTTTTAACCAAGGCTGAAACGCATCTTCAGCGCCAAGTTATTTTAGAAGCTAAAATCTTAGAGGTGACTCTATCTGATGGCTATCAGCAAGGTATTCAATGGGATAACGTTTTAGGCCATGCTGGCAGCACAGATATTAACTTTGGTACTTCTCCCGGTTCGGGTTTAAGCGATTCAATTACGAATGTAATTGGTGGTGTGACGTCAATTAGTTTAACTGGCACCGATTTCAGCACCATGATTAGCTTGCTAGATACCCAAGGTGATGTTGACGTGCTTTCGAGCCCTCGTGTTACCGCATCTAATAACCAAAAAGCGGTTATTAAAGTGGGCAACGATGAGTATTTTGTCACTGACGTATCGTCAACTACTGTAGCTGGCACAACTCCAGTCACCACTCCTCAAGTGGAGTTAACCCCTTTCTTTTCAGGTATTGCATTAGATGTGACGCCGCAAATTGATGCTGACGGCAATGTATTACTTCATGTGCACCCATCAGTGATTGATGTATCAGAACAAATTAAAGAAATTAAAGTCAGTGGCTCTAGCCTTGAATTACCGTTGGCACAAAGTGAAATTCGTGAGTCTGACACTGTGATTAAAGCGTCTTCAGGTGATGTTGTGGTGATCGGTGGCTTAATGAAGAGCGAAAATATTGAAGTGGTATCAAAAGTACCATTGTTAGGTGACATTCCATTTATGGGAGAAGCCTTTACCAATCGCAGTAAATCGACGGTTAAAACAGAACTTATCATCATGCTAAAGCCGACAGTGGTAGGTGCTGATACCTGGAGTAATGAATTACAACGCTCTAAAGATTTACTAGACCGTTGGTACCCCGAGCAGGAGTAACGGTTAGTACCGTTAAGGATTGCCATGTACCAACAGCATTTTGGTCTAAATCAATTACCGTTTACATTAACCCCAAATACGCAGTTCTTTTTTGGGTTAACGCCTCATGTTGAGGCATTACAGGTATTGCAAACAGCAATCGAAAATGGCGAAGGCTTTATAAAAGTAACCGGTGAAGTAGGGACAGGAAAAACCCTTATCTGCCGTAAGCTACTGAATGAGTTACCCGATAATTATCAATGTGCTTATGTTCCTAATCCATATCTAAATCCTGATGAATTACGTTGGGCATTAGCGACAGAATTAGGGATTTCGTTACAAGATAATATTAACCAGCAGCAATTAACTGGATTAATTCAAAACCGTTTACTAGAGCTTAATCGCCAAGGGTTAAAAGTGATTTTAGTGTTGGATGAGGCCCAAGCTCTACCCAATAAGAGTTTAGAAACATTAAGACTGTTTACTAACCTAGAAACTGAAAGCGCTAAATTGATTCAAGTGGTGTTGTTTGGTCAACCTGAATTAGATAATAGGTTGCAAGACAGTCAATTACGTCAATTAAAACAGCGGATTACTTTTAGCTATAGCTTACGCCCTTTGTTGTGGGATGAGATCCAAGCGTATGTTGATTATCGCCTGTCTATTGCAGGCTATCGTGGCAAAGCACTGTTTAGCGATAAAGATATCAAGTTGATTTCAAGTGCCGCGCGAGGCATCCCACGCTTGGTGAATGTGATCGTTAATAAAGCCTTATTACTTTGTTTTGCTGAAGGCGGTAATAAAGTACTCACTAAGCATTGTAAAGCAGCCATTGTCGATACAGAGGATGCAGAGCCACTGCCGACATCAGTGCAAAATAGAGGATGGTTATACATTTTATTAATCATAGGCGCTTCACTGGTCATGTTATGGGTTACTAATACTGACTGGTTATCGACGTTAAGAGAGTCAATATGAGCGTTATTAATAAAGTTTTAAAAGACCTTGATAAACAAAAGCAACACTCGGCATCAACGACGGGAGAAACGTCCGATTCTGGCTTTGTGAAACCGGAGCTGCAGTTTACTAGCCAAGTAGAAGCTAATCCATCCGATGAGCAGTCATCCCGAAAAGGGATGTATATGTCGATTGTCATGTTCATTGCTGTATTCCTGATTGGGTTTATGTTTTATCGTCAAGGCGTGCAGCTAAAAAACTTACAACCGCTGACTGAAGCAACACAAGAAGAAGCTGAACAGCCGCTCATTGCAGGTTTAGTCGATGAAGTTACGCTCACTAGTGACGATCTACCTGACTCAATAACAGACCCAATAACAGACAATGAAAGCCATAGCGAAAGCCATAGCGTTGAAATTAATAAAACAGCTAATAGCTTAGCTAAATCTGACAATGACTTTAACGAAGAGTCTGAGGTGAGCGCAGATGTCGCTGAAACTGATTTAGCAAGAGCTCAGAATTTGCAAACTGTAGCGGTAGAAGCTGAACCACAGGCGAATAAATCCGTGGTAAAAGTTGATTCAAAAAATACTTCGGTCACTGTAAAAGACACATTAGCACCCTCGTTGGATGATAAAGATAACGGTTCGGTGAAAGTCAGGTTTGCGCAGAATACACGTACCTCAACAATCGTTGAAGATGTGAAGGCCGATGTGGGGAGTAACAGCCGCGCTGCTAAGTCCTCTAAAGCAGAACAAGCTATTGTCTCTAACACGAATGCTGCAACAACAAGCAGTAATAAAGGTGTCATGGCGGTAAAGGAAGTGATACTGACAGATGCTGAGTTAGCGCAAAAGAAATTTGAAATTGCTGAGGTCGCTGAGCAGCAACAGAAAATAGATAAAGCAGTAAAGTATTACTATGAAGCACTAATACTTGAGCCTTCAATGCATCAGGCCAGAAAGCAATTAGCGTCTTTGTATTATGCGTTGAATAACTTAGGCCGCGCAGAACAAATTTTAGCTCAAGGGGTGCAACAATTTCCTGAGGAAATTGAATTGGCCATTTTAAAAGCGAAGGTTGAAAATGCTTCATTTAGCCCTATGAAAGCACTAGATACACTAGAAGCTATCAGTGATAACAGCGACTGGGCTAGAGATAAATGGATTTTACAAAGTGATATTGCCCAAAAGAATAGCCGTTATGAACTGGCTGAGTCAGCATATCGCTCGCTGATAACCATTGAGCCGTCTCAAGCACGCTGGTGGATGGGATTGGCCTACGCGCTAGATTCGCAGCAGCAATATTCGCAAGCTGCAGATGCATATACAAAAGCTTTGTCTTATCGAGGACTGTCAACTGGCGCTATGACTTATATAGAACAACGATTAATTCAACTTGGAGGTAGCCAATGAAACCAAAATTGAAAATGCGTTTAGGCGATCTTCTCGTTCAAGAACACATTATTACTGACGATCAGTTAACCCAAGCCCTTTCTGAACAGCGTAATTCAGGTAAAAAGCTTGGTCGTACCTTGATTGATTTGAATTGTATTACTGAAGATCAGTTACTGAAGTTCTTATCTCAGCAGTTAAACTTACCTTATTTAGACATTAGTCGACTGTCGATACCGACTGAAGTCGTTAACCTTATTCCTGAAGTACAAGCTCGCCGTTATCGTGCTTTAGTGGTTGAAGCCACCGCTGATACGGTTACATTGGCGATGAGTGACCCTGCTGACTTACAAGCCATCGATAACTTAGAAGTCTTTGTCGCGCCTAAAAAAATTACCATTGCGGTTACCCCTGAACAGCAACTATTAGATGCGTTCGATAATTTGTATCGCCGTACGGGTGAAATTGCCAAAATTGCGGGTGAATTAGAAGAAGAGTACGCCGCTGATGACATGTTTGATTTGGCGAGTATTACTGACAGTGATAGCGACAATGAAACGACAGTCGTTAAGCTACTGCAATCTATTTTTGAAGATGCAGTGCAAATGCGGGCTTCGGATATTCATATTGAACCGGGTGAAAAAGTACTGCGGATCCGTCAACGTATTGATGGTCAGCTGCATGAGAACACCCTTGATGAAGTCAATATTGCCTCGGCGTTAGTATTAAGATTAAAGCTGATGGCTGGATTGGATATTTCAGAAAAACGTATGCCGCAAGATGGTCGTTTTCATATTGAAATTAAAGGTCATAAAATCGATATTCGTATGTCGACGATGCCGATATATCATGGTGAATCGGTGGTAATGCGTTTACTCGATCAATCCGCGGGTTTATTGACATTGAATGAAACAGGTATGCCAGATCATATCCTGCAGCGAATTCGTAAACAAATTAAGCGCCCTCACGGTATGTTGCTAGTGACAGGACCTACAGGTAGCGGTAAAACCACGACTTTGTACGGTATTTTGAGCGAGCTCAATAAGCCAGACACCAAGATTATTACGGTTGAAGATCCGGTCGAGTATCAACTGCCACGTATTAACCAAGTGCAAGTTAACCATAAAATTGGTTTAAATTTCTCGAATGTACTGCGAACCACCTTACGTCAAGATCCCGACATCATCATGGTAGGTGAGATGCGTGACCAAGAAACAGTTGAAATTGGTCTTCGAGGCGCATTAACGGGTCACTTTGTATTATCGACTCTGCATACCAATGACGCCATTACCAGTGCATTGCGTTTACTTGATATGGGCGCAGCGAGTTATCTTGTCGCAAGCGCGCTACGGGTGATTATTGCCCAGCGATTAGTTCGACGGGTATGTCCGAACTGCATGACAAGTCACCAACCCAATTCAGCTGAATTGGCTTGGATTAATTCTGTCGCCAAAAAAGACTTCACTGCTGCAACCTACAAAATAGGCACTGGTTGTCAAAGTTGTAATGGCTCTGGTTATCGTGGCCGTATTGGTATTTTTGAAATTTTAGAGCTTGATGAAGCCATGGTTGATGCCATGCGTACGGGTAATCCACAAGATTTTGCTCATGCGGCGAAACAAAGCCCGACGTTTGTGCCATTAGCTGATTCAGCATTTGAGTATTTATACAATGGTATGACTACCATTGAAGAAGTGGCTAAATTAGTTGAAGACGTCAGCGAAATACCTGGTGCAGAAGCGATGTCCAGTAATAGTGGAACTGGGGTGTAATCATGCCGACTTACCAGTATCGAGGACGAAATAATCAAGGCGCATCAGTTGAAGCGTTTATTGATTCAGCTAATGAAAGTAGTGCGGCTGATGCGTTAATGTCTCGCGGCATCATTCCTCTCGAACTGCGTGAAGTGAAACAATCTCAACCTTTTAAGCTTGGCAGTATTTTCGCGAGTAAAGTGTCGTTAGAAGAGTTACAAATTTTCACTCGACAAATGTACTCATTGACTCGCTCAGGTATTCCCATTTTGCGTGCTATCGCAGGTCTTGCAGAAACAACGCATTCACAACGAATGAAAGATGCGTTGAATGATATATCTGAACAATTGACATCGGGTCGCCCTCTGTCGGCTGCAATGAACCAGCATCAAGATGTGTTTGATTCATTGTTTATTTCAATGGTTCATGTGGGTGAGAATACCGGTAAGTTGGAAGATGCTTTTATCCAGCTTTCTGGTTATATCGAGCGTGAACAAGAAACACGCAGACGCATTAAGTCTGCCATGCGCTATCCAATTTTCGTACTCATCGCCATTACGATTGCGATGGTGATATTGAATATCATGGTGATCCCTAAGTTTGCCGATATGTTTTCTCGCTTCGGTGCTGATTTACCATGGGCAACTAAATTGTTAATGACGACATCGAGCTTATTTGTCAATTATTGGCATGTCATGCTAGTCGCACTCGTAGGAGCAATTGTTGGCATACGATATTGGCATCATACCGAAAAGGGTGAACGTCAATGGGATAAGTGGAAGCTACATATCCCAGCAGTGGGGTCGATTATAGAACGCTCGACACTCTCACGTTATTGCCGCAGTTTTTCGATGATGTTGGGTGCAGGTGTACCCATGACTCAAGCGTTAAGTCTAGTTGCAGATGCCGTGGATAATAGTTATATGCATGATCGGATTGTTGCGATGAGGCGAGGAATAGAGTCGGGTGAGTCAATGCTTAGGGTGTCAAACCAAAGCGGTCTGTTTACTCCATTAGTGCTGCAAATGGTGGCAGTGGGTGAAGAGACAGGCCAGATCGATCAACTACTTAATGATGCAGCAGATTTCTATGAAGGCGAAGTGGATTACGACCTTAAAAATTTAACCGCCAAACTAGAGCCTATTTTAATCGGATTTGTGGCTTGTATTGTGCTCATTCTAGCCTTGGGGATTTACTTGCCAATGTGGGATATGCTCAATGTGGTTAAAGGGTAACGAGCATGCTGAACTTTGAAAGTAAGCAGTTGTCTACATTGCAGTTAGCAATTAACAAATCTGAGTTGATTGCATAATGCGAAAACAACAGAAGTCAGAAAACGATCTACTGAAGACGTATGCACGTATTATTACGCTGACATTAGTCTTGGTGGTAATGGCTGTGATTAGCACTAAGCATTTTTCTAGTGTGGACAGTATTGGCACTAAAAGTTTAGAGCTAGAGCATAGCCGTATGTTGTACGTGCTAGCGATGGTAAAGAGCCAATGGCTCAATCAGGGGAGACCTGATTCGCTCAAGCTGAACTGGGAGAATATTACTGTTGGTTTAGGCAATAAACAGCTTGAAACAGATAGCCTTGGCACCAGTTCAAATATTATAAAGATGTCAAAGCAAGGCTGGCCGCAACTTAATGAGCCATCTTCGAAAGGCTGCAAAGAGTTATGGCAACAGTTAATGGCAAGTGATTTGCATGATTTAAAAGCTGCGGTTTCATATCAAAATGAGACAAAAATTTGTCGTTTTTCGACAGAGCAAAGTGGCAGTATTAGCTATCAAGGTATATCAGGAAGAGTGATTTTTATTGATAGCAAGAGCTAATATTTAACTAATACAAATGTTTAAATGTATAAATGGTGCTAAAATTTATTTACAGGATAGCTTTAGCTAGGTAACAATGGTCTTACGACTGTAATTACGGTCTGACAAATGTAAGGCGTAAAATAGGTAACTTATTATGAAATTAAAACAGCAAGGCTTTTCGTTAATCGAATTAGTGATTGTTATCGTGATCCTTGGTTTATTAGCTGCGACTGCAATTCCACGCTTTTTGAATGTCACTGAAGATGCGCAAAATGCCAGTGTTGATGGCGTTGCTGGTGGACTTGCTACGGCTGTTGGGTTCGTTAGAGCACAATGGGAAGTGGATGGTCGTCGTAATACGTCGGTAATTTTAGATGGTACTGTTGTTTCGTTAGATACGCGTTTTGGCTTTCCAACAGGTACATCAAATACAGATGCGACTTCGATGAGTGATGACACTTGTCAGGAAGTTTTCGATAACGTGCTGCAAAGTGCTCCACGTAATGTAATTTATACTGATGACGCCCGCGATCAACGTTATACCGTTCGAGCTCAAGATGGTATCGGTGGTTCACCTACATCTATTGACGGTACGACAGTGACTGGGATTGATTTGTGTGTCTATCACCAAGTAGCTTCACTTACGTTAGATCAGACTACCGGTGTACCATCTCCAGCCCCAGATTTAACGACAAGTGGTGCTAAAGGAGTGACATACAACCCAGGCACAGGACAAGTACTTAGTTTCAGTAACGACTAATTACGAGTAATAAGTGAAAGCTGCATTAATTGCAGAGGCTTAAGCTTTAAAAAATTACCACAAAATATGGAATATTGAGTGGAATTGTAATAAACAATTAAATAAACAGATGTACAAAATTCACATATTTTGTTTTCAATAAAGGGTCGACATTATGCAAATCAAACAGAAGCAACAAGGTTTTACATTAATTGAGCTAGTGGTAGTTATTATCATTCTTGGTATTTTAGCTGTTACTGCTGCGCCTAAATTTATTAACCTTCAAGGGGATGCACGAGTTTCAGCCCTACAAGGCTTAAAAGGTGCTATTCAAGGGGCAAATACATTAGTTTACTCTAAAGCTGCTTTAGCAGGACAAGAACAAGGAACAGGAGAAACAGTTACTATTTCTGGTGATGCAGATGCTCTTCCTCCTACAAATGTAGACGTTACAACGGATTATGGTTATATGACCCCTCTAGTTGCTAACTTTCAAAATGCTCTCGAAATTAGTGTAGCTGATAATGATGATCCATCAGATAGTGCACTTACTACAGAATGGATTTTTGATGAAAGTAATGGAACTTTTGCCTTTTGGCAAGTGGGTGCACCTTCTACATGTTCTTTTACTTATACAGCGGCAACAGCATCTTCAGTTCCAGTGTATTCAGCAATGCCAGATGCTTCTGATTGCTAAAGGTTACTGAAATCAAAAAAAGCCCGCTTAGTGCGGGTTTTTTTGTGGCTAAATATCAGTTTTAAAAGCCTTTATGTGCTTTGGGTAACACGCAGCTAATATTGAATGGTGATAAAATTGTTGTGATAAAGGAATAAGCTCGTGAACAATATATATTGTTTCATACGGGCTGTAGTTGTTCTATTTTAATGAAGGTTTTCAAATGCAAAAACAGCAAGGTTTTACGTTAATTGAGTTAGTTGTGGTTATCATCATTTTAGGTATTTTAGCGGTAACAGCTGCACCTAAATTTATTAACCTTCAAGGTGATGCTCGCGTATCTACGCTTCAAGGTGCTAAAGCGGCAATTCAAAGTGCGAATAGCTTAGTGTATTCAAAAGCAGCGCTTGCTGGAGAAGAAAAGAAAGGGGCTACTACTGACAGGGGCTCGGTTGATATTGGCGCAGCAACTCCAGTAGTAACTCGCTTTGGTTATGTTGAAGGTGATGCTGATGAACTAATCAAAGCTGTAGATATGTCTACTGATGATTGGGATATTACAGATACTGACGGCACAGTGAAAATTCAGCAAGTAGGTGCGCCAGACACTTGCTATATTGAATATACTGAGGCTCAAACAGAAGGCAGTACTCCAACATTCCAGAGTGGGGTATCTGATGGTAATAGTGGTTTCTTGCCTATGCCAACGGCATCTGATTGTTAAAATAGTCTTGTATAAAAAGGTCTGCTTGCAGGCCTTTTTTATTGCCTTTTTTAAATAGATTTTTAATCAAATTGATTCTAACTAAATTACTAGAACGTAAATGATATTTTTTATAAATGATATCAAGACGTTTATAGTAATTTTTGCCATACTATCTATGGATAAATGTGAAAGGTAGGTGTGTCCAGCTTAATGGTTTTTATTAACAAGATAACTCATCAAAAAGGCTTTAGCTTAATTGAACTTGTTACTACTATTTTAATAGTAGGGATTATCGCTGTGTTTGTTTTGCCTAAATTATTACCTGAATCAAGCTATAGTGCCCATGCTCTTCGAAATGAATTTATCAGTGAGCTTAGACACGTTCAAATAAAAGCATTAAATAACAGTGACCGTTGTTATCGTATTAGTGTTTTTTCAGATGGTTACCAACTCAGCACTTATCAACATAATATTAATAACGTCTTTGCAGGTTGTATTGATGCACAGCTTATTCGAACTGAAGTGAAACAAGATTTTAGTAGTGGTGCAATCATCGAGCTAGCAAGTAATGGTAATACTGATTTTACTATGGATTTTGACAATCTAGGTCGAGCTAACCTTGGCTGCAATGGGGCGTGCTTTGTCGTAAAAGCAGATGAAACGCTCAATATTGCGATGGAGTCTGAGGGGTATGTGCATGCTTTATAATTTATCTTCCTCAAGAAACCTATTAGTAAAATCTCTTCATAACAGCGTGATTAAAAACTCACAGGGTGGTTTTACCTTAATCGAACTTGTTATTGGCATGCTGGTATTAAGCATTGCAATAGTGATGCTTACGTCAATGTTATTACCTCAAGCTGATAGAGCTGTTGAGACATTATCTCGAGTTCGCTCTGCTGAATTAGCGCATTCGGTTATGAATGAAATTTGGGGCAAACGTTATGATGAAAATACTAATGCTAATGGTGGTATCCCTGCTTGTAACTCTACTTCACCATTAAATCCCGGGGCGAATTGTACAGATGAAGGTGATTTTGGAGTTGATGGCGAAGGCCGAAATGATTTTAATGATGTAGATGATTATCACCAATTAAATATTACAGATCTGATGCTTGATTCCACTCAAACCTACGCTGATGTTTATATTAACTATGGCATGGAAGTCACAATTGCTTACCTAAATGGCCAAGCGCAAAAGCTTATCACCATAGATGTAACTACACCTTCAGGGGAAGTTATTACTTACCAAGCGGTAAGGAGTAACTATTAATGAAAAGTAAAAGAGGTTTGCAACAAGCTGGCTTTACGTTAGTTGAAATGGTCACTGTGATTATCATTCTTGGCATTCTGATAGTGGGTGTAAGCAGTTTTGTTATATTTGGTACGCGTATTTTTGTTGAATCTAGTTCTGTTGATCAAGTTCTAGGCCAAAGCCGCTTTGCTGTAGAGCGAATGACCCGTGACATTCGACATTCTGTGCCAAATAGTGTCCGACTCCGAACAGCTAGTTTAGGCATCTTTCAATGCATTGAGATGCTTCCAATAGAAGCCAGTAGTAGTTATCTTGAACTACCTATTTATCCTGATTCTGCTTCGAGTACTGGCACCATTGTTGATAATAATATTACTGTTAACAATGGCATGTTTGCGATTGTATATCCTCTTGCTAATGAAAGTATTGGCGGTGTTAATGATATTTATCAAGCATCAAGAAATAAGCGCTTTGAGGTGCAAAGTGCCACTTCAGCAGCGGATAGAATGACCCTGACATTTACTAATTCAGTTCAGTTTGCTGAACAGTCCCCAATTAAGCGGATTTACTTTGCTAATCAACCGATTAGTTATTGTTTTGAAAGCCCAGTAGGCTCATCTGAAGTGAGTTTGTATCGTTATTCAAATTATGGCTACATAATAAGCCAGCCAGTGCCATCGAATATGGGTACTGGTGTGTTAATGGCTGAAAATATTACTAATAGTTTACTTACAGAACCTGCAATTAAAGTGACAGAACAAAACTTAATGACCAACTCAATTGTGCACCTTGAGCCTCGCTTTAGTGTTAATGGTGAAACCTTCAAGTATCAGCATCAAGTGCAGGTGACCAATGTACCTTAATCACTCATCACTAAAAGATTGTCACATGAATACTAGGCTGCGTAAGCAACAAGGTAGTGCGCTGGTGATTGCCGTATTTGTGCTGATTGTGATGTTTTTACTCGCGGGTACCTTAATTCGAATGCTGGAAGATGGTGATGAGTCAGTCAATGTTGAAGTGTGGGGAGCTCGAGCGCTTTTTAGTGCCAATAGCGCTGCAGATGCTGAGTTAGCTAAATTATTTCCGCTGTCAGGTGCTGTGGGTGTTTGTAGTGCGACTTCCACTTGGACTCCACCTAGTTCAGTAGGTTTTCATGGTTGCACTGTCGCCGTGACCTGTAACCCTATTAGTGTAGATGGAGTTACGCAGTATCAAATAACCAGTAATGCAGTGTGTGAAACTGGAGATTGTGCTGGAAATGCAGCTACGAGCAATTGTTTAAGAGTCAATCGCCAAGTGGAGGTAGAAGCACGTGGGGATTAATCGATACCTGACAACTATAAAACTAATAACGCTGTTAATGGCTACAGCTATGTCATTTAGTGCGGCTTCATTTGATGAGATTGATGAATCCGTTATTTTTGCAGCGGTGGCTCAAGGACATCACAATGACAATAACAGTGCCTGTAACTCTATTAATAATCCGCAGCTGACAATATATCCTGGTTCAAGAATTAGTGGCACAAATGGCGATGATTTATCTTATTGCTCCATAAATACTAACAATGGCTTACCTACTGATAGCTGCGATACTGCTACAGGAGGTGATAGGCTGTGTACTATTACTGGCGCTTCTATTCGCGGTCTAAAAATGAATGGTAATCAGGCCTTTGAAAGTAGTGATGGCTCAGCTGGTAGTATTGGTTTTTGTAATTCTGGCGATCAAATATCGCTGGGAGATAACGGTGATACTCAGTTTAATTCTTTAAGCCTTTTTTCTGATTGTACGGTGACATTTTCTTCTGATAATGATGAATATCGATTTAATGCAATACGAGCGGGTAGTGGGTCAATACTGAAGTTTCCCGAAGGGGATTATTGGATTAACTCCCTTCAACTTGATGCGCCTAGTAAAATAGAAACGACTGGACGAGTAAGAATATTTATTGGCACGAGCTCACAAATTAACGGCGGTACAATTAATTCTCTTGCAGAAGCTGGAGTGCAAGTTATTGCCTATAACAATTTAACCTTAAACAATCAAAATGTGAATGGTACATCCATTCCAGCAACGATAAATGCCAATGTGTATAGTGACGAGAGGATTACCATAAACTCTGGTGCTATTAATGGCAGAGTGACATCTAAATACCTTGTCATGAATAGCGACGGCCAAATTAATGAGCCTGTTGAACCTGTCATACCTTTCCACATCCAATATGGCAAAGCAACGTCGACTTCTGTGGCTTTTGATGATGCCTTTCCTGCGGGCGTAACACCGCTTGTGTTTATCATGCCGACGATTTCTGAAACCAATCCACTCTCCACTGATGGCCCCCAAAGTGCTTTTTTGTCAAATATCAGCGAAACAGGCTTTACATGGGCAAGGCAAGAACCACCAGGGAATATAGTTTCTAGCGCAGATATGCCAGAAGTGCATTGGGTTGCTGTGACTCCTGGAACACATGACCTATCAAATGGAACGCAACTTATCGCAGGTTCGGTCGAATATGATTTAGCGCTTATTGGGGCGAATAATAATTATACCAGCGTGACAATGGACGCATCGCAAGACGTTTTACTGAACCAAATGCAAACAAGTAATAATGATTGCTGGTTAACCAGCACTTCCCAATTTAATAATACTGGCATTCAGTTAGCAATGGATACTTCGGAAGTGAGGAATAACAGTGCGGAGTGCCAGCCTGCAGGTCTAAGTAATGGTAATTTACAGAATGAGACCATCGCTTATTTGACCGTTGCTTCTGGTTCAGGCGCCTTGATATTAAACGGTGAGGACCTCAATTATCACTTTGGAAATTCACAAACTTTTTTCAATAGCAATAGCATTAGAGATGTGGAATATCAATGTAGCGTCACCACCCCCTTAACGGGTTTTACTGACGTTCCAATTTTAGTGGCTGGTAAAACTAATCGCCGTGGTGGTGATGGTGGTTGGTTAAGGCGTTGTCAGTTGACGAACGATCTAGTCAGTATGGTTGTGGATGAAGATACCTATCAAGATAACGATCGTAGACATATCTGGGAAAACTACAGTTTCTTTGCGCTAGAAAGAACAGAACCGGTTTCGCAATGTTTTACTGATGACTTTAATCGCACTTCTTTAGGTACCGATTGGGTGGCTGCGAGCTCGAGCGGCAGTTTTACTCCTTCAATAGTGAGTAATAAACTTCGTCTAACTCAAGCTGCTGGCAACCAAGCAACTTCAACGACTTACCAACGTTTATTCCCAGCTGCTGATAATTTAATTGAAATTGAGTTCGACCATTCTGCTTATGATGGCAATGGTGCTGACGGTATTGCAATGGTGTTTTCTGATGCATCAATAACCCCACAGCCAGGTGCTGCAGGGGGCCCCTTAGGTTATGGCTATAAACCAGGCGTTGATGGGTTTGCTGGTGGCTGGTTAGGCATTGGTATTGACGAATATGGTAATTTTTCGGCAGAAGGGGGCGATAATAATATTGGTCGCCGCCAGCAAAGCGTTTCGATACGTGGCTCGGGCAGTGGCACGTCAGGTTACCCATATCTGCGCGGAACGTGTAATAACGGCACCACTAATACTACTGGCGACTGCTTAACTCCACCTGTTGATAACAATGAGAATGACAATCATCGTTATAGAATCGTCATTGACTCTCGTGTGTCAGGGCAGTCGTTAGTGTCAGTCTCTCGTGATACTGGCAGCGGCTTTGTCGAAATCGTTCCCCAGTTTGATATTTTATCTTTCGCATCACAAGCTGCGGTGCCTGATGACTTTATCTTATCGATAACAGGTTCAACTGGTGGCTCAACCAACGTGCATGAAATAGATGACATAGAATTTTGTGCACTTGACTCAAGCCCAGTGGGGGTTGTCATTGATCATTTTGAATTTACTCATACCGGTTCTGCGTTAACTTGTAATGCTGAGCCAATGACTCTAACTGCTTGTGCTAACGCAGATTGTACTCAAACCGTGCCTGACTTTGTTACTGCGACCTTGAGCCCTGCAACCATCGCTACAGGTGGTGGTTGGGTTGGTGGCAACGTAGTCAGTTTTAGTGGCGGTAGCACTAATTTATCACTCAGAAATAATACCGCTGGCTCAGTAACGGTTGATGTCACAGGCTCAACACCAGGCGCTAAGCCTTTTAGTACCACATTATGTAGTGTTGCTGGTTCAACACCAACGGCTGAGCAATGTACTTTTAATTTTGCTGATAGCGGTTTTATTTTTACTGTACCAGACAAGTTAGCGAATAAACCCAGTGGTGTTATTAGTATTTCAGCCATTAAAAAAGATACCGAGACGTTGGAGTGTACGCCGCAGTTTGAAAATGTGACTAAAAGTGTTGGTTTTTGGAGTGATTACGTCAATCCGAGTTCGGTTATTTCTGCTTCAAGTGTGTCGGTAACTGGAACAGGCGCTGCAACAGATATCGGCACGAGTATTGGCGCTCGAACTCCTATAGCACTTCAATTTGATGCCAGTGGTATTGCTGAGTTTGAAGTGAATTACCCGGATGCTGGTGCAATACAGTTAAATGCCCAATACGATGGCACAGGCGAGGAAGATGGCTTAGTGATGGTTGGCGCGGATCCATTTGTCAGTTTTCCAGCTGGTTTATGTGTAAAACCTGTTGATGCCAATGCTAGCTGTGCAAGCGGAAACAGTAGTTGCGATGTGTATAAAAAAGCGGGTGAGGATTTTGAGCTAACGGTACAAGCAATGGCCTGGGAGTCTGATAGCGACACTGATTATTGTGACAATTTAACCACGCCCAATTATGTTCATGCAGGTATTGTATTAGGCAGTAATCTTGTGGCTCCAAATCCTGGAGAAGCAGGCACTCTCGGTCTAGGGAACTACGACCATGTGGCTGTTATTAATAGCCAAAACACCATCACTCAGTCAATTAGTGAGGTGGGTGTATTTGAATTTACCGCGAAAGCACCCAGTGAATATTTAGGTTCTACCTTTTATGATATTCCGCAAGCAAGTTCTGGCAATATAGGCCGCTTTATCCCTGACCGATTTGTTGTTAGCAGTGTGAGTGTCCTTCCTGCATGTGGGATTTTCAATTATATGGATCAGCCATTTTCGATGGCGATGAATATAACTGCATTTAATATTGGCAGTGAGGTAACTAAGAATTACCAAGATGCTTTTGCATACGCGACCGGTATTTTAGTGGGGGAAAATTCAGATGATGGTGACGACAAACGTAACCGAATGAGCGCTTTACCCGTCTCTGCAAGTTCATGGGTTGCGGGTGTTGTAACTGTAGAGAGTAGCTATATGGCTAGCTTAAGTCGAACCACTGCTCCTAGCCAAGATGGGCCTTTTGAAGACTTTGATATTGGGCTGATTGTTGTTGATAACGATGGTGATAACAGCTTTGTTTCAGATCCTGATATGAATGCTACGACCTCTGGCACTTGTGGCAGTAATTGCGATGCAAAATTACTATCAAATCAACGTTTTCGTCATGGCCGTGTGGTGATGGACAACACGTATGGCGCTGAAAACGACATGCTACAAATGCCAACCAGAGCAGAATACTGGAATGGACTGGCTTGGGTGACCAATACTGATGATAGTTGTTCAGTCGTAACCCCTGCGTTAGCCAGTCAAGTCGATGATCTGTCGTTGGGATACAAATTTGAACCCAGTTTAACAACGGGTCAATTAATCGATCGAACTGGGCAAACTGGCAGTTTTTCTAACGGCGAATTTACCTTACTGTGGAATGCGATTATTACAGGTTCAGCTGCTGATTATCGCGGTCAAGTAACCGCACCTTTGATTGTGCCCGAGTGGCTACAGTGGTATTGGAATTGGGAAAACGCTTCGTCGACAACTTTGTATGATCCAAGGGCGAGTGCTTACTTTGGGCGTTATCGTGGCCATGACCGAATTATTTATTGGCGTGAAAAACGATAAACAAGTTACATAATGGTGGACCAAAAGGATTATTTGCAGCCTATTGGGTTTTGTATCGTCAAAATATATGCTTGAACGATTTTTTGACGGAGACACAGTATTAAATACTGTTGTTTTTTTACTCGTTATTTTGTTGTTTTTATGCACTTATGATTTAATTTGCTAATAAAGCAAAAAAAACACCGAGATTAGCGATTGTTAACCTGTTCGGTCTTGTGGAAACTGAGCTGCATTGATAAAGTTACCTGATTTTTCTTTCTTCTGACGTTACAGAATACAGGCTAGACACATGTTCAAAAAGCTGCGTGGAGTTTTTTCAAACGACCTATCGATCGATTTAGGTACGGCAAATACATTAATTTACGTTCGTGACGAAGGTATCGTGCTTAACGAACCATCTGTCGTAGCCATTCGTGGCGAGCGTGGCAGCAGCGGACAAAAATCAGTGGCTGCTGTAGGGACAGACGCAAAGCAAATGCTTGGTCGTACTCCTGGAAACATTCAAGCTATCCGCCCAATGAAAGATGGTGTGATTGCTGACTTCTATGTGACTGAAAAAATGCTGCAGCACTTCATTAAGCAAGTGCACAACAATAGCTTTTTCCGTCCAAGCCCACGGGTTTTAGTTTGTGTTCCAGTAGGTGCAACACAAGTAGAACGTCGTGCAATTCGTGAATCTGCCATGGGCGCAGGTGCACGCGAAGTATACTTAATTGAAGAGCCAATGGCGGCAGCGATTGGTGCAGGTTTACCTGTGTCAGAAGCAACGGGTTCTATGGTTGTTGATATCGGTGGTGGTACCACTGAAGTTGCTATTATCTCGTTAAATGGTGTGGTGTATTCTTCATCGGTGCGGATTGGTGGTGATAAATTTGATGATGCCATCATTAACTATGTACGCCGTAACTACGGAAGCCTGATTGGTGAAGCAACTGCAGAACGTATTAAACATACGATCGGTACTGCTTATCCTGGTGACGAAGTGCTTGAAATTGAAGTTCGCGGCCGTAACCTTGCTGAAGGTGTACCAAGAAGTTTCACTCTTAACAGCAACGAAATACTTGAAGCGCTGCAAGAGCCATTATCAGGCATTGTTAGTGCAGTGATGGTTGCACTTGAGCAGTCTCCTCCAGAACTTGCTTCAGATATTTCTGAGCGCGGCATGGTGTTAACTGGCGGTGGTGCATTACTTCGTGATTTAGACCGTTTATTAATGCAAGAAACAGGCATTCCAGTGATGGTTGCCGATGATCCATTGACATGTGTTGCTCGAGGCGGTGGTAAAGCACTTGAGATGATCGACATGCATGGTGGCGACTTATTCTCTGAAGAGAACTAAAGAGCGAAACAATGGCGGTGTAGACTCTGATGATATTATTAAGAGTGTCACCGCCTACAAATTATGAAACCCATTTTTGTTCGTGGCATATCGCAACAATTCAGATTAACACTGGCAATTTTTTTGTCGGTGGTATTACTTATCGCTAATGATCGCCTCGATCCTATTCGTCAGTCCATTTCCTCAGTATTAAGC
Source organism: Shewanella sp. 2_MG-2023 (assembly GCF_030548905.1). Classification (NCBI taxonomy): domain Bacteria; kingdom Pseudomonadati; phylum Pseudomonadota; class Gammaproteobacteria; order Alteromonadales; family Shewanellaceae; genus Shewanella; species Shewanella sp. 2_MG-2023. Next base: position 67,620 of record NZ_JAUOSO010000004.1, read on the forward strand.
CCCTTACAGTATTTAGCCAACGTGCCAGGTTTATTATTGGATTGGTCAGCAGACTCCATTGCAACGCGCAATATGTTGGCTCAACAAAATAAAGAACTATTACGGCAACAACTAATGATGTCAGAACGATTACAACGTTTTGAACATTTACGACAAGAAAATGTACGTTTAAGAGCTTTACTGGGTTCTCCTGTCCACATGGATGCTCGTAAAGTAGTTGCCGAAGTCATGGAAGTAGCCAGTGATCCGTTTCGTCATTATGTGGTACTGAACCATGGTGCACGTACCGGTGTTTTTGTCGGGCAATCAGTCGTAGATGCCCAAGGTGTTGTTGGCCAAGTGGTTGAAGTGAGTGAGTTAACGAGCCGGGTATTATTGGTAACCGATCCGACGCATGGCATACCTGTTCGAATCACTCGAAATGATGTCCGCGCGATGGCTCAAGGCACTGGTGATATTGATGAAATTGAACTGCGTCATGTGGCCAAAAGTACAGATATCGTAGTCGGTGATTTATTGGTGACTTCTGGTTTAGGTCAACGCTTCCCTGAAGGTTACCCTGTCGCGCGAGTGATGAAAATCTCCCGTGATGCTGGGCAAAGTTATTCTGTGATTTCAGCTCAGCCGTTAGCTGCATTAGATCGAATTCGCTACGTGTTGCTGATTTGGCCTGACGACAATTTAGATGATCTGCCTAGTTCAATCCATTCAGAAATATCAACGATTGATAATCCAAGCGTGGAACCAGAAACACAAGACGAGGGCAGTCAATGAGTGCACATATTGCCAATGGCCGCTTTGTCGTATTAGTGACAATTTTTATTGGGATGATGTTTCAAATCATGCCACTGCCTAAAATCGTCGAAGCTTGGCGACCAGATTGGTTGCTAATGGTAATGATTTACTGGGCGATGGCCTTACCGCATCGTTATAGCATCTTAACCGCTTGGATCTTAGGCGTATTATTGGATGTCTTGCTAGGGGCGACCTTAGGTATACGTTCCTTGGCATTTTCGATTGTAATTTATGTGATTGTGATGCAATCACAGCGACTGCGAAACTTTACCCGTTGGCAGCAGTCTATTTTAGTGGCCATTTTTATATGTCTTTATCACTTTATTATTTACTGGGTTGAATTTGTTGTTAATGGTGTTGCCTTCGATTGGGCGATGTTTTTACCTGCTATCTCGAGTATTTTTATGTGGTGGTGGGTGTTCTGGGTGCTTAGAAATATTCGCCGTAGTTATAAGGTCCGTTAGATATGGGTTGGGTGCTCGCTTCCACTTCTCCAAGACGTAAAGAGCTATTTGCTCAAGTTGGATTCACTGAAAAGCATTTTTCATTTGATCAGGTTGCACCAGATATTGATGAGTCGCATATTTCAGGCGAACCTGCTGCGGACTTCGTTGTTAGATTAGCTAAAGAAAAAGCCCAAACAGGCTTAGCTTTGTGTCCTAATGGCGAAAGCCATAAGGTGCTTGGCTCAGATACTATTGTGGTATTAGGTGAGCAGATATTAGGTAAACCAGTAGATAAGCAAGATGCGCAGCGCATACTTTCTGATTTATCAGGGAAAACACATCAGGTGATGACGGCTGTAGCGGTGACCAATGGTAAGACTACGCTCACTAGACTGTGCCAGACGGAAGTGACATTTTGTCATCTGACACTAGATACAATTAATGACTATATCGACACACAAGAGCCAATGGACAAAGCGGGAGCTTACGGTATCCAAGGTTTAGGTGGTTGCTTTGTAAAGTCGATAAAGGGTAGTTATTCAGCGGTAGTCGGTTTACCTCTTGTTGAGACGCGCGAATTACTACATGAAATGAATCAAATTGAATTAACTTAACTTTTCGTTCGCAAACATGTGAATTTTACTGCGCTGACTATCAAAAAATATACGCGTGAGTAATGCATCATCCTTGCAGCAGGGCGTTAAACAGGTGGCTTATGCAAACAAAAGCACAGCGTAAAAAAGGCTCTGAATTACTGATTAACGTCACGCCAACTGAGGCAAGGGTCGCACTTGTTGAGCACGGCGTGTTACAAGAAGTGCATATCGAGCGCCGCATGAAACGTGGCCTTGTGGGCAATATCTATAAAGGAAAAATCAGCCGTGTGCTACCTGGCATGCAAGCTGCCTTTGTGGATATCGGCCTAGAAAAAGCCGCATTCTTACACGCCTCTGACATTGTGCCGCATACCGAGTGTGTGGCTGACGTTGAAAAAGGCAACTTTGTTGTTCGTGATATCGCAGAATTGGTTCGCCAAGGTCAAGATATCATGGTGCAAGTGGTTAAAGATCCGCTTGGAACGAAAGGTGCTCGCCTCACAACTGATATTACCTTACCTTCGCGTTATTTAGTCTTTATGCCCGGCTCAAGCCATGTTGGTGTGTCGCAACGCATTGAAGAAGAGTCAGAGCGCAGCCGTTTAAAGAAGATCACTGAGCCTTATGTCGATGAAGATGGCGGTTTTATTATCAGAACTGCTGCCGAAGGCGTAGGTGATGATGAACTGGCACAGGATGCCGCTTTTTTACGCCGAGTTTGGGCTAAGGTCAGTGAACGTCGTAAGCGCAAAGGTGCGACCTTGTTGTACCAAGATTTAGCGCTTCAAGTGCGAATTATTCGTGATTTTGTTGGCACTGAACTGGACAATATCCAAGTGGACTCACGCCGAACCTTCGCTGAAATTGAAGGTTTTGCGCAAGAGTTTATGCCAGAAATAGCGGCCAAAATTGAGCACTATGCTGGGCCATCACCGATTTTTGAACTCTATGATGTCGAGAATGAAATTCAACGTGCATTAGGGCGAAAGGTTGAACTTAAGTCGGGTGGTTATTTAATTATTGATCAGACAGAAGCTATGACCACAGTTGATATTAATACTGGTGCATTTGTTGGTCATCGAAATCTAGCAGAAACAATATTCAATACTAATTTAGAGGCCACCCAAGCAATATCAAGACAATTAAGACTGCGAAATTTGGGCGGTATAATCATTATCGACTTTATCGATATGATGAATGAAGAACACAAGAAACGCGTATTGGACAGCTTAACAGCGGCCTTAGCAATGGACAGAGTTAAAACCAGTGTGAGTGGCTTTTCTGGGTTAGGTTTAGTTGAAATGACCCGAAAGCGCACACGTGAAAGTCTTGAGCATGTGGTGTGCGGTGAGTGCCCAGCTTGTAAAGGTACGGGTTCGATGAAAACGGTAGAAACCGTTTCATATGAAATTTTTAGAGAAATTATTCGTCTAAACCGAGCATATGCAGCTGATGAGTTTTTATTATATTGCTCCCCTGCAGTTTACAAGAGTTTAAGTAATGAGGAAGGCCACTTATTGGCTGAGCTAGAAGTTTATATTGGTAAGCAAATCCGCCTTCAAAACGAAACTTTATATACTCAAAATAAGTATGATGTGGTGATGGTGTAGTGCCCAAAAGTAAAACCGTAACAGTGTGTCGTTTTTTGTTCCAAATTGTAGCCGTAGTACTTGTACTATTTGCGCTAGCGGTCAGTCTCATCCGTGGTTTATTACCCCAACTACCCGAAGCTCGTTATGAAGTGATCAATTATTTGCGCGACCAATATCAAGTGGAAGTGCAAGTCGGCAAACTGTCAGCTGAATGGCAAGCGTTTGGGCCAGCATTAACGGTAAATAATTTAGTTGTTCCTCCCCAGCAAGCTTTGCCGGTAACGATCATCGCTAATAAAGTCCACTTTAAACTCGATTTCTGGCAAACCTTGCTGACTTTGTCACCTAAAATTGAAACCGTAAAGTTTGACGGCATACATGTGGCGCTTAATGTTGATGAGTTGTCTACAGAAAGCGAAAAGCCAGTGAGCAATACCAATATAGATTGGTTATATGCACTGTTATTAGAACAGCTCGAGTATTTCTCCATCAGCGACGGCACCCTTCAGCTATTAAGCCATAATCATGATTTTAGACCGATTTATATCAGCAATTTTATCTGGCATAACGGAACAGACTTACATCAAGGTAAAGGCTTTATGCACCTTGACTCAGAAGCATCAGCAAGTGAGCGACTGGCATTAAGAGTGGATTTAAATGGTGATGGTTATAACCCTGATGAACTGATTGGACAGATTTACTTATCAGCAGAATCGTTAGATTTAGGTGAGTGGGCGTCTAGGCAACATGAGCCGTTGCTTAAACTGGACAATATTGAATTTGAAGGGGTAGTGAATCTTGAAGCTTGGTTAGGTATTGAATATCGAACGATTAATACAGGTTTATTGATGTTTGAACCCAGCTGGTTACAGTGGAATACTGCTGGCGAGCAACAAAGGTTTGCCATTAATGGTGGAGCGTTAAAATGGCAGCCGAATGAAACGGGCTGGCAAGTGAGCAGTCATGACTTAGATTTTTCAACTAATGGTGAGTCGTGGCCAGAGCTTAAATTATCCCTAAAAACGAATTACAGTGACCTCTCTGTTAGCATTAACGAAATTGCGCCTGAAGTATTAACCCCGCTGTTACCTCTTATCCCTAAGATGGGCGAGAAAGGAGTCGCAAAATGGCGCGCACTCTCACCTAAAGGGCTTATTGGGCCTTTGCAGCTATTAAAAGAGCCAGGCAAACCTCTGTTATTAAAAACAGAGGTTAAACAACTACAGTGGCTAGCTTCAAATAATATCCCTGGAAGCAGCGCGATTGACTTTAATCTGTCTTGGGCCAATGGTTTGTTAAATGCTGAGTTTCCTCAGCAAGATTATCGATTAGACTTTCAAGATGGTTTTGAAGCGCCACTTGCGTTAACAGGCGAGGCCTTTCAAGTTCAGTACAGTGTCGATAATTCTCGGTTAACTTTGCCTAATGTGCATTTTCATAACCCAGATATAGACATTGCTGCCTCGATGCAATTAGATATGCATAATGCTGCGCACTTGGCATTAAGTGCTAATGTGGCAATTGCTGACGTAGATAATGCTGGTCTATATTTCCCGCTGCACACAATGAGTGACAATCTAGTTGATTACTTAAATGCCTCTTTATTAAAAGGGGAGATCCCTGATGCGAAAATTGTGTGGCATGGTCAACTGAACCAATTTCCTTATCAAGATAACTCGGGCATTTTTCAAGCGGGCTTTAATCTCAATGATGGTGCTTTTTCGTTTCAGCCGACTTGGCCAGCTGTCGACGATTTGAGCTTATATGCTTTATTTGAAAATGCAGCGATGGATCTTGTGGTCAATAAAGGCAACTTACTCGATGTCTCGGCTGATGGCGCCCATATCTATATCCCACACATGGGTAAAGAAACGACATTGAGAGTAGAAGCTAACGTTGGCGCTGATGCCGATGCAGCCAAAGCTGTAATTGATAATTCACCGTTAAAAACCTCAATTAGCCCTACATTAAATGTGGTGCAAATATCGGGTGATATTGTCAGTGAATTAAATTTAACCATTCCGCTTTACGAAGGTGGAAAAGCTGATAATAAAGGCATCATTAAGTTTAATGGCAATAGCGTATACGTTACGACACCAGGGCTACAACTTGAAAAAGTCACAGGTAATGTTGAATTCAATAATGCTGAAGTGAATGGCTTAGCGATAAATGCCAATTTATTTGAGCAGCCGCTGACATTTGATTTTGCCACAGAGCCAACCAACACTGGGGATCTGGCATTAACTATAGACTTGGCTGGGCAATGGGATCTTGATACGTTACCGAGCTATATTGATAACCCGTTAAGCGAATACTACTCAGGCAATATGGCTTGGGATGGTGCTGTTACGATGATATTTGATCCAACGGGTTACCGCCTTCAGGTTCAAGTCAATTCAGATCTCGTTGGTACGTCATTGTCACTTCCTGCGCCATTTTATAAGGATGCAGATCAAGCCAAAGTCCTCCGTGCAGAGCTAGTCGGTGATAATAAACAATCATCTTTAGGGATAAAACTGGGTAAAGATGCTGAGTTTTGGGGAGGCTTTAATGAAGGTAATGGCGGTGCTCTCGCTCACTATGATTTACTGCTAGGGCGGCATTTTAAATTAGGTGACAAACTCGCTAAAGACCATGGCCATATTCAAATTGATTTGCCTGAAGCTGAGTTGACCCAGTGGCTTCCTATCATCAGCAAGTTTACTGATAAAGCGAATTCAACTATCGATGCCTTACCTGAAAGCTCGCTTGCTGCGAATGCGTTGGCAACAGCGACGGCTGATACGATCGTTCACACAGAATCAATCACTCCGACGCAAGTATTAATGGCAACAGCTGACGCCCCCGCTAATCAAGCAATTGAAGGTACTGACTTACACGTTGAGCCTGACTTGAAAACAGAGTTAACAACTGCAGCTTTGGCGAATACCAATGAGGTGACTCTTGCTGACACATCGATTCCAGCTCTACAGTCTTCTAAGCCTCAGTTAAATGAAGTCACAGCAGCACCGAAGTCGAGCTTTTTTCCACCTTTGATTTTAATCGATGCCAAAATAGGCTCATTAAATATCTTAAGTCAGAATTTTAATCAATTGAGCTTTTCTGCCAAGCCGTTAAAACATGTTTGGCGTTTTGATATTCAGTCTGAACAGCTTGATGGTCATGTTGATTTTTATCCAAGCTGGCGCGAACAAGGACTTAAAATTGTCGCGAGTAAGCTGCATTTATCTCCAAAGGTTAAGTCTGCAGAAGAAGCGGAATTTACCCCCGGTAATTTGTTGGAAAACTTGCCTCCCTTGGCTGTCGATGTTGATGACTTTAAGTTATATCAAGCGCAACTGGGGCACCTCGTTTTACAAGGTATCCCTTATGAAGATGGTTATCGTTTTCAAACCTTAACCTTAACCCGTCCCATAGTCAGTATGCAGGCTTCTGGGGATTGGACATTTGCTGACGGTAAAAGCCTAACTACATTTGATGTGAATGTTGAAGCGAGTAAATTTGATGCTCTATCTGATGCACTGGGTATCAACCCAGGTTTGAAAGATGCGCCTGTGAATATGGTTGGAGAGTTTTCATGGCAAGGGGCACCTTATGCATTTTCTTTAGAAACGTTGAACGGTAAATTAAGATTTGATATGGGTAAGGGTTACCTTTCTGAAATCAGTGATAAAGGCGCCCGTATTTTCTCTTTGTTTAGTTTAGATTCCTTGGTGAGAAAGCTATCGTTAGATTTCTCTGATGTATTCGGTAAAGGGCTTTATTTTGATTCGTTTGGTGGTTCACTGAATATTGATAATGGCGTGGTTAAAACTACTGATACAGAAATGGACGCGATAGCAGGCAACATGAAAGTGCGTGGCTATACTGACTTAACCAGTCAAAGTTTGAATTATGATATTCGCTTTATTCCGCAGCTTGCATCCAGTGTGCCGACAGTGGTACTGCTGAGTACCAGTGCATGGACATTAGGTTTGGGTGCGTTTGCCTTAACTAAAGTGTTGGAGCCTGTGATTGAGGTTATTTCAGAAATTCGTTTCCGTTTAGGCGGCACGATGAATGACCCACAATTGGAAGAGCTAGAACGAAAAAGTAAAGAAATTGAAATTCCTGAGTCAATCTTGCCGAAAAAAGACGTCCCTGTAGGTGAAGCGCCGCTTGATTCCAACGGTGGCATAAACGTTAGTAAAAGCGATAATGCGATCAAAAGTTTGAACAATGGTGTGAGTAGCGATGAAATTCCTACTACAGAAGAAGGCGTTAAACCTGAACTCGAACCTGAACTCGAGCCTGAACCAGAAGCTGTATCTGACGGCAAGCCAACGCTTGATGAATCAACTTCTGATTTGGCGTTTAATGAGACGATTGAAGATGCGAATGTTATCTCTTTTGCAAGTTACCAAGATAGTATCAGAAAGCTCAATATTAGCCAGAGAGGCTCAGATGCAAATCAGCTTATTACAATGCCAAAGCAGTCGAGACGTCACAGCCAATCTGGCATATATAGACTCGCAGCTTAAATGCCTTCCTCGGCATCAAGGTGAAACGCAATTAGTCGTGTTACCTGAGTGTAGTTTGTTGTTTGGCGGCCACGAGAAACAGCAACTCGATGTCGCAGGAGATGATGAGACCAGTCCTCTTAAAAACGCACTAGCGGATTTGGCTAAGCTGCATCAAGTTTATATGGTGGCAGGTACTATCCCGATTTTAGCGGGAGATGGCAGAGTCTTTAGCCGTAGTTATCTATTTGATGATGCGGGTGATACCTTAGGTAGTTATGATAAGTTGCACTTGTTCGATGTTGAAGTGGCTGATAACACCCAATCCTATAGAGAAAGTGATACGTTTTGCCCTGGTGAACGTATAACGGTGGTAAAGACACCATTTGGCAATGTCGGATTAGCCATTTGTTATGATATTCGCTTTCCTGAGCTGTTTCGCGCGTTACGGCTTGCTGGCGCTGATTTTATTGCACTTCCTTCGGCTTTCACTAAAGTGACGGGTGAAGCGCATTGGCAAACGTTAGTAAAGGCTAGAGCCATTGAAAGCCAATGTTTTTTCTTGGCAGCAGATCAATGGGGGCAGCATAATCAAGGTAGCCGAGAAACCTGGGGACAAAGCATGATTGTTGATCCTTGGGGGGAAGTACTCGCCGAACGTAAAACAGGCCTTGGCTGGGTTCAGCATCAGGTATCGCTGGAGTCGATTGAAAAAATCAGGCAGCAAATTCCAGTGATGCAGCATAACCGCTTTAAAGTGCCATCGCTCATAAGTTAATTGTAATTACTCATCCCATGAGTATGTTAACTGGGTTTATACCTACTGAGCTTGTATGAAGTAAAAGCATAATAAGCACCGTTTGAATATAAAGCAGCGCCGTCAAAGTAATGATAAATTGCTTTAATAAGAAACAACAAATTATCGAGAATCGCAGCTGATATTGCGATTGATTAGCATCATTTTAGAAGCCGCTAGGCTTAAAGAGAGAATTAATGCCATTTCTAGCTCAAGTAGAACAAAGTTTATTACAAGATGGATTAACGTTAGATGGTCTTCAGGATTACCTAAACATTATTCACCAACATAATATTGATTTTTCAGACTTGTACTTTCAAGGTAGCCGCCATGAAACATGGGCCCTTGAAGATGGCATTATAAAAGAAGGCAGCTTTCATATTGAACGCGGTGTGGGCGTTAGGGCGATTACGGGTGAGAAGACCGGTTTTGCTTATGCCGATGAAATTACCCCAGCTGCATTGCAGTCTGCTGCAGAAGCTGCCAGAGGCATCGCACTCGCGGGTCAAGAGCACAAAGTACATGCCTTTAAGCGTCATACCACTCATAGTTTATATGACAGCGTAGACCCAATTGCTGCGATGGAAGAAGCGCCAAAAATTAAGTTGTTAAAAGAAACTGATGCTTATATTCGCAGCCTTGATAGCCGCATTATTCAAGTTGTAGTGAGTTTATCAGGCGTTCATGAAGAGATTTTAGTGGCGGCGAGTGACGGTACATTAGCTGCAGATATTCGTCCGTTAGTGCGCTTTAATTGTAGTGTCATTTTAGAAGATAATAGCAAACGTGAGCGCGGCAGTGCTGGTGGCGGTGGTCGTCATGATTACAGTGTATTTATGGTAAATGATGACGCAGGATTACCTGTTTGTTTTCAGTTTGCACGTGAAGCAGTGCGCCAAGCACAAGTGAACGTGAATGCCATTGATGCGCCAGCTGGCGAAATGCCTGTTGTATTAGGGAATGGCTGGCCAGGCGTATTATTGCATGAAGCGGTAGGTCATGGTTTAGAAGGTGACTTTAACCGTAAGGGCAGCAGTGCCTTTAGCGGTAAAGTGGGCCAAAAAGTGGCGTCAGAACTGGTGACAGTGGTTGATGATGGCACCATTGCAGATCGCCGTGGTTCGCTTAGCATTGATGATGAAGGTGTACCGACACAAAAAACCACTTTGATTGAGAATGGAATTTTGAAAGGTTACATGCAAGATAAGCTTAATGCGCGCTTGATGGGCGAAGCGACAACTGGCAATGGTCGTCGTGAATCTTATGCTCATTTACCTATGCCACGTATGACCAATACTTATATGGAAGCTGGCGATTCTACGCCAGAAGAGATGATTAAATCTGTTAAAAAAGGCATTTATGCACCAAACTTTGGTGGCGGCCAAGTTGATATCACTTCTGGTAAGTTTGTATTCTCAGCTTCTGAAGCCTACTTAATTGAAAACGGCGAAGTGACCGACGCGATTAAAGGCGCGACCTTAATTGGCAATGGTCCAGAAGCAATGAGTCAAATCTCGATGGTGGGTAATGACTTAGCACTTGATCAAGGTGTTGGTGTGTGCGGTAAAGATGGCCAAAGTGTTCCTGTTGGGGTCGGTCAGCCAACCTTAAAACTAGACAGCTTAACCGTAGGCGGTACAGCTTAAGTGAATTGCTAAGGTGTCTAGGTGACACCTTTTTTATTTATGTGACATAGGTAAAGCATTGCTGTAGTAGTGAAAAGTAAAACTAGTTATAATTCTCCATCAATAGAGTAATTACTCTACTTAAAGGATGAAGTTAATGAGGCATTTAGCTGTTTTCTGTTCGAGTATGTTTGATTCAAGTAAAAGACGAACTGCATTGCCGTCATTGCTTGCGTTATGTGCGCTTTCCCATCCTGTTGTAGCAGAACCTATTGCCTTCAATAGCGCGTGGCAGCAATTATTAACTGTCAGCGACCAACTCAAAGCCCAATCCCAAGAAGTCAGTCGTGCTGAAGCTGAAGAGCGTGCTGGCGAAGATATGAATCTGCCTTCACTGAATCTTGCAGGTAGTTATACCCGTTTAGAAAAGCCAATCGAGCTTGATTTGCGTGATCTTAACCCTCTAGCTGCGATTGATCCTTCGGGTTTACCACCGGCATTAGGTGAAGCATTAGCGGCGATCCCTGGTTCAATGTTCGTCACGCCGTTTACTGAACAAGATATTTTTCGCGCTAGCTTACAAGCGATGTGGCCGATTTATACTGGTGGAAAAATTACAGCTGCTCAAGGTATTCATGCCGCCCATGTCGAAGAGAAAAAGCATCAATACTCATTAACAACGCGAGATCTTTTCACTCAGTTAGTGGATCGCTATTTTGCCGTAGCGGTGACGCAAACCTTAGTAAATACCAATCAGCAATTAGTTGATTCACTCGCTGAACATGAATCTCATGCACAAAAACTAGAGCGTGAAGGTCAGATTGCCAAAGTTGAGCGATTGAATGCTCAGGTGGCACTAGAAAATGCCAAAGTAAATTTAGGTAGCTCAAAACGCCAACATGAAATGGCGCAAATTGCATTATCGCGAATGCTGCAGCTCACCGATGCTAATCCCACTTCTGGATTGTTCAGTTTGCCTCAATCTCCCTCGTTGCCGCGTTTAAGTCAGCTAACGTTAACTCAACATCCTGCGCTGAAACTACTTGAAGCCAAAGAAGCACAAGCGAGTGGCCTCATTCAGCTAGAGAAGGGGCGTTATCACCCGACTGTGTTTTTATACGGTAACTATACCTTGTATGAAGATGACAGCTTGTTTTCACAGATTGAACCAGACTGGATGGTAGGCGTTGGCGTCAATGTACCACTGTTTAGTCGTGATGGCCGCAGTGGCAAAGTGGAAGCAGCACAAAGCGCATTGTTACAAGCCAAGTATACAAAAGCTCAAACACAACAGGATTTAAGCTTATTGGTTGATCAAAGTTATCGCCAATTACAACAAGCCGATGAAGAAGTGAAAGCGTTAAATACATCTTTGGCGTTGGCAACAGAAAACCTGCGTTTGCGAGAGTTAGCCTTTAATCAAGGCCTATCCACCTCAATTGATCGAGTCGATGCAGAGCTTAAACTCAGCGCGGTGAAAACTCAGCAATTAGGGGCGCAATATCGTTATGTACAGGCTTACGCAAGATTAATGGCTATCAGTGGCCAATTAGATGAGTTCATTGGTCGAACCCAATTACAGGAGCAGCAACATGCGGGCTAATCGAGTTATTGCCGTTATCGCAATTATTTTTCTGCTAGGCACATTAGCTTACGGACTAAAACTAGCATTTGAGCCAAAAGAAACGGTATTACAAGGGCAAATTGAAGCGCGAGAATACAACATTTCATCTAAGGTGCCGGGACGAGTTGAGCAAGTCATGGTTCGACGTGGCGATAAAGTGGCAGTTGGGGATTTATTGTTTGCGATTAACAGCCCTGAGTTAGATGCAAAACTGATGCAAGCAGAGGGCGGACGAGATGCTGCTAAAGCCATGCAACAAGAAGCAGATAATGGCGCGCGTCAGCAACAAGTTACAGCATCTAAAGAGCAATGGTTAAAAGCGAAAGCGGCAACAGACTTAATGGCCACAACCTATCAAAGAGTGGAAAACTTGTTTGATGAAGGCGTGGTCGCCAGACAAAAGCGAGATGAAGCATTCACCCAATGGAAAGCGGCGCAATATACTGAGCAAGCTGCATTAGCTATGTATCAAATGGCCGACGAAGGTGCTCGAGTTGAAACGAAAGCTGCAGCTGCGGGTAATGCACGTATGGCAGAGGGCGCTGTTAAAGAAGTCAGTGCTATTTTAGCTGATAGCCAAATGCGCTCACCTAAGGTGGCTGAGGTCAGTGAAGTGTTATTGCAAGCGGGTGAGTTAGCACCAAGCGGCTTTCCTGTTGTTAGCCTGATTGATATTTTTGATGCGTGGGCGGTAATGCAACTGCGTGAAGACCAATTAGCTGATTTTAAGCAAGGTCAAACAGTGGCATTAACGATCCCTGCGTTAAATGTGACAGAAGAATTTACCATTTCACATATTAGCGTTATGGGCAGTTTTGCCACTTGGCGCTCCACTGAAAGTGGCCACGATTTTGATATGCGCACCTTTGAGGTGGAGCTGCGTCCGAATCGTCCAATTGCTGATTTAAGAGTCGGTATGTCAGTGCTATTGAGTGTTGATTAGCATTTTTAATTAGAGATTAAGGTGTCGTTAGAGGTTAAGGTGCAAAAATGCGGGCTTTACTAAAACAGGAACTTAATCGTTTATGGCACTCGCCTTGGCAACTTGCCTTGGTGACTTACATTCCGCTTATCAGTATTTTGTGTTTATGGTGGCTGTTTAGTGCAGGTTTGCCAAGGCAACTTCCTGTGGCTGTGGTCGATCAGGACAATAGCCAATTAACCCGTATGTTAACTCGCAATTTAACAGCCAACTCGGTTGTTAAACCTATTGCTTATGCGCAATTAGCGGATGCAGAAGCTGCAATGAAGCAAGCTGAAGTTTATGCGCTGGTTTTGTTTCCTCATCAGTTTAAAAAGTCATTGCTAACCAGTGGTAGTCCTACCGTTGATATTCGGTATAACAGCCAATTTTTATTGGTGGGTAAGCTGTTATCTAGCCAGCTTCAAATGAGTCTAGGGGCTGGATTAATGGAAGTTGCAGGCATGAATCAACTCCTTAGCGGAGTTAATCGAGCTTCTGTGGCCGTCAACTTAAGCCCTGTCACCAGTCAAACAACAGCGTTATTTAACCGTAACAACAATTATGTGGGCTTTTTAGTGCCACCGGTGTTGATTGCACTATTACAACTGATTGCGATGATGACGTTTGTAAATGCGTTAAATAGTACGCTAATCAACAAAGGTGATAGTTATTTATTGCCTAGTGATTTCTGGCGACAAGTCGTTTGTAAGGTCCTTTTCTACACGCCGATTATGCTGCTTCATGGTTGTTTCATTCTTGCATGGTTATATGGTTATCTGAACTTACCTGTTGCGGGCTCCTTAAGCCTTTTAGTGATGGCTTTAGTAATGATGCTTCTCGCGCTTTGGACGTTAGTCATTTTGGTGTTCTTATTAATGCGTGAGCCTGCCCGCAGTGTTAGCTTTTGTACTGCATTGTTTGCGCCAGCATTTGCCTTTATGGGAGTGACATTCCCTGTTAATGATATGCCGCAATTAGCTCAGTGGTGGCGGTTGATTATGCCTTCTAGCCACTATATTGATTCTCATATAAGCGTGATTAGCTATGGGGCACAGACACCGCAAGTATTGCAGCAATTCTTATCCTATGGGTACTTTTTGATTGTGTTGGTTCTGGCCTGGGCGCTTGAGCGAATGATCAGTAGCAAGCAATTATCGAATCAACAAAGCCAAATTCAGTCACCTGATGAATCAGTTGTTGTAGGTAATAACAAAGGGGCTAGCTTATGAGTTGGCTACAATTATTACTTGCCGAGTTTAAGGCCATATTAGCTGATAAAGCGATAGTCGTTACCATGTTTGGTGGGGTGTTATTTTATTCTGTTTTATATCCCTTACCTTATCTAAATCAGGTGCCAACAGAGCAGATGGTTGTGGTGGTTGATCATGACAATTCATCGTTAAGCAGGCAATTACTCAGGCACGCCGATGCAAGCCCTAAAATTAACATTGTGGCGCAACTTGGCAGTATTCATGAAGCAGAGCAATGGATTTCAGAATCTAAAGCTCACGGTTTATTGGTGATCCCTGAAGGTTTCAGACGCAACCTATTACTCGGTAAAGGTGCCACCTTAAGTTACGGCGGTGATGCGAGCTACTTTTTGATTTACTCAGCTATTGCAGAAGGTCTCATTAGCGCCGGCATGGATGCGGGTAAGCAAATTCAAATGGTGGGTTTATTGGCTCGAGGCCAAAACCCTATCCAAGCTGAGCAAAGCTTAAATTCAGTCAATATTAATAGTGTTCCAGCATTTAATCCCAGTTTAGGCTACACACCCTATGTAGTGCCTGGGTTATTTTTACTTATTCTGCATCAAACCTTATTGATCGGTACGGGGATTTTAGGGGCAGGGCAATGGCGTAAAAAAGGCTACTGGAATAAGGTTTCCCCCTCAGCCTTAATTGGTGCTCGATTAACGGTATTTAGTCTTATCTATGTGCTGTTTTCAAGCTTTTATCTAGGCTATTGTTTCTATTGGTATGATGTCAGTGTGCAGGCGACATTAGCCCAAGTCAGTTTGTTCATGTTGCCATTTTTATTGTCGACTGCAGCTTGTGGTATCGCCTTAAGCAGTTTGTTTGTTAAGCGTGAGCTACCGACCCAAGTGCTGCTGTTAGTTTCAATGCCAATATTGTTTGTGTCAGGTTTTGTTTGGCCATTAGCATTAATCCCAGATGTGTTAGTGCAATTATCACAAGTTATCCCGGCAGTACCCGCCATTTTAGGAATGTTAGAATTAAATCAAATGGGGGCGGACTGGGTGACTGTGTTGCCGCAATGGCTGCAAATGTGGGTATTATTTGCTTTGTTTTTATTGCTGGCTTACATAGGTGTAAAGCGCAGACTACCGAGTGATTTGGCGTAGAGCACATCCTTTCAAATTCATAAAAAAATAGACATTGGCTTAAGCGCAATGTCTATTGGTTTCTCAGTATTATTAATTAGCTTTATTAAGCTTTGCTGTCGCTGTTGATCGTCTTCCAAATTATAAAGTTCCCGTTTCAGCGTTGTTAAGTTCAGCTTCTAGGCGAAGTAAGTTTTGCTTGTAGATTGGCTCATGAGTGGCTTTAGCTGCCTTTTTAAAGTCTTCTAAGGCACCTGTATTGTCATTGGCTAATACTTTCATCACACCACGGTTATTGTAGGCGTATGCGCGCATTTGCATCGATGGTAGCTTGTCTGCATTAACAGCCATTTTTACTGCTTCAGTACAGGCTTCTTCGGCAATTTCATACTTAGACATTTTGGTGTAACCAACGCATAAATTGAGGTTACGTGTATAAGTATCGATTGCAGAGCGTTTAGCTGATTTGGTTAATGCGATGCCTTCAACAAGATCACCCGCTTGAATGGCGTCCACACCTGGCATGTTTTCAATTAACACCATTTTGTAACTTGTGGTTTCTACTGCTGCAGCAAAAACACTTCCTGAACAAGCAATTAATAGACTAGCAGCGATCATTGAGGTCAGTTTAGAATGTTTCATTTTAATACTCCTTTATAGGTAGTAGCGGTTGCTACATCGCTAATTTAGGCAAAACTGTGATAGCTGACAAACGAGAATAATTGGATCGATAAGTGAGTTTTTTTCACTTATCGATATTTAGGGCGTATTGAACTATCACAGTTGTTTTTGCAGCGAGTTGTTGTTCATTTAGATAAGGCTGAGGCTTTGTGGTATAGCCATGCTACATAAAAGCCGATAACGCAGTAAAAATGAACAACACGACTTAGGGTTCTATAGCGGCTTATTTTGAAAATTAAATCGCGCGACAATCCAGTCAATTAACTGTTGAACGTCTACATTAGGCTGGCTGTTGCCGTGATGAATGAGGTGATAGTTATCTCGGCTGTTGAGTGTTTGGGGAAATAAAGCAACTAAGCTTTTATTATCAAACCACTTTTGACTGATAGGTAGGGGAATAAGGGCAATGCCTAAGCCTTGTTCTGTGGCTCGTGCAACGCTGAACATACTGTCTAACTGGATTATTTGTTTGGCTTTAAAGTTATGTATTCCAGCAGCTTCAGCCCATTGCTCCCAAGAGTGGGGTCTTGCTTGGTGAACGATTAATGGTGTTTCTGATAAAGCGTCCAGTCCCTTATCTTTAATGTGGGCATATAAAATGGGGTTACAAGCAGGAACATAGTTAAGTGGAAAGAGTTGGTATGAATGTTCACTGTTATGTCGAGTGCCGGATAACACAATGGATAGATCTGTTTGGGCGGTTTGTGCAGAGCGAGTTTTTACGGTTTCTAGCTTTAAGTTGATATGTGGATACTCTGTTGACCAACCGACGAGTTGTGGCACAAACAGCTCACTGGCAAAAAATTCAGGCATCGAAATGCTCACTTCTTGCATACTTTTTTGTTGATTGAATTGGTTGACCGTTTCTGATAATTGCACCATTAATGGCGCGACTTGTTGATAGAAACGACTGCCATCATCTGTGAGGGTTATTGAGCGAGTTTGACGCTTAAATAATGAAAGTTGTAAATTTTCTTCTAATTGTTTGATTTGGTGACTCACCGCTGAAGGGGTGAGAAAAAGTCGATGGGCAGTTTCTTTAAAGCTTAGGCACTCTGCGGCTACACAAAAACAGCGCAAACCTCGAAGTGAGGTATGTAAAGGTAACATGGTGTTCTCAATTAACTAAAAAAATATATAAGCAAATGCTAAGCCAATACTGATGCGATAAAATTCAATGGTTTAGTATATTGGTGAGTAACCATTCGCTTTATGGTTGAGCGTCTGCACTTTTCTGGTGCACATGTGGGGGCGCTGAATTCAGTCAATAAAAAAGCCTGCATGAGCAGGCTTTTGTACAATATTTCAACTTTTAATTTGAACGATTTAACGACTAACTTAGCCTTTTATGAATAAACTTATTCAACTGTCACACTGAAAAATACTTCAGTTTTTAATCCCGCAGGTGTGGTTGTGGTTAAGGTTATCGTGTCTTGGCCAACTTCATCAGATGCGGTATAGGTAAATCGAGTCGCCACTTCATTACATTCAAGGCTTGCATCGGTAAAGCTGTAGCAGGTTTTATTTGGTACGGTATAACCATTGAAGTCGATTGCGCCATTGGTTGCTGTAACGGTTAGTGTCGTTCCTGCTGGCAAGACTTGCTTGGCACTATCATATAATTCAACAAAAATAGTGCTCATGGCTTCTGGTGCTAAAGTTAAATCGCTGATCGGATTACTATCAACATCAGTGGTGATGATTGTAGCGCCCGAGCCTGACATGGTTAATACCGTTGCGGCGCGAATGTAAGTTTTGTTTGCTTGGTCCTCGCCACATAAACTACCTTCACATTGTGGGCCATTGAACATGCCATCACCACTAAATGGGTTCACACAGTCAATGACATCGCAATGGGCGTTGTAAGTATCACCTGTAGTATTGAAATAAGGTTCACCATCACGGCGAAACCCGGATTCATCATCATCTCTGAAGGCATCACCTAAGTCACTGAAACCACCTTGATGGTAGGTTTCTCGGTCCATACCATTACCTGTACAGGCAATGGCATTTCCTACTCCATCTAAACAAGCATCTGTGATTACGCCGCCATCAGCATCATCAAAAATGTTATTACCATTGGTATCAAAGAAGGTTTCATGACCCAGCGCATAGGCTAATACAGTTACACGGTGATCGGTTGGGCGCGGGTCAGTTGATGTCCATATGACAGAGCAACTACCATTAACTGTTGAACAAGAAGGCTGTATTTGTCCACCTTCAGCAGTAAAGTTCACAGTGGTGTCGTCAGGAGCTGGGTTGCCGAAACTGTCAGAAGCAAACACGGTCATTGTGACTTCTTCACCATTGTTGTTGCCCGCTTCTGGGTTAAATAACGAAGGAGAGATACTAAATCCAAGCTGTTGAGGCAGACCTGTGTTAACAGTGAGTTGTTCAGACTGAGTGGTAATGGTATCGCCTGAATCTGTATCTGTGGCTGATGCTAAAACACGCACAGGCGTCGGAATAGTACCCGATTGAACCGTTACAGAGACTAAACCATCAGAATTACTGGTTGCTTGGCTAGTGGTATTGCCATTTGAGAAGCTTAAGCCGCCAACAATAGTATCTAAACTAAAGTCTACATCTTGCAGTGCTATAGGTTGGCCATTAGCACTGCTAATTAAAAACGTCACTAATGAAGTCTCGGTAGAGCCAGTCCCGCCAGCACCTTTAATGCGGATTTGAGTCGGGTCTGCAGAAACAAAACTAAGACTTCCGAGTGTTTGACGCTCTAATGAAAAATCAAAATTTGCACTGAAGGATTCACTGCCAATCAGTGCTGTTGCAACAATTTGCTCACTTCGGACACTATTACCACTACAGCTTAAGTCTTGATAAGTTGAGCTTGCTGTACCTGTAGATGTAACCACTGGAGAGTCGATAGCTGCATCAGTATTGGTTACACAATCAGAGGTGAATGATACGCTTACTGGGCTCTGTAATGGCTCGAATGTCCCGTCAGCTGCTTCGACAATAACATCAGCATAAACCCCAAAACTCGCACCTGCACCAATAATAAAATTACCGTCAGCATCGGCAGTTAAGGTTGAGCCTAATTTACCTTCAATAAACACATCTGCGTCAGGGTCTGAGTTATCAATAAAACCAAACTTTAAAGTGCCCTCAGGGATCACTTCATCACCCGCTAATACTTCATAATCACTGGTACCAGATATTGTTTCATCGTTAAACTCAGTGCTGGTGACTAAGGTATAGGCGCCTAATTCACTACTTGAAGCGGTATAACTAATACTCGCAATGCCTTCAGCTGTAGTGAGTGCGCTATCAGGTGATAAACTGGCATTACCTGCTTGGAAGCTAACCAGTTGATTTGCGATAGGTTGGTTAGCACCATCCATTACACTGGCTGTCAGCAGTACAGCTTGATCAATTTTAAAGCGGGTGACTGTTTGACCTGCTTGAGTGATACTCGCTGTAACCGAAATGGTATCCGGTGTAGGCACGGTATTGGTATCTTCAAACTGATAATTTTTACTTGCGCTGACACTATCGGCATCATCAGGATTGAACGATACCATCAAAGTGCCCGCACCAACGGCATTGCTCGTAGAGCTAATAAATACACTCGCGAGGCCATCACTGTCAGTTAACTTACTCTCAGCACTGGCTTCACCAAAGTCAGGGGTAAAATTGACAATGGCACCACTGACGTTGCTATTGGACAGTTTAAGCTGAGCTACCGCACAAAAGCTTTCGTTGATATCAAATGTCAGTGAGTCGGTATCGGCATCACATTGTCCATTAACAACTGTTTGGTAGCTAACACTAATGCTATAACTTCCATCTTCTCCACCACCATTGTCGTTGTCATCAGACGGGCCATTACAGCCAGCAAGTAACCCGAGTAATCCAAGTGAAGCAATTGATAAAGGCAGTGCATGTATTATTTTTTTTAGTAGCATCAGCAACATCCTTGTAAGTAAATTTTATTCAGCTAAACCGGCGCGTAAGTATTTGAATAATTCTTTATGAGACTTTGATTCAGGGCCTTTGGCTAACTCTTTAATTGATTGGCGAATAAGTTGGCGCAGCTTTTGACGATCAAATGCTTCATGTTGAGCAAGTAATGTTTCAACTTCTTCGTTTGGATTTTCAAGTAAACGGGCACGAAGTTTTTCAATAATCTGCACTTGAGCAGTTTCATTATTGTTTTTATTCAACACATTATCTAGTGCTGTAATGATGGGTTCGTGCTCAAAACCGCGCATTAATTTACCGATGTACTGAAGATGACGTCGGTATGCCTCAGTTTTCTGTTTAATGCTTTTAGTTTTTAAGACAGCATCATACAAAAATTCATCTAAACCAATTTTGTCTAGTTGCGATTTGCTTAAAGCAATAAGGCGCATGCCTAGCTCTTGTGCATCTTCGCTTTCTTTCTTGAATTCTGTTCTGCTGACGTAATCATCGTCATTGTCATATGGCTGGTGGAAGTGATCTGAATCGCCGACAATTTTCATAGTAAATAACCTCTAATAAATATCATCGAATAATAACACTTCAGAGGCTATCGCGGCCACTGAATATACGTTAAGAAGACGATTTACTTTAAAACACATTTGCACTCATTAAGTGATAATTCAACACGATAACTAAAGGTTAGTTTATTTAACCCTATTTGTGGGGCTAAATCCTTGTTTTGTTGGTTATCAATACAGTTTTGAATTTGATATGCTAGGCGCAACAATGGAAACTGAAGAGTAAGTTTGTGTCTACCAATAATATTGATACTGAATTATCGGCGTTAAAAGATGCCGTTGCTGTAGCATTAGAATATGCAAAAAAATTAGGCACGAGTGCTGCTGAAGTTGCCATTAGCAAACAACAAGGACTGTCGGTTTCAACGCGAGAGAAAGAAGTTGAAACCGTTGAGTTTAATAAAGACGGTGCTTTAGGTATTACAGTCTACCGAGATGGTTGTAAAGGCAGCTCATCAACATCAGATTTAAGTCCAGATGCGATTGCTATAGCGGTAAAAGCAGCGAATGACATCGCAAAATATACCTCATCAGATCCATTTAGCGGCTTAGCGGATAAAGATCTAATGGCGCAAACCATTCGCGATCTAGATTTATATCATCCACAAGATATCAGTCCTGACGAGCTGGCTCAGCTAGCCATTCGCGCTGAGGAAGCCAGTTTGTCGGTTGATGAGCGAGTGCAACATTCAGACGGAGCAACGGCTAATGCACATACCGCTGCTAAAGTGTACGGTAATAGCCATGGCTTCTTAAATGGCTATTGCAGCTCGCGTTATAGTTTAAGTTGTGTGGTGATTGGTGAAGAAGCTGATGGCAATATGCAACGCGATTATGATTACACTATTGCCCGTAAATATAACGAATTAATGACGCCAGAGTCAGTGGGATTATTAGCCGCAAATAAGACGGTAAACCGTCTTAACGCACGTAAAATCCCAACATCGAACTTACCTGTTTTGTTTTCACCTGAAATCGCGACAGGCCTGATTGGTCACTTGATTGGTGCGATTAGCGGCAGTAGCTTGTACCGTAAATCAAGCTTCTTACAAGATTCTATCAATACTCAACTGTTTCCTGATTGGTTTAGTATTGAAGAAAACCCGCATATGGTTGGCGCACTTGCAAGTGCAAACTATGACAGTGAAGGCGTGGCAACTCAGCAACGTCAAATCATTGATCGTGGCCAATTAGAAACATATCTATTGACCAGTTATTCTGCACGTAAGTTATCTCTACCTAATACTGGCCATGCTGGTGGTATTTACAACTGGACTTTAAGTCACTCTGGGCAAACCTTTGATGAACTTATTAAACAGATGGGTACAGGGTTAATTGTCACTGAGGTGATGGGTCAAGGCGTGAACATGGTGACCGGGGATTACTCTCGAGGTGCAGCAGGCTTTTATGTCGAGAACGGTGAAATCCAATACCCAGTGGAAGAGATTACTATCGCTGGTAATTTAAAAGACATGTTTATGGGCGTGCAAGCGGTTGCTAAGGATCAAGATTTACGTTCTTCAATCCGTACCGGCGGTATCTTACTGAGTGAGATGAAAATCGCAGGTAGCTAATCTGCTTAAGCAAAAACATAAACCTTATTAAGCACTGCTCCAGCAGTGCTTTTTTGTATCTCACTTTCAGATATTTAACCCCTTTACGCTGGCTTTCTTATCTTTACACTTCTTTACGGTCAATTACATCCACGCTTTGTCCTATCTCTTGAGAATGTAATTAAACAGTTAACGGAGTAGATATGTTTAACAGAAATGTGTGCAGTTTGATGATGGTTTGCTTGGGAAGTGTGTCATTGATGGGGTGCGACTCTATTGATGGTGATAGTGATGATGACTCAGATGCCGTTGCGTATGTGCAATATTATAATGCCTCAGCGAACAGTACTGCCACGTCGCTAGTGTTAGATGATTATGAATACAGTTATATTGAATTTGGAGATTCCATGCCGCGATATGGCTACGATACAGGTAGCGTGGCAATGGAAATATATGGTCAAGATGAAAATGAAGACACGGTCACGATTTATAGTGAGGATATGAGCTTCAGTAATGAAGATAATCATTTATTTGTTTTATATGGAGACTATCAATCGCCAGAATTATTAGACATTAGCTACGAACGTAGCGATATGGATGATATGAATGATGATGACGATGAAGATTACAGTAAAATGCAGGTCTTGGTAGCCAATGTTACGTCTGAAGATATGGCCTATGACGCTTATATTTCGCTAGACAGCGATGAATATCAAGATGCGACAATGTTAGGCAGTATCGGATACCGTGGTTACACTACTGAGCTGATGTTAGATACCGATGAATATATTATCTATTTAACTGATCAGGGGACTGATAACGTGGTTTACACCACAGAAAGTATGAGCTTAACCACTGAGACTGTTTATAAATTTGTGCTGCGTAACAGTTTTGGCTCGGGTGATTTAAAGGTCACGCTAGACAGTGTGGACTCAACATCGACGCCAGTTACTTATACTAATATTGATTCTACCGCTGACTTCAGGGTATTTAATGGCCTTGAAGACATCACGCTAAATGTCGATGTGGTGAGTAAGCTAGAGTCGCATTATCTGCATGATATTACGCCATTCACTGTTAGCGACTTCCAGCAAACGGGTTTTAATGACTATGGCGTAACAGTGACTAATACCGATACCAGTGAAGTTATCTTGGATAACGTGTTAGTGACCTTTAACCAAGATGATATCCGCACCTTACTGTTGTACCAAGAAGATGACAGTATCAAAGGTATGGTGATCGAACATGACATGCGCCCAAGAGCTTATGAATACAATGTTGATGTGGCGAACTTATCAGAAGATTATGATGACTTAACTGTGTATTTTGTTAATAGCACGGAAACCATTGAATCAGCTGAATACACGATTGAGGATATTGATTTTACTGAACAAGAAAGCCTTGTCATGCCTCAAGATGACTATGAAATCAATGTGGTTTATGAATCTGATAATGGCACCCAAACCTTACTATATCAGTCAGACCTTATCACGTTTGATGGTGATACTAACTACAGCTTTGTATTAACCAAAGACAGCGAAAGTCAGTTTGGTTACACCTTACATCAGCTATAAAACTCTTATGTTTATTCAGTAAAATGTAAAACATAAGACCCCAGAAATACAAATGCCGATATGTTGAATATCGGCATTTTGATTTCTAGTGATCTGTAAAGAGGGCTTATTTACATAAAGCGCCCTTTTAAGCTGTTTGGTAGTTACTTAAAATTCTGCCCAAATTAGCTGATGCGGCAGATAGTTCAACGACACCATTTGAAGACTGGCTTGCAAGATCGCGGATGGTGTTTGATTTAACACGAATTTCCGTTAACTCTTTAGCAATATCATTAGCCACTGCGCTTTGCTCTTCAGACGATGTTGAAATATGGAAGCTCATGTCCATAATTGAACGCGATGACTCAGCAATGGCGTTCACATCAGTCCCAATATTAGTGATTAAGTCGCTACTGCTTTGCGCTTGCTTAACGGTATCTTGAGTAATGCTATCAATATTTTGCGTTTCAGATTGCAGCTGCTCAATCATAGATTGGATTTCAACAGTTGCTGATTGTGTGCGACTTGCAAGAGTACGCACCTCATCGGCAACGACAGCAAAACCTCGACCCATTTCGCCGGCGCGAGCGGCTTCAATTGCCGCATTTAATGCCAGTAAATTCGTTTGCTCAGAAATGGCATTAATTGTGGTGATCACCTCATTAATTTTAGTGGCATTCTCTTTCAGGCTACCAACA
Organism: Shewanella sp. 2_MG-2023; assembly: GCF_030548905.1. Taxonomy (NCBI): domain Bacteria; kingdom Pseudomonadati; phylum Pseudomonadota; class Gammaproteobacteria; order Alteromonadales; family Shewanellaceae; genus Shewanella; species Shewanella sp. 2_MG-2023. The sequence goes on from NZ_JAUOSO010000004.1 coordinate 91,888, forward strand.
GAATCTGAGGTTTTTTCAATGTAAGTCGATAACTGCTGAATCTCTTCAATCGCACGTTTCACCCGAGTATAACTCTGCTTAGTGTATTCAGAATCTTGCTCAACTTGCTGAGTGGTATTTTTAGCAATATTTGATACTTCAAGTGATGACGCGGTCATTTCTTCCATTGCAGTTGCAACTGAATCTAATGAAATGTATTGCTGATCGATTTGGTCTGCACTTTGCTGGGTTTCATCTGCAAAGGAGCTTGATGTTGTATGTAGAGTGTCAGCACTTTGCTTAACCGTAACAACCAATTCAGTTAATGTATCCATTGCTTGGTCTAGTGCGCAGCCAATAGTACCAAATTCATCGCGACCAGGATGGAAACCTAAGCGCGAAGTTAAATCGCCTTTGCCAATTTTAGCTGTGGTATCCCATAGTACCCACAACGCACCCCCAATGAAGGTCGCATTCCAATAAATCACCAATGCAAATGGCAACACCCACAAGAATGACAGTAACAAGCTATAAAATGCATCTTGTTTGGCATCGTTTTCAAGTTGATAAACTGATTGGTTTAATGAGTAATACTGGCCATTAGCTTGCACAACAGCAGTGATATTATTGTCGTTACGCTGGCTTTGTTGATTATAATCAGACACAGATAAACCTGCACTACTTGCTTGGTCTAACTGGTTTGTGGCTTCAAGCGCATTAACGGTCGCGGTGACTTTTTCTGTCAGCACAGTCATAGAGTGTTGTTCTATTTGGTTAATGCTATTGAAATAACTGTTAACCGACACACTGCCGATAATCAGTAAAAAGAGTGCAAAAATAGCCCAGAACTTATCGTTAATAGACATTTTGATAAAAAGCTTATCAATATTACGAAATTCAACTTGCTTCATAGTGCCGACACTTAAATGATGGAAATTAACCAAATTCTAGAGCAGCTTGATCGGTTTGGATACGATTTTTTGACAAAATATATTCTTTTTTATTCGATTTGTTACATGTGGTTGCTGTAAACAACATAACTAAAAGTTATTTCATTGTACCTCTTTGTAAACAAGGTCTTTTTTATGTTTTTAATCATTATTAATTCATCATCTTAAACAAAAACCGTCTAAAAGCATTTTCAAATGCATGGATTAAATCAGGGGTTTGTTGCTTTGACAAAATATGCAGCATTTCAGCATACGAAACAGCTTGATGTGCATAGCAAATACTTTCAGCAAGCTGCCATGCTCGTTTTAATTCATCTTTGGAGCCATATTTTGACCATTGATTTAAGTAAGCATCAATAATTTGTTGCTTCCCCTCACTGTCATCCATTCTAAATAAGTAAGTGCCATCGATAAAAGGGTGACTAATGCAGCCGTCGCTCCAATCAAAGAAGGTAAAGTGTTCTTTTACGCCATTACGTGGAGCAATATTTTCGATGTGTAAATCACTATGAACCAAGCTAGAAGGCAACTGATAAGCGGCTAATGCTGTGACAGATTGTTTGAGCTTAGTGAGTACTTGGCTTAGGCGTTCAGTAGATAGGTCAATATCTTGGGGTAAGCGAGAAATAATGGCCTTATCATTAAAAATGCGCTGCAGCTGTGTTGGTAATTGGGTAATGTCACGACGAATACAGCCAGCCGCTTCTAACTCTTCAATGTGGTCAACAGAAGCCAATTGTAGATTGGCGAACTCAGTAAAAGGTTTAACCCAGTCACAAAGCGGAACAGTATCGACAAATGCCTCACCAAAACTTTCGGTTAACATCCATTGCTGATGGGCGTCGAATGCGATGACTTTAGCGCTATATTGTGGAAACAGTTCAAATAACTTTGCGCATAGACTGGCCTCATTTGAAAACAAAGGTAAGAAAGCCGTGGCCTTAAAGAAAGTATCACCTGAGCCAGTTGATTGCTTGAGTACATGACCCAAAGCCCACGTTTTAACAACTTGTAATTCATCGATTAAACGAATGTTTTGTTTGCTTAACTCAGCTTCAGTCCAGCGCTGAGCGGTTTGCGGCCAATTGGCTTGTTGCCAGGATTGTAGTGTCTTGCTCATAAAGGGTTTCCTAGGCAGTCATTAATTCAGCTGATACTGTAAAATAAAATGTGAATGTACGTTTGCTTACGATTATTGTTAATTTTATTAAGTCTTTAAAATTAGTTGGTTATAGGTAATTGTTGTGTTGAAGTTGCCCATAGGATAACACTTTGATTGCACTGTGAGACATTTGGACATTTAATAGACGCACACAAATACCCTAGATTAATAAAAAAGAGAACCGGTATGAAGGCTATTACCCTCGCAGCGACGCTGCTTTGTTTTTCCCCCCTATTGGCGACAACCTCAGTTTTAGCGGAAGACGACACTAACAACACTCGCTCATCATCTATGGCTGAACATAGTCGTAAAATCGCTGTTGATGAAACCGTGGTGACAGAACATAAAACGAAAGTGAATGGTAATAGTTTTTCCTATACCGCCACGGTAGGTACCCAACCAGTATGGAATGAAAATGGCGATGCGGTGGCAACCCTTAACTACACCTATTACCAGCGTGAAAATGTGCGTAACACAGCGAAACGCCCTTTATTGATTTCATTTAATGGTGGGCCAGGTTCTGCATCGGTATGGATGGATATTGGTTACACAGGCCCGCGTGCGATTAATGTTGATGAAGAAGGTTATCCGTTGCAACCATACGGGGTAAAAGCGAACCCTCATTCAATTCTTGATATTGCTGACATCGTTTACGTAAACCCTGTTAACACTGGTTACTCAAGAGTACTGCCCAATAAAGATGGCGAGATGCCAAGCAAAGATGAACAACAAAAAATGTTTTTTGGTGTGAATGCTGACATTAAGTATTTGGCAGAATGGCTAAATACGTTTGTGAGTCGCAATGAACGTTGGCGCTCACCTAAATACCTTATTGGCGAAAGCTACGGTACAACTCGTGTCTCTGGTTTGGCATTAGAGTTACAAGACCGTCAATGGATGTATCTTAACGGTGTCGTTTTAGTGTCACCGACAGACATAGGTATTGAGCGTAAAGGGCCTGTTAAATCGGCTAATCGCCTACCGTATTTTGCGGCGGCGGCTTGGTATCACAAGGCCTTGTCTGCAGAATTACAAAATGCTGATTTAACCGAGTTTTTACCAGAAGTTGAAGCGTTTACGATTAATGAATATATTCCTGCATTAGCCATGGGTGGCTTTATCGCGCCTGATCACAAGCAGAAAATAGCTGAAAAAGTGGCTTATTTTTCAGGCTTGAGTGTGGATGAAGTACTTAAATCTAACCTTGATGTATCGACACGCTTTTTTTGGAAGGCGTTACTTCGAGAGCGTGGCCAAACGGTAGGTCGTCTAGATTCGCGTTACCTAGGTATTGATAAGCAAGATGTGGGTGACAGCCCTGATTACAATGCGGAGTTAACCTCATGGTTGCACTCGTTTACCCCAGCGATTAATGCTTACATGCGTGAAGAGTTAAATTATAAAACGGATATTAAGTATTACATGTTAGGTAATGTACACCCTTGGGATCGTACCAATAATAAAACAGGTGAAAACTTACGTCAGGCAATGGCGCAAAATCCATACTTAAATGTGATGGTGCAAGCTGGTTATTATGATGGTGCGACCAATTATTTTGATGCCAAATACAGCATGTGGCAACTCGACCCAAGCAGTAAAATGAAAGACCGTTTAAGCTTTAAAGGCTACCGTAGCGGTCATATGATGTACTTGCGTTCAGAAGACTTAAAGCAATCTAATCAAGATTTACGTGAGTTTATTGAAGCGACTATGCCAAAAGAAAATGAGGCTGCAAAATATTAACTGCTTATGTTTGCTAACAGATTGTCGAACTTATTGAGCAATGAGGAATGAGCAATTAAGTGATAACGATAAAGGAGCTTCGGCTCCTTTTTTATCTATCAAATCAACCTATTTAGTAATATTATTCAATGTATTAGCGACCTAGTTCTTCACCTAGTGCTTGATCTAGTCCTTGTTGAATATATTGCATCAATAAGCAAAAAAAATAATAAATTGGAATGTAAAATGAGAGTGAGCATATTATCTGCGGTGTCGTTGCCTATCATTCTGGCTATGCCAATGTTGGCGCAAGCTAAATCGGTTATCACTAAAACGGCTATAACTAAAACGCCAATGGCGAGTGAGGTTTTGTGTGACGCTGAAAACATCACCCCGATTTATCAGATCCAAGGCACAGGCTCTACTAGCCCATTTGTTACTGCACAAAGCAATGAATCCGTTAAGGAAGTCACCACCACAGGTGTAGTCACAGCTAGAGCGGAAAGATTATATAAAGGCTTCTTTATTCAAGATCCACTAGGTGATGGTTCACCTTTGACATCTGACGGTATTTTTGTCCATTGGGGCGCTTCTGCGCCAGCTGAAATCGTCCCAGGAATGGAAATCTGCGTAACAGGTAAAGTACAAGAATACTCAGGTTTTACCCAAATCAATCTTGAGCTCCAGCCAAAATATAAACTCGGTAATCAAGTTGGTGAGATAGCGGCTACTCCATTGCAGGTAAAAGAGGGTCAAAGCTTAGCTCAAGCCCTTGAACGATTTGAAGGCATGAAGGTGATGTTAACCGCTAAAAGTGACATGACAGTCACACGTTCATTCAGTCTTGATTATGACTCGTATCGCAACAATATGGTGCTATCCCATCAAGCGCCATTAATGAAAGCCACTCAGGTTTATGCGCCTTTATCTGCTGAGGCGATAGCATTAAATAAAGCCAATATCAGTAATCAGCTGGTGGTTGAATCAGACTATAAAGCTGACCATGGCAAGGTACCGTACTTTCCAAGTTTTAATGCCGAGAATGGTTATATTCGCATCGGCGATACATTGATCAATATTGAAGGGGTCATCGGCTATAGCTACGACAAATATCGCTTTATGCCAATCAACGAAATCAGTGGCAGTGACTTTGTGCGCAATCAGGATCGCAGCGCTGCGCCAGCGATAGCGAATCAAGGTGATTTACGTGTAGCCAGTTTTAACGTGCTGAACTTCTTTAACAGCCCATTTGGCGGTGATGCTAATCCATTAGGTCACAATCGCGGCGCCAAGATAGAGTCAGAAATGCTGCTGCAACGAACAAAAATGGTTAATGCGATGGCGGCAATGAATGCTGACATTATTGGCTTAATGGAAGTTGAAAATAATGGTTTTGGTGAGTTAAGTGCAATTCAAAACTTAGTCACTGCGCTAAATGACAAGCAGCCTACTGAGCTTGCTTATCAATTTGTCGAAGTGACTGACAACAATGGTTTGGTTGGCAGTGATGCCATCGCTGTCGGCATATTATATCGACCTGCTGTGGTCACTTTAGATGGCCTAGCAAAGGTTATCGCTACGCCAGAGCAACACGTGAAAGAGGGCGTTGTTTCACGTATTAAAGATGGCGTAAAAGAGTTGAATCCAGCTTACAAAAAATATCAGCGCCACAGTTTGATGCAAGGTTTTAGGGTTAATGATCAAAAACTGACTATTGTGGTTAACCATTTTAAATCTAAAGGCTCAGGCTGTTTAGAAGATTGGTTAAGCTTTAATGAAGATTCAGAACCTGAGGATTTACAGGGAAAGTGTAATGCGTTTCGTGTTTCCGCCGCCAAGGTGATTGGTGAGTCGATAATAGACTTAGACGGAGATGTGCTGGTTATCGGTGATTTGAATGCCTATGGCAAAGAAGATCCATTAGCCGTGTTAACTGACTATGATGCCAATCGTAGTGAACGTGTTATCAGTACTGCATCACACACTCGCTTAAATGGCCTAGATCATGAAGCCCAAGGGTTGGTGATTGATAAAGGGTTCGGATTAATTAATTTAAATACCCAAGCACATGGTGCTGAGACTTACTCGTACAGTTATCGTGGTGAATTGGGCAACTTAGACCACGCCTTAGGTAATTTAAGCTTAGCAGCGCGGTTAGTGGCGATTGAAGATTGGCATATTAATGCCGTTGAATCGAGCTTGTTTGAATACAGCAGTAAATATACTGGAGAGTTGGCTAAGTCTGACAATGTTTACTCTTCATCAGATCACGATCCAGTGCTCATCGCGCTGTCATACCCTGAGGCGCAAGCATCTAATGTGGCAGTGATTAAAGATAAGGCTGCTGGCGCGAGTTTAAGCTTTTTAGGTTTATTATTGTTATCCGCATTAGGGTTTGGCCGTAAGAGCAGGCGGCTCACTGTTTAATGAGCATGATAGCTTAACAACAGGCGTGACTTGTATTTGATTTTATTGAATAGATAGATTGGTTTTATTGGATAGATTGATTTTATTGAATAAATAGATTGGTTTTATTGAATAGATTGATTCATCAATACCAACAAAAAAGGAGCCTAGTGGCTCCTTTTTTTAGCTGCAAATCTTAAGTTGCTGATTGAGCTTCTGTGGCAATTCTTGAGCGCTTAGCCGCTGTTTTTTGTTTGCGGCGACTCCAGAATAAATATAAGCCAGTAAAACCAAGAAAAACTGGCATTAAACCGACAATACACCAGATAATTCTAGTGAGTAATCCACCAAAGTAGCCAAAGTGAAGCTTACGAAAGCTGTCTAAAAACACCATCAGAAAACCCGCTTCGCGTATATCTTGTTTACTCAACAATTCGCCAGTGGTTTTGTCAAATTTAACCACACTCGAGTATTCACTGTTTAATGGGTTACTTGTCTCGACGGCACCATAAAATGAAATATCTCTATCGGGTTCATGGGGCATGGCTAAATAGCCCGCCTGATAAGTTGGGATCTCTTGGCTGCTTTGCTGCCTGAGCGACTCAAACGAAATATCAGGGCTATGAAGTGGCGCAGTAATATAAACATGGCCGCCGTCACCATGGTCATTGATTTCATGCAATATGCCGGCAATATTCCAGTAGCCGCCAGTGAATGCCATGATAAGTAAAATAGGTGAGCTTAAAATGCCAATGAATTTATGGATATCACTGAATAAAATTCGTCTTACTGCATTAAAGCGCATAGTGAATATTTTAGCCCAGAAACGACGGTATAAAATAATGCCGCTTATGCCTAAAAATAACATCAGTAGCGCAGCAAAAAATCCCACCCATGCGCCTTTTACGTGCAATAGAAACGAGTAATGTAACTCTAATAACCAGTCAGTAATATAGTGATCCATGGCTTGTGGCTGAGATAACAGTTCACCAGAATACTGGTTAATATAGACTTTCCCCCAATCTTCAGTGCCGCGTTTTATCACATAGGCGGCGTCAGAACGTTGCTTATCATCGAACAGTTCCCATCCTCCTAATTCGTATTCAGGGTTAGCCGTTAAGGTGGTTTGCATCAAGGTATCTAAGCTGACACGCTCGCTTGTACTCTCAGCGTCAACCACCATATGGGCAGGTCGCAGCAAGCTATCTATTTCGACTTTAAAAACCAAAATGCTGCCAGTTATTGAAATGATCAATAACGGCAGCATGGCGATAAGCGCTCCGTAGGAGTGCCATTTGAATAATGTTTTTCTCATAATTTACTCTAAGAGGTTAATAACACTTTTAGTCCATCCTAAATAAGCAAAGCCTCCTTGCTAAATGAGCAAGGAGGCTTTGAATAGGGTTATAACTTCCAGGTTAGCGTGGCACTGTAATTAGCTGGTGCACCATAAAAGCCTTGAGCCCAGTACAAACTAGTAATGTACTTTTCGTCAGTCACATTGTTGGCATTTACTGTCAATTGAATATCATCAGTAAATTGATACTTAGCCATTAAATCAACGATGGCATAGGCTTCTTGCTCGGTAACAATTTCTTGCCCTGCATTGTCAAAACCATCAGCAACGATGCCTTGCTTACGAGAAGTATCATCTTGCCAGCGCATGTTCATACCGATAAAGAAGCCTTCGATATTTTGGAACTCATAGGTCGCTGCCAGCTTTAACAGTTTTTCTGGTGTGTAATCAGCAACAACGTCATCGCCTTTAATGTCAAAGTCGGTGTAACCAATACTGGCTTGAAGCCCTGTATACAATTCACCTGCAAATTCAATTTCGAAACCTTTACTGTTAATGCCGTCAGCACCGATATAGCGGTGTTGATCAGGTGGCAGTGATATTGTTGATTGATCTAATGTGGCTAAGTTGGTTTGCTCAACATCAAAATAGGCCAAACTGGCAATCAGGTTGCCGTCAAATAGCTCACTTTTAATGCCGATTTCTTTGCTTTCACCGGTGACAGGGTCGAGCATCTGATCGTTTATATCTAGCTCTTTTTGTGCAAGGAAGGTTTCGGTGTAACTTGCGTAAGCAATGATTTCAGGTCTAAAGCGATACACCATGCCTAAGTAAGGAATAAACTCGCTTGCATCCGTTTCTTGGTCAACGCTGTAGGCTTCGCCGTTCGCTTCCCAAGTGTTATAACGTCCACCTGCAATAACATGCATGTCTTCGAATAGGTTAAAGCGTCCAGTAAAGTATGCCGCCTGTTGTTTGGTGCGTACGTCACTGCCCGTTAGGCCGTCATTGAAGGTTGGTTTAGGTGTATTGCCATCCCAGTCATTTAAGTCGGGCATAGCAGGGAAACCATTACCTGTGGTGTAGTCGTATAACGAGCTATCGTTGTATGTTAGTTCAGCATGGTTAATACCAACCACTAACTGATGGTTACGGCCAAATAGATCAAAATTACCATCTACGTATAGGTCTGCTAAATCAGTAGTTTCATCCAAGTCATATTCACTGCCATAACCCGTTAAACCTAACCCGGTATTTTTGTCAGGGGTGCCATAAACATAGAATAATTCGGTATCTTCATCGGTCACTTTATGTGAGTAAGTTCCGCGTAAACGCCAATCATCATTAAAGTAATGGCTTATCTCAAAAACAGTATTATTCTTTTCTACTTGCCAGTTAGACCAATCAGCAGAGGTGTTGGTCGAACGGTCATAATTGGTTGGGCTACCATCAGTATAATAAAGCGGTAAAGCTCCCCAGTTATTGCCTGTAGCGTCATTGTCTATATAGCTGTGACTTAACGAGATAGTCGTGCTATCGGTAAGCTCAGCCTCGATGAAGGCATACAAGACATTTTTGTCTTGTTCGTAACGATCGAGGTAAGAATCTTGTTTATGTTTAACTGCGACTGCACGGGCTGAAACCTTATCAGTAATCGCCACAGAACCGTCAAGTTCGAGACGGGCATTGTTATCACTGCCATAGGTGCCAGAGATAAGGAGTTGGTCTTCAACAGTTGGGCGCTTGCGAATAAAGTTAACTGTAGCTGAAGGATTACCTACCCCAGTCATTAAGCCATTTGCACCACGGATAACTTCAATTCGGTCATAAATAGCGGTATCTTCGTCGGCGTGATTGTTACCTGAGGTTAATGGTAGACCGATGCCGTCAATTTGAAAGTTTGTCACATCAAAACCGCGAGCAGTATAATATGTGCGGTCTGTTTCGATACGCTCTACGTTAATGCCCGTGGCGGTATCTAGTACTGAGTTGATGTCAGTTAACTGAAAGTCTTTCATTTGAGCTTCAGTAATAACAGATACTGATTGAGGAATATCGGTAATGGCTAGATCCAATCTAGATGCACCGCTTGCAGAGTGAGCGTTGTAACCTTGAATGTAACGTCCTGTCACTTCAATTACTTCTAAGTCATCATTAACAGCGGTGTCTTCTTTTGGTTCTTGATCCGCTGCAGAGGCGTATTGTATGACACTAAAAGCGCATAATAGAGATAAGTAAATCGGGCTAAGTTTCATATTTTTATCATCTTAACTGCTGTGTAAGCACAATGCTTACTGATTGAAAGTGTTGTTTTGGGATGTATTTTTTTCGAGACAGATGATATAGAAAAGTTAACATAAGTTAAATGAAAATCATTATCATTTACAATTGGTTGGTTTTGTAAAGATTTTGAAAATATTTCATTACTATATTGACGTATTATTTTCACTATGGCACTTGAGGAAGATCTGTTGTAGTTGGTGATTGCTATAGTGCAACTGTAGCTAATTTATTCTGATGTCAGAATGGTATTTAGAAAGTCAGTAAGAGAGTTTTATTAATGAAAACAGTAAGTGCACAGATGTTGAAAAAGCGTATTGATAGCATCGATATAATGCGTGGCATCGTCATGTTGATTATGTTGCTTGATCATGTGAGAGAGCGTTTTTTCTTCCATGAGCAAGTCACCGATCCCATGACACTTGATAGCACCAGTACAGGATTGTTTATCAGTCGTTTTGCCGCCCACTTTTGTGCGCCAACGTTTGTGTTTTTAACCGGGGTCTCCGCCTGGTTATATAGTCATCCGCAATTTGGCCCAGAGCGTTCTGCGAGATCTTTTTTAATCAAGCGTGGCCTGTTTATCATCGCATTAGAGTGTACTGTGATTACGTTTCAGTGGATGGGAAATTACGACATGATTTGGCTACAAGTCATGTGGGCAATTGGTATCAGTATGCTTGCGCTGGCGTTACTTATAGGCTTACCAAGATTTTGGCTTGGGGTTATTGGTTTGGTGATTGTGTTTGGACACAATGCTCTGACACCAATTAGCTTTGCACCAGGTGAGTGGGGTTATACCATTTGGGCAATATTGCATGATCGCGGTAATATTTTTACCAGTGATTTTGTCGGTATTCGAGCCAGTTATCCAGTGCTGCCTTGGATTGGGGTTATCTTGTTAGGCTATGTTATTGCGCCAATTTACGCTGCGAGTTTTGATGATGTTAAACGCCATAATATTTTAATTGGTTTAGGTCTGGTTAGTTTTGCGTTATTTGCGATTTTACGTGGTTTTAATATCTATGGAGAGACTTTAGATTGGCAGCAAGGTGATAGTGTAATTATGACCTTAAAGTCGATATTTAATCTGACTAAGTATCCTCCATCTCTTGGTTTTTTATTGGTCACAATTGGCGGCACACTTTTGTGCTTAAGCATGCTTGAAAAGGTCAAACCTCAATACGGTAAGGTGTTATCCACATTTGGATCTGCACCGATGTTTTTCTATATTGTGCACCTGTATTTGTTACTGTTTATGTACCGATTTGCCGTCAATGTTATTGGCCCTAATTATGGCGAATTATATGGCTTTACCCACATCGGTTGGGTGTGGGTTGTAACAATCGTTTTAGCCGTGTTGCTTTACTATCCAACTAAACGTTTTAGTCAGTATAAGCATCAGAGTAAACAGGCTTGGATTAAGTATTTATAATCTGTGTTTAACGGATACAAAAAAGGCGCCTTGTGGCGCCTTTTTCAAATTTATCATGCTTGTTTACACTTAATTATCTTGCTGTACTACACGATTAAATCGTAGTTTTCACGCAGGACTTTAATGATATCTTCTTTCGGGTTTTCAGGAAGGTTAATGCTGCTGCCTGTGACCTTTTCTGCAACGCCCGTATAAGTGCGCGACACATTCATCATCGCTTCAAGGGGTAAGTCATTATCACGGGCTAGTGCTTCACGTTCAGGCATTCTGTCTTTGTTTAACAAAATATCAGCATCGTCAAAATGATTGAGTAAGAATTGGCGGAAACCTTCTTTGGAGTTTTCAACAATTTTGCCATCACGGTAGGCTGCGCCATCCCAAATACGTGAAGAGTCAGGAGTACCGACTTCATCCATGTATATCAGCTTTGAGTTACCATCTTTGTCATCGACATAGCCAAATTCAAATTTGGTATCGACAAACATTTGGTCGTGGCCACTTAATGCGTCGGAAATAACCTTAAAACCTTCTTTAAGCAGCTTTTCATATAAGTCGATGTCCGAGGCTTTCTCGAAACCAAATGCTTCAACATTGGCTTCTATATCACTGCGGCTGATATTAACGTCATCTTGCTCTGGAACACCAGGAATGCCGGTTAAGATCCCTTTAGTTGAAGGAGTTATGAGTAATTCAGGTAATTTTTGATCTTTCTCAAGGCCTTCTGGCAAAGTGATGCCGCAAAACTCACGCTCACCTTTTGCGTAAGCTCGCCACATTGAACCAGTAATGTATTGACGACAAATTGCTTCGACTTTAATTGGACGTGCTTTTTGAACAATCCAAACAAATGGATGCGGAATATCTAAGATATGGCTATCAGCTAAACCATTTTCTGCAAACAGTTTAAACCAATGATTGGAGATTGCATTTAGCGCCGCGCCTTTTCCTGGAATACCCTGCAAATTGCCTTCACCATGGAAAATGCAATCGAAAGCGGAAATGCGGTCACTGATCACCATGATAGCTAACGGCGTATCAGCTGGGACATTGTAGCCTTTATCGCGGATCAGGCGGCTACTATCAGCCTCTGTGAGCCAATAAACACTGCGGACTTTACCGCTATGTACCGGTTTATCGGTACGGATAGGCAAATCATTATTAATGGCAAGAACTGAATCAGCAAGACTCATGACCAGTGTTCCTTAGAAGTTAGGTGTAGGGGCTACCCTTGGTGACAAAGGATATAGCAATTTTATGGCGGCTATTTTACCTGTATTAAGTGAGATTTCCATGCTTATCAGGTGGCTAAACTCTTAATCCTGTATAGCGAATACTGAGCCTAATATTTAAACGTTTAATGGGTTTATTAGTCTGCAACAATCAGGCAATATGTTGCCAAATTAAAGCCATTTAAATCGAGATTTTCAATCTAGTGAGCCATACTCGTATAGGATTCATCTTTGTTTCTGTTGCCGTGATTTTTTGGGGGATATTACCCATAGCCTTAAAGCTATCGGGTGGTTTTATCGATCCTGTTACACTAACTTGGTTTCGATTCTTAGTGGCGTTTGTGGTGACGCTGTTATTGCAGTGGCGGTTTGGGGCATTAAGACAATTTATAGGATTAACTCAAGGCGATTGGCTACGATTGTCGGCTGCGGGTATTTTATTAATGTGTAATTACACATCTTTTGTGTATTCACTGGATTATCTGTCACCAGGAACCGCTCAGCTTAACTTTCAAACGGCACCATTTTATCTGGCATTTGGTGGCGCCTTATTCTTTAAAGAACGCTTAACTGCTGTGCAGCTTAGTTGCTTCGCGACCTTAGCTCTTGGAGTGTTATTATTTTTCCACCCAAGCTTAGATACGTCGGCGAGCAACGCCAGTCAGATAGGTTTTGGCGTGCTAATAGTGCAATTTTCAGTCTTATCTTGGACAAGTTATGCGCTGCTACAAAAGTCATTAATTACTAAGCTATCACCCAATAATGTGCTGTTATTCATTTATGGTTTAGGCATTGCGCTCATGGCTCCTTTTAGTCAATTTGAGCATTTCGAGCTGATGAATACTAACGACTGGATTATCGTGTGCTTTTGCGCGGCAAATACCTTAATTGCTTATGGCTGTTTTGGGCAGGCGATGAAGTATTGGCCAACGGCTCAGGTCAGTGCGATGCTCGCATTAACCCCTGTGTTGAGCTTTGTTGCCAATGCGATTGTGGTGAAAGTAGGCTGGTGGCCACAAGTGTTTAGCGCAGATATTCTTGATGGCTGGTCATTATTGGGTATCGGATTGATAATTGGTTCAGTGTTTGCGGTACAAATTTGGCCTGTATATCAAAACAAACGTGCGTATAAGCATCAAGAATAAAAGTCGTCAAAGTATGATGAGGTCGTGTTGATCTTTACTGGTTGAGTTTTTGTTCGAGATAAAACAGATTAAGCGCGGCGAATGAATTGCCGCCTAGCATCTAAGCAAAATTCGCTGCCCACATAACCTTGAAACAGCAACATGCCCTAGAAACGATAGCTAATGCTGACAGCTGCAAAGTTGGCGGTACTGGGTTGATTGTTATATTGCTCAGTGCCTCGAATGGTTGAAAAAACTAGCCCCCAGTCTTTCCAGTTGAGCATAAATCCCATATTGAGCATGGCTTGTTCATGGGTCAGCTCTACAGAATGGCTATCTTTAAACGTGTTGCCATCAATGGTGATGTCATTTAATACATAGCGGCCATAAAAGGTCACAAAGAATTGCCAACTCAATCGGTCAGCACTTTTGATGATATAACCATTATTACTTCTTGAGGCTGCAGGCGCGATATAGGCATAGCTCTGATTAAGAATATTACCAATACGGAAAGTTAAACCTGCACCCGCATGGCTCATCAAATTACCTATAGAAGCATCACCATGTAGGACACTATCAAATTCCACATTCTCTGAAATTGGTGTATATGCCCACTGATAGAGTCGCTGTGCTTGAATACGAAAAACGGCTTCATTACTGAGTTGGTTATCCCAACCTAAGGGCTCTTTAGCATCGATAATTTTATGCACTTGTTTCTGAGTTTGTTCTGCTAAAGAGGCTGGACCCACGACACCTAAAGTGATGCTTAAATTGTCGCCAATGCCATCAGCATAACTACGTAAGTTCGATTGCCAAAGCAGGGTGCCAGCGTAGGGCCTGTCAGCTTCGATTAAGGTATCGACTTGTAAATCATCAGGCGTATACATCCGCTGAGAGACGCTGTAGCTAACCTGATACTGCCTATTGCTACCCTGATTTAAATAGCTCCAACCATAAAGCGTTTCTAGCCACCCTAGTAAGTCTATATCGTCATAATCATTTACGACCGCTTTTCCCCAGCTCCAATCAAGACCATTACTGTAACCGTTGTCACTGGTATCAATTAAACCAAAGGCATCATTCTCAAACGTAAATTGGACCCAATCGTTATTAGATTCATTAGCTAAAGTTGACTGGCTAATTAGCGATAAAAAGCAGAGGAAGTAAAACGTGAGTTTGCTTGCGGTTGTTAGCATAGAAGAGTGAACTGTATCAATAAGTATCAACGAGTGCAGAATATAGCAATAGGCATTAAAAAATGGAGCCTAGGCTCCATTTTTATACGCTTTCAGTTCAACAGATTGTTGATACTGTGATCAATTACTCGCTATCACGTGGCTTACGTGGACGGTCATTACGAGGGCGATCACCGCGAGGACGGTCACCACGAGGACGATCACCACGAGGGCGGTCATTACGTGGACGACGTGGACGGTCGCTTTGCTCAGGGAAAGGCGTATCACCCGCTTCGCGGATGTTAAGTGGCTTGCCACATACACGTACTTTACGTAAGTGAGTCAGCACATCTTTTGGCATACCGTCTGGTAAGTCAATTGAAGTCACTTGATCAAATAATTGAATTTGACCAATGAATTGGCTGTCGATGTTAGCTTCGTTAGCGATAGCGCCAACAATGTTACCTACACCAACACCATTGTCGCGACCTACTTCGATTACGTAACGACACATCTTAACGTCAGGCTTATCTTTTAAGCCTTCTGCGCTACCAAAGCTTGTAGGCAATGGACGGCCACCGCGTGAATCACGACGAGGACGTTCACGACCATTGTCACGATCTCTGCCACTGTCACGAGAATCACGTTGACGCTCTTGAATAGCTGGAAGCTGTAAAGGACGCTCAGATTGAACTTGTTGTAATAATGCAGCAGCAAGCAAATCAGTGTCGATTTCTAGTTGTTGACATAATTCTGCAACAGCGTTCTTCATGAAATCTAAGTCGCCATTAATGGTTTCTTGGATTTGCTCGCCTAAACGAGATAAACGACGCTCAGCAACAGTTTCAGGGCTAGGTACTTTCATTGGCGAAATACGGCTTGAAGTCGCACGCTCAATGGTACGTAACATGCGCATTTCGCGATTTGTTACGAAAAGAATTGCCATACCTGTACGACCAGCACGACCTGTACGGCCAATACGGTGAACATAAGCTTCTGAATCATATGGGATATCGTAGTTTACTACGTGGCCAATACGCTCAACGTCAAGACCACGAGCCGCAACGTCAGTAGCAATAAGGATATCTAACTTGCCACGTTTAAGCTGTTCAACAGCACGTTCACGGGCTTGTTGGTTCATGTCACCGTGTAATGGTGATGAAGCATAGCCACGAGCTTCTAGTTTCTCAGCTAATTCAACACAGCTGTTACGAGTACGAACGAAGATGATAATACCTTCAGTATTTTCAACTTCTAATACACGTACTAACGCTTCAAGTTTGTTATGTTGAGATACTTGAACAAAACGTTGATCAATAGACTCAACGGTAGAGTTAGTCGTAGAGATACTGATGTGAACAGGATCTGATAAATGCTTGTTAGCAACGCGCTTGATTTGCTCTGGCATAGTCGCAGAGAAAAGAGCAAGTTGGCTGTCAGCAGGCTTATGTTCTAATACCCATTCGATATCGTCAATAAAGCCCATTTTTAACATTTCATCAGCTTCATCAAGCACTAATGCTTTTAATGAATCTAATTTTAATGTGCCACGACGCATGTGGTCCATTACACGACCAGGCGTACCAACAACAACTTGTGGGCCACGACGTAGCGCACTTAATTGTTGATGCATGCTTTGACCACCGTAGATAGGTAGTACATGGAAGCCTTTCATGTGTTTAGCGTAGCTACCAAATGCTTCTGCAACCTGAACTGCAAGTTCACGAGTTGGCGCAAGCACTAGGATTTGAGGAGCATTCAGCTTTTGGTCAACACTGTTAAGTAAAGGCAGTGCGAAAGCACCTGTTTTACCAGTACCAGTTTGAGCTTGACCTAAAATATCTTTACCTGCCATTAGCGGGTCGATACTTGCTGACTGAATTGGAGTTGGTTTTTCGTAACCTAGATCGTCAAGGGCACGAAGCAAATTCTCGGATAAACCAAGTTCGCGGAAAGTTCTTTCATCGGATGACATTGAGTTGTAGCCTTGTGGGTATGCACGAAATTTGTATCATTCGCGCTAAAGTTTCACAGACAGAAAATCAACCCCGTGTCGATTTCCCGCGTCAAAGGGGCGATATTATAGCAAGCTTTCACCCATTTGACTATATATTTTCAATAAGTTTTTAAAATTGGCCTGATTATTGAAAAGCAATTTGCTGCTTATTCACTGAGACTAATTCAAATGCCGTTTCAGTGACCGCTGCTAAAAAACCAATATTAATCGTATCAATGGTATCGTTAATCGTATGGTATTGTTTATGAGTCGGTACCCCTAAATACAGCCAAGGTATGCCCATTTTGTGAAACGGATAATGATCCGAAGCACGCAGCCAATCAATCTTCACCATGCTGCCGTTTTTCATTCTTGAACGGCTCTGCCGTATACATAATTGATTATAGTCTTGGAGTTGAGTTTTAAGCTGACTAAATTCAGATAAATTTTTCTCACCTTCTATATAAATTGCATGAGGCCTAGAAGGATTGCCGATCATATCGAGATTTAACGACATTTCCAGTTGCATATCAGGTGTTGAAGTTAATTGCTCAACTAGTGCATAAGAACCATATAAACCGGGTTCTTCAGCATCGGTGGCGACAATCATTAGATTGATATTGTCATTCTCTTGCTGTTGCCATTGCTCTGCGATTGCTAGCATCGCGGCGACACCTGAGGCGTTGTCATCAGCGCCAGCAAACACCTTATTTCCTTTTTTACCTAAGTGATCATAATGCGCGGTAATCACTCGCCAGCGTTGGGAGTTGTTGCTGGCTTTTATGGTCGCAATTAAGTTGATGCCTTGTTTATCTGAAAAATTAGACCGGTAGTTAAAAGGCACCTCAAATTCATCTTGCCATGGTGTGAGGTTTAGCTCAGTAAAGCGCTGTTTAATGTACTCGCGACTGAGCTCGGCGCCATATGTCCCGGTTCTTCTTCCTTCAAATTTAGGGCTACTTAATACGCGAATATCTTCAAGCAGCTGGCTTTGGTTGCTCCAGTGATTAACGGGTGAATTGCCACAGTTTTGCGACGCACAGCCAGATAAGAATAAACATAACAACAGAACCGATAAAGCGTGAGCATTAAGTGAAGAGATTACAGACGAGAACGTTTGATTAACTAACTGAGAGTGTAGAGCTTGTCCATGGCGAACAAGCTCATTATTTTTGCCAACGCTTGGGCTTAAAGGCTTTAAGCAAAGTGCGTTTAAAGTTAATGTCTTTAAATTTAATGCCTTTAAATTTAGTGCCTTTAAGCTTAGCCTCTTTAAAATTAGTGCCTTTAAAATTAGTGCCTTTAAAATTAGTGCCTTTAACTGAAATTCCATTTCATATCCATTGGTTAGTCTTCCATAAGGTTTAACCGTAACTACACTATCTTTTAATCGGATTTTTTATTACTAGGTTTGGCAACAGGTTTTTTAGTGACCTTTTTAGCCGCTGCCTTGTTAGTAATTGCCTTTTTAGCAGGTGCCTTGTTAGCTTTAGCAGATGTTAACGCAGGCATCTTCTCTAACAATGGCTTCAAGAAGTGCGCCGTGTGCGACTCAGTATTTTGAGCAACATCTTCAGGCGTACCACTCACTAGGATCATGCCGCCGCCAGAACCACCTTCAGGGCCTAAATCGACAATCCAGTCTGCGGTTTTAATCACATCTAAGTTGTGTTCAATCACCACAATAGTATTACCTTTTGCCTTTAATCTATGTAATACATCAAGCAATAATTGGATATCGGCAAAGTGTAAACCTGTAGTGGGTTCATCGAGAATATATAAGGTTTTGCCTGTATCTCGCTTAGACAATTCTTTAGATAATTTCACTCGCTGAGCTTCACCACCCGATAATGTCGTCGCGCTTTGGCCTAAGCAAATATAAGATAAACCAACATCAACAAGCGTTTGCAGCTTACGAGCGATTGCAGGGATTGGATCGAAGAAGACGCGGGCTTCTTCAATGGTCATTTGCAACACTTCATGAATGTTTTTCCCTTTGTATTTGACATCTAAGGTTTCGCGGTTATAGCGTTTGCCTTTACATGAATCACAGGGAACATACACATCTGGTAAAAAGTGCATTTCGACTTTAATTAAGCCATCACCCTGACAAGCTTCACAGCGACCGCCTTTAACGTTAAACGAGAAACGACCTGGCAAGTAACCACGGCTTCGAGATTCTTGGGTGGCAGCAAATAGCTCACGGATTGGCGTAAATATACCTGTATAAGTGGCAGGATTTGAACGTGGAGTTCGGCCAATTGGGCTTTGGTCAATGTCGACAACCTTGTCGCATTGCTCCATACCTTTAATGCTTTTATGGGCTGCGGGTTCATCGACTGTCGCGCCATTTAGCATACGGTGAGCGATTTTATAAAAAGTATCATTAATCAGTGTAGATTTACCTGAACCAGAAACACCAGTGACGCAGGTGAATAAACCAATCGGAATGGTTAAGTCGACATTTTTCAGGTTGTTACCTGTAGCGCCAAATAACTCAATAACCTTTTTCGGATCCATTGGTGTGCGCTGTTCACCGACGTGGATTTGTTTTTTACCGGAAATGTATTGACCAGTAATCGACTCTTCACACTCAATAATATCTTTCAAGCCACCAGAGCAAATAATTTCTCCGCCGTGTACGCCAGCACCTGGGCCAATATCAATCACATGATCAGCCATGCGAATCGCATCTTCATCGTGCTCGACCACGATAACCGTGTTACCTAAATCACGTAGGTGGATAAGGGTTTGGAGTAAACGCTCGTTATCGCGCTGATGTAGGCCAATTGATGGCTCATCAAGGACGTACATTACACCCACAAGGCCGGCACCAATTTGACTGGCTAAACGAATACGCTGTGCTTCACCACCAGATAAGGTATCTGCCGAGCGATTTAAACTAAGATAATTAAGCCCGACATTGACTAAGAATCCGAGTCTATCACCCACTTCTTTAAGAATTTTTTCTGCAATTTGCGCTTTTTGACCAGTGAAATGGATGTCTTTGAAGTAACCCAATGCTTCGCCAATGGACCATTCGGTTAATTGCGGCAAGGTTAAATCGCCAATGAACACGTTACGGGCTTCTTCACGCAGGCGTGAACCGCCACAGCTTTTACACGATTGAGTATTAATGAATTTAGATAGCTCATCGCGTACTGAATTGCTTTCAGTTTCACGATAGCGGCGATCCATATTATTCAATATGCCTTCGAAGGGATGATTACGAATAACCACATCACCACGGTCGTTAATGTATTTAAAGGCAATGCTCTGTTTGCCTGAGCCATGCAGAACAATTTTTTGGACTTTGTCTGTAAGCTGCTGAAACGGCGTTTCGACATCAAACTTATAATGTTCAGCCAATGAGCTGAGCATTTGGAAATAATAGAAATTACGCTTGTCCCAGCCACGAATAGCGCCGCCAGCTAGCGATAACTCGCCATTAGTGATCACGCGGTCAGCATCAAAGTACTGTTGTACACCTAATCCATCACAAGTTTGACAGGCACCGGCAGGGTTGTTGAACGAGAAAATACGTGGCTCAAGTTCAGCCATAGAGTAGCCACAATGGGGACAAGCAAAATTAGCAGAGAATACAATCTCTTCAGCTTCGCCTGCCATGTCAGCAACAACAGCAATACCGCCAGACATTTCTAGTGTGGTTTCGAATGACTCAGCTAAACGTTGTTTAAGATCATCACGCACTTTGAATCTGTCGACGACTACTTCGATGGTGTGTTTGACATGTAAATCTAGGGTTGGCGGATCGGATAAGTCACATACATCACCATCAATACGTGCACGGACATAGCCTTGTGCGGCTAGGCTTTCTAGTAACTTTACGTGTTCACCTTTACGGGCTTTAACCACTGGGGCTAATAACATCTGCCGACTACCTTCTGGTAGCTCGAGCACCTTATCCACCATCTGGCTGACGGTTTGTGCCGCTAATGGTTGGCCGTGAGTCGGGCATCGAGGTTCACCAACGCGGGCAAACAGTAAACGCAGGTAATCATAAATTTCAGTGATGGTGCCCACGGTTGAACGTGGGTTATGTGAAGTGGATTTTTGCTCAATTGAAATCGCAGGGCTTAAGCCTTCAATATGGTCGACATCTGGCTTTTCCATCAAACTTAAAAATTGACGTGCATAAGCAGATAGTGATTCAACATATCGACGTTGTCCTTCAGCATATAAAGTGTCGAAGGCTAATGATGATTTGCCTGAACCTGACAATCCCGTAATGACAATCAGTTTGTCCCGTGGAATTTTAAGGTCAAAGTTTTTTAAGTTGTGGGTTCGTGCACCACGAATTTCAATGGTATCCATTCTTCACTCTGATGTTGTACTCGCTCGCCGATAAAGCTGAATATCTTGACAAACAAGTTAAGGCATTTGATTTGTGATTAGATTTTACTCTGTATTTATACAGTATTTCATACAGTATTGTACAGTGCTAAATTGTTAGTTCATTTGGTTGTTTTGTTAGCTAAAGTCGAATATTAATGAACTGCGATGTAAGACACATTATAACCTGTTTGTTTAACTTCATTAGCAAATACGATAAACAGTTGTACCTTGGTTCATTATTCCTTTTGAGCTAAATTAGGACGCTGTGATAATATGCGCAACTCAAAATTTTTTACAGATACAAAATTAAGGGCAACTGAATGGCCAAAAATGGACTCTCCGGCATTGAGAAAAAGGTCGCATTTTCGTTAGCTAGTGTATTCGGCTTACGCATGATGGGCTTGTTTATGATCATGCCCGTGTTTGCGCTTTACGGCCAACACTTGGAAGGATTCTCGCCATTATGGGTCGGTATAGCCATTGGTGCTTACGGATTAACACAAGCCTGTTTACAGATCCCAATGGGTATGTTGTCTGATAAATATGGCCGTAAACCGATTATTCTGGGCGGCTTAGTCATTTTTGCTATCGGCAGTATTGTCGCCGCCATGTCTGATCATATTTACGGTGTGGTGTTTGGGCGTGCATTACAAGGAATGGGCGCCATTGCCGCTGCTGTTTTAGCTTTGGCTGCTGACTTAACTCGTGATGAGCAGCGCACTAAAGTGATGGCGATTATCGGAATGTGTATTGGTTTTTCATTTGCGCTGTCGTTATTAGCCGGGCCAATTGTCGCGCAATATGCAGGTCTTGAAGGCTTGTTCTTTTTAACCGCGATTTTAGCTGTATTGGGCATGGTTATTGTACAAGTGTTGGTGCCGAACCCTGTATCACAAGCGCCTAAGGGCGATACTGTCGCGACGCCAACCAAACTAAAACGCATGTTGATGGATCCACAATTGTTCCGTCTTGATGCGGGTATCTTTATTCTGCATTTAGTCTTAACTGCGGTGTTTGTAGC
Source organism: Shewanella sp. 2_MG-2023 (assembly GCF_030548905.1). Taxonomy (NCBI): domain Bacteria; kingdom Pseudomonadati; phylum Pseudomonadota; class Gammaproteobacteria; order Alteromonadales; family Shewanellaceae; genus Shewanella; species Shewanella sp. 2_MG-2023. The sequence continues at coordinate 114,020 of NZ_JAUOSO010000004.1, forward strand.
TTTACCACTAGACTTGGTTGACGCTGGTTTAGTGAAAGAAAAACATTGGATGTTGTATTTTCCTGCATTCATCGGCGCTTTCTTCTTAATGGTGCCGTTAATTATCATCGGCGTTAAGCGTAATAACACCAAAACCATGTTCCAAATATCATTGATGATTATGATGGTATCACTGGCAGCAATGGGCATTTATGCCGATAACTTGTGGGTATTAAGTGGCGCAGTCGTGCTGTTTTTCACCGGCTTTAATTATTTGGAAGCCTCGTTACCTAGCCTTATTGCAAAGTTCTGCCCTATGGGGGATAAAGGCTCTGCCATGGGCGTTTATTCTACCAGTCAGTTTCTCGGTGCATTTTGCGGTGGTATGTTAGGCGGTGGTGCTTATCAACTTGTTGGCGCTTCAGGGGTGTTTTTTGTCGCATTAGCGCTGATGTTTGTATGGTTGCTATTAACCATAGGCATGGAAAAACCTGTGCTTCTTAAAAGCTATACACTTGAAGCTGAAGCGAAAGATAGAAATCATGCGCAAGATATGGCAACTCAACTATCACAGCTTGCTGGGGTTGCAGAAGCCATTGTGGTGATTGAAGAGAAAGCAGCTTATTTAAAAGTAGATGATCAATTCGATTTAAGAGAAGCGCGAGCTGTGTTAGGCTCTGTCAGCTAAGAATTAAATTCGTGTTTTTGTGACTCAACTGATGCTTCAGTGAGCATAAAAATGACATAATTGATTCAACAAAATTTGAACGTAATTAAATTTAGAACATGGTAAATCGCAGGAGATTTCAATGGCCAGTCGTGGTGTGAATAAAGTAATTTTGGTCGGTAACCTAGGAAAGGACCCAGAGGTTCGTTACATGCCAAATGGTAACGCCGTCGCTAACTTTACTGTGGCAACGAGTGAGTCTTGGAAAGACCAACAAGGTCAACAGCAAGAACGTACAGAATGGCATAACATTGTTATGTACCGTCGTTTAGCTGAAGTAGCTGGTGAATACCTGAAAAAAGGTTCTAAAGTTTATTTAGAAGGTAAACTGCAAACTAGCAAGTGGCAGGATCAGACTACTGGTCAAGATCGCTACAAGACAGAAATTAACGCGATGGAAATGCAAATGCTGGATAGCCGTGGTCAAGGCGGTCAGCAAGGTGGCATGAACCAAGGTCAAGGTGGCTACGGTAATGCTCCTCAGCAAAGTGCACCTCAATCGCAAGGTGGTTACGGCCAGCAACAAGCGCAAGGTGGCTTCCAACAGCCAGCTCAGCAACAGCCAGCTCAGCAACAAGCTGCTCAAAAGCCTGCTTATACGCCTAAGCCACAAGCGCCAGCGCAACAACAAAGTGGTTTCCAGCAGCAGTCTGCTCCAGCACAGCGCCCAGCGCCAGCACAACAGCAGCAAGGTGGATTCCAACAACCTGCGCAACAGCAAGGTGGCTTCCAGCAGCAATCTGCGCCAGCCCAGCGCCCAGCGCCAACGCCACAACCACAAAATACTACGCCTGATTTAGGTGGAGATTGGGATGACGATATCCCGTTTTAATTCACGCTAAATCTAGCAATCAGTTATTTTGCTCAGCTAATTAATCCCTGTATTGCAGGGATTTTTTATTTATACTGCTTTTGTTTGGTACTACTCAGGTTTAGATAGCTATGAAAAGAGTGCTTTTTCTTCGTTACGATAAAATTGGTGACTTTACGTTAAGTTGGCCCGCATTAAGCTTGCTGAAAAAAGCCATGCCAGAGGCCAGCATTGAAGTCCTTGTCTCACCAGTAACCAAAGCTTTTGCATTAGCTTGTCCCTACGTAGATCATGTGATTATCGATGATGGTGATGATCAAGGGATCAGCGAGCGCATTAAAGAACGAGAATACGATGGTGCGATAGTGTCGTTGTCTGAATTTCGTGGTTATAAATTTTTAAAGCCAGCGAACATTCCATTTGTGTTAGCACCAAAACATAATTGGTATCAGTACCTTTATAAGCATCGCGCGGATCACCAATACAAAAAAGGTGAAGGTTGCTGGCGTGGTGCATGTATGTTGGTGGAGTCTTTTTTAGCGCAAAACGGTTACGATATTCCCGAAGTGACTAGACCTTTATGGAATGTGCAGCAACAAAAACCGAAATGGCAGCAATATTATCATCAGCAAAGTGATGAGAAGTTAATTTTTGCTCACCCAGGCACAGGCGGCTCCTCAGGTGGTGTACCTGTAGACAGCTTTGCTCGCATGCTGATTGATATTGATAAACAGACTAAACTGAATTGTCGTTTTGTTTTAACCTATAGCGGTGAAGAGGAACGTCTTGCACAGCAGATGCATGATTTACTCGTAGCGAGTAATATTAAAGTCGTAATGGCCAAGCCATTATCCAGTTTGGCTGAATTTGCCGAGTCTTTGGTTGCAGCGGATATGTTTATTGCAGGCTCTACTGGACCATTGCACCTTGCAGGGCTGCATAATGTCCCTACAGTTGGGTTTTATGCTGGTAGACGCTCTGCCCCAGAAGTACGTTGGCAGTCACTCTCGGCTGATGCACGTCGCTTAGCATTCACACCGCCAATCGGTAAGAAAACCGGCCGAAATATGGCGTTAGTTAATTTTGATATAGCGGCGGCAGAGACTGCGCAGTTTTTAAATACATTTTATGCAGACGATATTAGCGAGTAAGCTCTCCTAAATTGGCTGCAAATGAGTTAAACACAATAACGGAATTATTCTTATGATAGTTGTAACAGGTGCTGCAGGTTTTATTGGTAGTAATTTAGTTAAGTCATTAAACGAATTAGGTCGTACAGATATTATCGCAGTAGATGATTTATCTGACGGCACACAGATGTTTAACTTAGCAGATTGCGAAATTGCTGACTATTTAGATAAAGATGCCTTTTTAGCCAGCATTAAAGCCGGCGAATTTGACGGTAAATTAGAAGTTATTTTCCATCAAGGAGCTTGTTCATCGACCACTGAGTGGGATGGCAAGTTTATGATGCAAAACAACTATGAATACTCAAAGGTATTACTGCATTATAGCCAAGCAAATGATGTGCAATTTATTTATGCATCATCAGCGTCTGTTTACGGCGGCAGTGACACCTTTGTTGAAAAGCGTGAAGTTGAAAAACCGCTAAACGTTTATGCTTACTCTAAGTTCTTGTTTGATCAATATGTCAGACAGCAAGACACCAATGCTCAAGTTGCAGGTCTACGTTACTTTAACGTTTATGGTCCTAGAGAGCAGCATAAAGGCGGCATGGCGAGTGTTGCCTTCCACTTTAATAACCAAATCAAAGCGAATGGTGTCTGTCGCTTATTTGCCGGTGTTGATGGCTATGCAGATGGTCAGCAGTTACGTGATTTTGTGTTTGTTGAAGACGTGGTTAAAGTGAACTTATGGTTATGGCAAAACAAGTCAGTATCAGGGATCTTTAATTGTGGAACAGGCCAAGCTCAAAGCTTTAATGACGTTGCTAATGCTGTGGTTGACTATCATGGCAAAGGTGAAATTGAATACATTCCTTTCCCCGATAAATTGAAGGGCGCATACCAAAGTTATACCCAAGCTGATTTAACTCAGCTGCGCTCAGTAGGGTGCGATCATGTATTTAAAACGGTTGAGCAAGCGGTGCCTGAATATTTAGATTGGTTGAAAGACCAACACTTCATTGGTCAGTAATATTTGACTGAATATTAAGGCTGGTTCTTAATAAAAAATAAAGCCTTGAAGCAATGACTTCAAGGCTTTTTTATGGCCAGTGTGAATGTAATAGTTAGCGCTAATCACTCATCATTAAGCACTAAGCGCTTGTGACCATGCCTTTTAATACGATGTCATCGTAAGTGACAAAACCAATGATATTGGCATGTTCCACTACGGGGGCTTTATTGATTTGAAATTGATCAAATAGCCTTGCGGTATAGCGGATGTCCATATCAGCATCTACTGACATTACTGGCTTTATCATAATTTCATAAACGTTAACTCGCTCAGGAGACTTATTAGTTGCGAGCACTTTTCTGGCAATATCACTTAAAAGTAACATGCCATATTCATCATGCTCATGACGTTTATTCACCACTAAAATCGATACCTTTTTCTCCACGGCGATAGCAATGGCTTCACTGATTGTCAGCATGCCGTCAATCATGGCATATTGATTCATTAATACATCACGGTTTTTAATCGGGGTCGACGGCTTCATATCTGATCCTTAATATCATTAGTGAGTTTCTCGACTTGGTGCGCCACACCGACGGCGTCTTCAACATCAATTTGAATCGCAATACCTTGGCCTGGGTTGGTATTAAAACCGCCGACTTCACAGATTGTTTCTAAAATATGGCGACTCATATGCTCTTCAACTAACCACAAAATGACATCGCGCTGAACATCTAATCCCAAGCCCATGAAGGTTTTCTTTTTCTTAAGCCCTTCACCTCTAGCGTGGTTAATAACGGTAGCGCCAGTCGCGCCAGCTTCTCTTGCGGCATCAAGTATATTGTCAGTTGTGATGTCGTCGACAAACGCGATAATGAGCTTAAATCGCATGAATTACTCCTTAACGGATCGATTAGTTTCTATATCTGCTATAGAAGCTTGATTGGTTGTTGTTTGTTCTTCTACTGTGACGGTTTCAGTGGCATCGTCAGCCAATTTATCTCTGCGCTTATCGAGCCAAGCGACGATTTGTGCGTAGCTCATGACAGCAATAATGGGAAATAAACTGGCAAAAGCGATGAGGCCAAAGCCATCAATTAATGGATTTCTGCCTTCTACATTGGAGGCTAAGCCTAAGCCTAACGCGGCCACTAACGGGACAGTGACCGTTGATGTGGTCACTCCGCCAGAATCATAGGCAAGAGGAATAATGGACTTAGGTGCAAAGAAAGTTTGGATCACCACCACCACATAACCCGCCATAATGTAGTAATGAATAGGATCGCCAACCACAATGCGAAAACAGCCGAGCGAAATACCAAATGCAACCCCAATAGCGACCGAAATGCGCAAACCTTGGGTGCTTATAGTGCCGCCGGAGACTTCATTGGCCTTAATCGCGACGGCAATTAAAGAGGGTTCAGCGATTGTGGTACTAAAACCTATAGCCGCAGCAAATACATAAACCCAAAAGTAGTCCTGCCACAAGTAAGGCCCAGCTGAACCGTCAGGGTGCAAGATACTTGGCGATGTGAGCTGATTAGCGAGGTTCTCGCCAATAGGAAACAGCGCTAACTCTAGGCCGACCAGGAAAAAACTCAAACCTAGGATGACATACACAAATCCCAGAACCACGGTTTTCCAATTGGCTATCGGTCGTTTAAGTACGCCCAATTGAAAACCAAATAAAATGGTCGCAATAGGGACAACATCACGCATGGTGAGCAATAAAGTGTCGAATAACTGACTAAGCCAGATCATTGTTCCCCCCCATTGAGATACTTGTAGAATGAGTGAAAAAACCCTTATGATTCATATGTTTTTCAGCCATATTCATAGCACCATGCCGTACAGCAATACGAAAATTACCGGTGTAAGGCTGGCAAAGGCTATTAACCCAAAACCATCTAACATCGGATTACGACCTTTAATCACTGTGGCTAACCCAACACCTAAAGCTGTGACTAATGGCACTGTAATGGTCGAGGTGGTTACTCCGCCAGAGTCATAAGCAATACCGATGATACTTTCTGGGGCGAAACTGGTGAGGATCATCACGATGACATAACCGCCAATGATCAAATAATGAATCGGCCAGCCTTTTACGATACGGATAACCCCGAGCAATATGGCCAGACCAACCGAGACAGCAACAGTTAGGCGCAGTCCCATGGCATAACTGTCCATAGCTTGTTCTGTGAAGGCTATGGCACCGCCTTCTGCAGCTACTTCAGCGGCTTCTGCGGCCACCGCCGTTAACGCGGGTTCAGCTAATGTGGTACCAAACCCCAAAGCAAATGAAAAAATAACCAACCAGAATGTACTGCCTTTGCGGGCAAGGGCATGGGCTAATGACTCACCAATAGGGAATAAGCCCATTTCTAAGCCGAAAACAAAAAAGGTTAAACCTAAGACGATAAAGACAACGCCGACGAGGATGGAAAAGAGGTTAGCAGGTGCTTGTTGAAGGATAAAAATCTCAAAAAAACTCACCACCAAAATGATGGGGACTAAATCTCGAAAACTGCCGAGCATAGATTGTAATAACTTTACTAATCCGCCCATTCCACCTCCTGTGAATATTAATACTTATATGACAATTGCTTAGCTTAAGTTTTTCTGTCGAAGTAAAACGGTCATCGCAGCAATTATTTACTTATTACACTATCCAGTGTGCCAACCTGATACAGTAAAACAACAAAAGATTAACAAAAGTTACGGTGTTTTTGAGCTAGATCAAATTGTGAAAATAAATGTGCGCTAGGCAAGAGTGAAGAAGGGAGAGGAGATAAATAAATCAAAAAAAAGACCCGAAGGTCTTTTTTAAAATACATAATGTTAAGTCAAAAATAAGTCCCACTCTGAAGCAATGACTTACATGATTACTTATCGAGTGACAGGTGCTGCCAAGCATCACCAGCACTTAACCTTAATGACTTCACTTGCTTTTCTCGTTCAACATTAATGTAGTTAAGCTGACTTGGCCAAAGCTCCTGTAAGCTTTCCATCTTGATGTAAAAACTACTCATCGTTTGATGGTTTATCTGAGTTTCTTGGTACACCCATAAATACTTCCCTTCGACTTCAGTACCAACCAAATTTAGCTTGATAGTTTGCTGCTTATCATCGGCAATATGAAACTTGTCCTGCACATAATAAGCAAAAGCATCACGACTAACAGGCTCTTTGATTAAATCAGTATTACTATCAAATAGGCGCTTTGCCGCGTGCTCAGCATCGTGTAAATAAAACCGATGCTGCACTTCTAAATTACCTGTGCGTTCATTAAACAGCACATTGCTATAACTTTCTTTTTGCTGATGCGCCCAAGTGTTAGTGCTGAAGCTAAAAGCGGCAACGAATAACAAGCTGATTGCGATAATTGCTCGTGACATTATTTTTTATACTCCTTGGCTTCAGGTTCTTTTATCTCGGTATTAATCTCATGCATGATGTCGCGTCGATGCTTACCTTTACGTTTCTCGCTTTTATAAGCTTCAATTCGCGACGGGATAATGCGACGTGGATAATGATTATTTTCAATATCTACATCAGCGGTTTCCCAGCTTGGATCGATTTCAACTGACACCAATTGCTGTGATTTTTCAGTGACAATCAGCTTGCTCACTGCATGAGGAGAGCGTCGCCAAATCTCTGCAGGCAATGTCAGCTTTTCAGTACTGCCATCATCATAGGTCATCTCAAGTAATATTGGCATCACCAGGCCGCCAAGATTTGAGAAGTTCATGACGTAATAGTTTTTATCTTCTTCTAGTGCTCTAGCGAGTGCTTTACGTTCCCAGGGCTTTAACTTCGCAAGTGTTGACTGGTACTTGTTTCGCTCTTTATTGGTCACCGTAAAACGATCGTTTTTATCATGAAAATCGGCTAAGTCGCCATTTAAATCAACCCAAGGTTTCATCCCTGCTTGTTGATTATTTTCAACAAATAAAGATGTTGGTTTATCGGCATTTTCTTGGCGTAAACGGTCAAAATCAATATCAGGATCTTGGGTATCTAAACGCAATTGGTAAACTTTATCTATGCTGATATCAACATGATCTGTGGTGTAAAACCAGCCACGGAAAAACCAATCTAAATCAACACCTGATGCTTCTTCCATCGTACGGAAAAAGTCATAAGGGGTTGGACGTTTATTTTCCCAGCGGCGAGAGTATTCTTGGAAGGCGAAGTCAAAAAGCTCACGACCTAACACCACTTCACGTAAAATATTAAGCGCTGCAGCAGGCTTAGTATAGGCATTCGGACCGTACTTTAAGATGCTATCAGATTGGGTCATGATAGGCACTTGCACATTAGACTTCATGTATTCGATGATGTCGCTTGGCTCACGTCCCCAGGCTAAATCAGGATCCCACTCTTTACTGGCTACGCCATCTAAAAAGCTGTTTAAACCTTCATCCATCCAAGCCCATTGACGTTCATCTGAGTTCACAATCATTGGGAAGTAGTTATGACCCACTTCATGGATCACAACGCCAATGAGGAATTGTTTTTCAGATAAGGTATAGCTTCGAGTGCCGTCTTCATGCCAAATGGTGCGGGGACCATTAAAGCTAATCATCGGGTATTCCATGCCGCCAACTGGGCCATTGACGCTAATGGCCGTTGGGTAAGGATAATCAAACGTAAAACGCGAGTAGACTTCCATGGTATGGATGACAGACTCAGTTGAGTATTTTTCCCATAACTCACCGCCTTCTTTAGGGTAAAACGACATCGCCATGACTTCAGGCATAGTGTCGCCACCTTGTTGATAGCCTTTGGCATCCCAAATGAACTTACGCGAAGATGCCCAGGCAAAGTCACGCACGTTTTCAGCTTTAAAATGCCAGGTTTTTTGGCCTGATTGGGTGCTTGATTCGTTCTTTAAGGCTTCATCGGCAGAGACAATAAATACTGGTCTCTTAGCATCTTTGGCATCTTCTAAACGGTTTCGCTGAGTTTTAGTCAGCACCTTTTTAGGATTTTGTAATACGCCAGTCGCAGTGACGATATGGTCAGTTGGCACTGTCATCTTGACGTCGTAATTACCAAATTCTAGGGTAAATTCACCACGGCCTAAAAATTCTTTATTATGCCAAGCTTCGTAATCTGAATAAGACGATACTCGCGGGAACCATTGAGCCAGCAAGAAAATATCATTACCGCCTTCACGTTTATCATCAGGGAAGTGTTCATAACCTGAACGTGCGCCTACGGCGTCTTCTTCTAAGATATTAAAGGCAAAATCAATGTTCACTTTAGTGGTTTGATTTGGTTTCAGTGGCTTAGTTAAATCGACTCGCATTTGCGCGCCATTAATCACATATTTTAGCGCTTTGCCTTTAGCATCTGTGATGTTAGATAACTGGTAACCCAGCTCTACATCGTCCATAAACTGCTGACGGCGTAAAGTTGATAAATTAATTTTAGCTGGCGCTTTGTCTTGCGCTTTAGCTGAAGCACTGGCGTTATTACCTAGGCCTGAAAAACTACTACTGCGTTCGGCAACTGAGTCAGAACTGAAGCGGTTTTGCTCGAGCTGGATCCATAAATACTTGAGGGTATAAGGTGAGTTGTTGTGATAAGTAATGGTTTCGCTGCCCACAATACGGCGTTGAGTTTCATCCAGTTTCACATTGATTTTGTAATCAACCTGCTGTTGCCAGTAATCTTTACCTGGCTCGCCAGCGGCGTTACGGTAGTCATTTGGGGTAGGGTGACTTTCTTCTAATTGGCGAAACTTATCTTCAAAGTCGCCTTTGGTTTGTTCTATCGGCGAGGCATTTACCCAAGGTAAATACAATAGGCCTAATACTAGCGCGATAGCCTTAGGGTAAGATTTCATGCTGGCTCCGAAGTGGTCACTTGATACATATCATCAGTGCCACATGCTTATAATTTTAATAACGCGACAGGAAAAATAGCAGTGTACGATGGGTTTATCGTGACATTTATCTTCAATGAAAGACTATTAATACATGGGTAATGTTGGGGCTTTGTAAAGCCAATGCGTGATTGTACACTCAGCCATAACAAATGTGTTAAAAGTACACATTTTGTAACTTATTTGGATGAGTCCTGCTAAATAGGTTGTTAATATCAGTGAAAGCTAAATAAAAAATGATAGTGATAAGATATCTATTTTTTACTAATGCTATATAAACATGAGCTTAGATAGCTTGTTTTATTATGGGGTGATTAGGAGACTGATATGGCGCGAGTGGCTTTATTTGTCATAAAACCAAATGGTAAGTTAAAAGGTTGAATCGTCACTCATTTCAATGTTGTACTTGTCTAGAATCTGCTGGAACTCGCCTGTTTGCTTCAATTTTTTCAGCCCGTCAGCAAACATTTTAGCTGCTTTTGTATTACCTTGATTAAAGCCAACATAAAGCGGAATAGGTTCACCAAAGCTTCCTGCATAACGAATTTGATCATCAAGGTTTATTTTTTTTGCGGTTTGTTCAATCACAATCTTATTACCAATCATGACATGGAAGCGACCTTTGATGAGTCGTTTGAGGTTCATGGTTAACGGCTGGTTACCTGAGGCAATATAAAAACGATTCGAATTTGCGATTTTGGCATTAAGTCGTTCGCCATAATCATAGCCGCGTATTATGCCTACCTGCACAGTATCTAAATCTTCAATTTGATTAAACTGCCACGCAAAGCTATTCGTCGTGTAAAAATCTTTACCGGCATAGCCAATAATCAGGTCATCAGTCAGTAAATCATATTGAGCGACATGATCAGGTGTCACAGCTAGAATTGCATCAACATTAGCTTGCTGGACTTCTTTTAAGGCGCGATTAAATGGCACTGCGATAAAGTGTACTGGTTGATCCATTTCAGCAAAGGCGCGTTGAGTCAGTTCAGTAACATAGCCTGTTTGAGCTTCGCAGACGTAAGGGCACCAGATATCAGAGGCGATTAACAGAGGTTTGGCAGATAGCGAAGTTGAAAAAGAGCAACTGGCAAATAGCATGAGGCCTATGCAGTATTTGAGTATCTTGGCTAAATCTGTTTTTAGAGTCATTTTCACAATGATATCAATTCCGGTTGGTTTGACCGTTAGTTGCTAATAAATTGAATATCTTGAGTGTTTATTTCATATTTAGAGTATGACTCTAACCATGACATTAAGCGCTCAAGCCTGATTGATTCAATAGGTTAGCTATTTTGTTTTAACGCTAAACGCGTTAAATATAAGCTTAGATATAGTATCTTAAAACGACAGGGTTCCTGATGTTATTTATTCATTATTGCCTGTAAATGCGAGCTAACTGTCTTTAAATACGGCTAAGTGCCTTCAAATACCAGCTGATTAGACAAGTCATCATACTTAATGCTCGAAGGTGCCAGCTATTGTTAAGTATAGGTGGCTATTCACGAGTGTCATTGTCGAAAAGGATTAGATATGAAACATGTGAGCTTTAATAAACCAGGTAGTGCAGAGGTGATGTATTTTACCGAAAGCCAACTGCCAGTATTAACCCAAGGGCAAGTGCTAATCAAAGTCCATGCCGCAGGCGTTAATGGGCCTGATATCAAGCAACGTGAAGGTGCTTACCCTGCACCTAAAGGCGCGAGTGCTATCCTAGGTTTAGAAGTGGCAGGAGAAATTATTGAACTAGCTGACGACGTGACGCAATGGAAAATAGGCGACAAAGTCTGTGCGCTGGTGCCAGGTGGTGGTTACGCTGAGCAGGTGATCACAGATGCCAGTCATTGTTTGCCGATCCCCAACAATTACACTTATGAACAAGCGGCAGCTTTACCAGAAACCTGTTTTACCGTTTGGGGCAATATGGTGGTTAGGGCAGAATTAACGACAGGTGAAAGTGTATTGATCCATGGTGGCTCTGGTGGTATCGGTACTACCGCGATTCAAATGGCGTCAGCATTAGGCGCAACGGTGTTTGCTACCTCAGGCTCAGATGATAAGTGCCAATATTGTCTTGAACAAGGTGCAACAGTTGCGGTCAATTACCATCAGCAGGACTTTGTCGAACCTATTTTAGAAGCGACAAATGGAACAGGTGTGAATGTCGTATTTGATATTGCTGGTGGCGATTTTGTTAACCGCAACCTTAAAGTAGTCGCAATGGATGGACGCATGGTGTCGGTTGCAATGCAAAGGGGCATGAAAGCCGAAGTGGATATCTTTAGGCTCATGGCGAAACGTATTCGCTGGACAGGCTCTACGTTAAGGCCACAAAGCATTGAAGCCAAAGCCGAGATTGCACAAGGTCTAAAACAGCATGTTTGGCCAATGCTTGAAAGTGGAAAAATGCATATAAATCTAGATAAAGTTTTTGCTTTTGACGATGTTATTGTCGCACATCAATATATGGAGTCTGGCCAGCATCAAGGGAAAATTATTTTGAAACTGATTTAGCAACAGTAAGAACAACCTCTAAACATGGCAGTAAAAGCCATATTCTAATATAGTAGCTCATATCTGATCTGACTCTTTTCAATGTTGGATTAACCCTGAACGTACAGTTGATTTGATCAGCAAAGATATGAAACAGTCGGATAGGCGGCACCTGTTACCAAGTGCCGCCCTCCTAAGAACCGTACGTGCAACTTTCACTGCATACGGCTCAAGCCTCCACTAAGGCGTGTTCTGTTACCCAGCAACCTACATAGCAGCCAAGACAGGCTCAAACCATGAATTTCTACCTTCCTTTGCCCGTTTTCGCTTACCTAAGTAAGCTTCATGTTCGGGGTCGTAAGGTGTCGCTGCACTCCTGATTTTTACATGTCTTTTTATGAGCGTTTGAGCTATCTGTACAAGGTTAAATCGACAATCCATGTTCGCTATTTTCTGCCAACCGTGAAATTGCCATTGTCCCTTACCATCCAAATAATATTTACGCCTCACCCAGTCTTTACTTTTCGTTGGATGACGCCTAACGGCCCAACGCCATAACAACCAGAAAAGTTGATGGCCTACATAACTGAAAACTTGTTTTGCAACACTGTGGCGATAATAGTTCGCCCATCCTCTCAGTTTCGGATTTAATATTTTGATTAAATCGTTAACGGGGATTGTTGGATGTTTTCTGATGTATTCACGTAGATTGCTCAAAAATGACAGAACGTTGCTTTTGCTCGGTTTAATGAGCAGTTTGCCGTTGTACTTTCTAAGATTGAATCCCAGAAAGTCAAAACCATCATCGATATGAGTTATGTGCGTTTTCTCATCAGAGAGTGTTAAGCCTCTTTCCTGTAGAAAGCCAATGAGCTGCGGCTTGATGTCATTAACGAGGACTTCCTGCGAAGAACCTGTGATAACAAAATCATCTGCGTATCCGATAAAGTTGACCCTATTACCTGTTTTAAAAGCAATAGACTTAACCAATTGTTCTAATCCAGCAAGCGTGAGCAACATCAGCGTGGGCGATATTATCCCCCTTTGCGGTGTTCCTTCTGCTGTTTTGTAGAACAATCCTTTGTCAACATAACCACACCCAAGCCATTGTTTCAGCATTCGTTTATCTAATTGAATGTTGTCGATGAGCCATTGATGACCTATCTTATCGAAACAGGCTTTGATGTCTCCCTCAAGAACCCATTGGCTAGAGCGCTTCATACACAAGCATTTGAAGCACTGTGCAATGGCATCTGCTGCGCTTCGGTTGGGTCGAAAGCCATAGCTATTGAGGTCGGCTACCGTTTCCGAAATAGGCTCCAAGGCGAGCAGATGAAGCGCTTGCTGCGCTCTGTCTATCATGCAGGGAATGCCTAAAGGTCTGAGCTTGCCGTTTTTCTTGGGGATGTAGATACGCCTGAGCGGTTTGGCATGATAGCCTTTGCGGCTCAGTTGATTGACCGCAATCATACAACGAGCATCACTGTTCCAAATGATGCCGTCGACTCCTGGTGTTTTGCTGCCTTTATTTTGAGAAACTCTTTTAACAGCAAGTAATTTTGCTGATTTAGAGTGGGTCAGTATCCACTGCAACGCTTTCGCCTTACCGTGTTTACCTTCTCGGGTTGCTTTTGCAATGCGCATTTGAAGCTTTAATACATGTTGTTTAACCGCTTTCCAGTTAATGGATTGCCATTGAACATTGTCAGGGGATGCACTAACTTCAATTGAAGTCATCATTTGCGTTTCTCCTTGAATAAAGTTCTTCAAATCATCTTGCAACGGGAGAACAGCTAGAAGTTAGCTCGCTTTCGCGCCAGATAAAATCAGTATCCGCATCATTACAATGCGGCATTCGCTTTTTCTAGCCTCCTTTACCTGCATGACTATCAGCAGCCTTCGCAGACCACTTTCCCAAAGGGAGCAATACAGGCTTACCCTGTTCCGTATGTCGCGCAACGTCAGGTTAGATGCCCACTATAGTGCGAAGAGTTAATTGATCACGAAAGAGCACTGTCCAATCTCTTTCCAACTCTCGTGCCTTTTGGCCACAGCGTATTAACCACTTCCGCTGTTTCGCGTATAACGCACCTTATATGGATTCACTTACGTTCATCATACTGACACCCTAGCACTTACCCGATTGTGGTTATCAGGAAGAACGTCCTCTCACGATTTTGTTCCCATTCGGCATAAGCCAAATATCGTTACATTGTCAGACTCGCTGCTTTATTCAGAGTCTTAGGGTCATCTGGTGATACAGATGGTTCACTCTTATCGCGGTGAACAGCGCTTCATACGACCTCAGGTCGCACGGACATAAATGAATTAGAACAAAAACTCTAATCCACTTAATTTACATTAGAAAAATTATCTTGAAACCTTAAAGTTGAGAAGTTTATACGGTGACGTTGAACAATGAGTCTTAGATCTCTAATCAGTCACGCTAGTATGGGTGAAGCCAAAAAGTAATAGACTTAGAAAGCGTATTAATAACAAACAAAAGTCTGGTAAGTATGCTATCTTGGTTTTTCTCCCTACCGCTTAGTAGGGACTTCTTTTCCTTTCCGAACTCACATCTCGGCACTCCTTAGTCGCCCTCCTAAGCCTCACAGCAGGCTTTAGCTATGTCCATTTCGACCCCAAATTTAAATAAAATATTCAAACTCACTAGAATTGAAAATGTAGAAACCAACAACAATGAACCCCATTTCGCGCCTTGGTTGCCACTTACTCAGAAAGTACAGTCTGCTTCGCCTTCAGCGATTATATATTGCGAGGGTAATTTCGGAAAAATTGATGGTAAAACCGCAAATGGGCTAGTGAGGCATTCGTTACACTATCGTATCTTATCGGTTATTGATAGTGAGTCAGCTGGCTTAGATGCTGGAGAAATATTGGATAAAAAAGCCAATGGAATACCTATCCTGGCCAATACTGAAGAAGCTATCATTCACGCAGAAAGTATCCCCGATAACTTTATTTTTGGTATTGCACCATCAAGTGGTTTTTTATCTGACTTGGATAAAAACATCATTTTAAATGCCATGTCACTAGGGATGAACATTGTAAATGGCTTGCATGAATTTCTAACTGATGACCCTCTATTTCTAGAGGCTAGTTTAAAGAACAACGTTCGAATATTCGATACCCGTAAACCTAAAAATAAAGGCGACCTAAAAACGTTTAGCGGAAAAATACACAGCGTTAAATGCCCGAGAATAGCTGTATTGGGAACGGATTGTGCATTAGGAAAACGAACAACAGCAACAATATTAGCGAATGAACTGACTAAAAAAGGCCTTAACGTTGTTATGATTGCCACTGGTCAAACAGGTATTATACAGGGTGCACAATACTGCGTTGCACTCGATGCTGTCCCTTCACAATTTTGTGCAGGTGAGTTGGAGTCTGTTATTGTACAGGCCTATGAAAAAGAAAATCCGGACCTGATTATTATTGAAGGGCAAGGAGCCTTAAGTCACCCTGCGTTTTCAACCAGCGCTTTTATCTTACGTGGCAGTTGTCCAACGGGTGTGATATTGCAGCATGCCCCTAAACGTTCATATCGTAGTGATTTTCCTGATTGCCCAATGCCTTCGATTGCCTCAGAAATCAACCTTATCGAAACGTTTTCTAATACCGATGTTATTGGACTAACACTGAATCATGAAGGGATGTCTTTAGATGAAACACGTTGTGTGATAGACCGCTATACTACCGAATTTGGTCTACCGGTTACTGATGCACTATCACAGCCTGTCGAAGATCTACTGCACATTGTAACGTCAGCCTTCCCTATGATAGCAAGTAAACTGGCCGAAAAAGGGTGAACTACCCTAGGTTAGACATCGATTGCGGAAAAATTCACCATAACGCTCAGTTCCTGATTACTCAGCTCTTACTGAAAAATATATCCGTTACGCCTGTAACAAAAGTCTTCCTCGGCCATCCCATCATCGCACAAGTTCTTATTGATGCTGGTGCAACAATGTTAGCCGATTCAAGAATCGAGAATTTTCAAAAGATGACAGAATCTGGTATTTCTATCCCTAAAATGCTGATACGTACACCCATGCTAAGCCAAGTGGCAAGCGTAATAAAATATAGTGATATGAGTTTAAATTCTGAAGTTGAAGTGATTCGGAGGCTTTCACATGTAGCGGGACAACAAAATTGTCGACACGATATTATTATTATGGTTGAGCTTGGCGATCTCAGAGAAGGCGTAATGCCGAATCGCGTGATTGACTTTATCCATGAGATTATTTCCTTACCGAACATCACGATAAAAGGGGTCGGTACGAATTTAGCCTGTCGGTATGGTGTCGCTCCAGACGATCAAAAAATGAACATTCTTTCAGATCTTGCCGATGGAATTGAAGCTACATTTGGGATCAGCCTAGAAATTATTTCAGGGGGTAATTCTGCTTCAGTTAACTGGGCTCTTCAGAGAACAAGCCTAACTCGAGTTAATAACCTTCGTATAGGAGAAGCAATTTTTTTAGGCTGTGAACCTTTAGAACACGAAAATATTTTAGGCTTACATGCAGACACTGTTTCTTTGACTGCTGAAGTGATTGAATCCAAGATTAAACCTACTTTGCCTTGGGGAAATAGAGGATTTAATGCTTTTGGTGAAAAAGAAAGCCTTCAAGATAGAGGGGAGGTCTCACAAGCTATTCTAGCATTAGGCCGCCAAGATGTTTGTGTCAGCGGCCTTAAGGCTCCGAATGGGATTAAGATCATGTCTTCAACCAGCGATCATCTTGTCCTTGAATCCTCACAGAAACCACTATTTGTAGGGGAAAAAGTCACATTCAGTTTAGATTACACTGCTCTCTTATCTTCTATGTCTTCAGATTATATCCATAAATATTTTAAGCCACGCAAAGGGAGGAGAAAGGAATATTATACGGATAAAAGTGATTATCTTCGACAGTGTCATGCTTAACGGTTGTCAGATAAGCCCAATGGACTCTAATGACTTACTGATTAAAGAATTAGGCTAACTCACTCTAGTTAGTACTAAGTTAGAAGCCAATATTGTCACTCTTGTTTTTGTAAAAAGAAAAACTTTCAATATAGATAGCTTAGCAGAAAAAGTCGCCGTTGGTTTAGGTCACAACACTCTAGCAATGCTTGGTAGCTAACAAAGTCGTGGCGCTTCGCCCACACCCGACGAAAGGGAAACAACAGCATTTCCCTTTTCGCTGATTCATATATAAAGTGCCTTGCCGCTCCGGCGAAGTGTTTTTCCTCATGCTACAGAGCTAATTTACTACCGCCTCAGATTCGCCATCCTTGGCTCAATCTGAGGCTATGTCGGTGTCCTGCCTCCATCACGCAAATTAGCTCAACGCATTCGGACACTTCCAGCGGAGACTATTGAGCCCGCAGGTTCATTTATTGTGTCTGTGCGATAAATTGAATACATAGGTTTTTAGGTGTTTTTGATCTTCTTTGAATGTTCAATTTGAATTGAGGTAAGCAAGAAAATTACGTGAGTCCAGACATGGCCTTTCTAGCACATCCATGTGCTTCAAGGCATTTAGTGCATCCTGCACTTAAGATTCCAGCTAGCTTTCGAGGGGGAAGGGTCACTCCTTGGCATCCATGCCATCGTGACATTCGTAAATCCATTTACTTCAGACGCACCATCGGAAGCGTTAGTGATTTTTGTAGCTTGCCGAAGCGGACTCAAAATTAAGTTTAAAGCTGGATCATTCTCCGTTGGAAATTTTGCTTTTTAAATTTCGCCGGAGCTGCGGGGATTTTTTGTAAGCCAAGAGCAAGAGGGAGTCGCAGTTCACTCCCTTTTAGTCTGCTCTTTACAAAAGAATGGGCGAAGCGCCACGACCTTGATTTTGATTTAGATTCGATTCAAATCTAGAAATCATTAGCTAACTAAATCTGCTAACAAGCTTTGGGGAAGTTATGAGTTAAGATCATTGGAACACTCTGATGAATCCAACTCTAATCGTCTTTTACTGTCTCGTTACCCCACAGATTTGAATTTTTATCACTGTCTATGAACGGAATGTTTTTCACTTAAGCCTGCCAATAATTTGATTTTACATGGTTATCTTTTCACTTGCCCATATTGATGGTTTTTAAAACTGTATTTTTTAAATTAGCGACTTGAAGGCTGTCATTTTTCAACTAAATTTGAAATTGAAAGCCTTGATTGAATTTTGAGCGATAGTGTTTTAAGTCGTGGGATTGATACGGTTAAGTTATAAATCACAATACCGACTTCAAAATATCAAAAAGTTCATAAAACATTTATTGATTTTTGGATCTGTTTTTGATTAATTAGCCTCAATAATCATGCGCTATCAGTGTGGTTTGTTTATTAAACGGTGTGCTTTTAAATAGTGCATTATCAAAGGTATGTGTTGATTTAAGGGTGTTGGCATATATGTATAACACAGCAAAAAAACAAGTTTGGTTTGGTGAGCTTCGCACATCGAGAGGCACTTCTATTGTTGTCCATGACAATCAGTTGCCAGATGCACCTCCGGGGCGGATCTATTTATTCAATGTCAACCGAAACACCATCGGTGAATACGTTGAAGATATCGTTAAAGTTAACTTGCATGAGCTTGAAACTGAACAGTTACAAACGGTCAAAGCCGAGCATAATGCAGCTTGGATAGCTGCACGTTCTGAGTTTATGGTTAAGCACGAAGCGCACATTGAATTGTCTTCGGTTCCAGACTCTGCGCCTACGACTAAATCCAAAGCGATACCAGCATTAGAAGAGCCTATGGATGAGGTATTAGATGACGATGATATGGAATTTGAAGATACTGGCTTTGAAGCGAGTATGAGTGACGATAGTGACGACTAATATCATCTAGTCCATTACTTTTACAATAAAGTACTTTTATCAAAAAGTACTTTGCT
Organism: Shewanella sp. 2_MG-2023; assembly: GCF_030548905.1. Taxonomy (NCBI): domain Bacteria; kingdom Pseudomonadati; phylum Pseudomonadota; class Gammaproteobacteria; order Alteromonadales; family Shewanellaceae; genus Shewanella; species Shewanella sp. 2_MG-2023. The sequence continues at coordinate 132,971 of NZ_JAUOSO010000004.1, forward strand.
CGAATATTACTTTACTCAAACAGTGCTTTACTCAAATAGCACTTTACCCAAGCAAGCATGGCGTTGTTTTGCAGACATAATCAGATTAGATAAAAATGGCGCGAACTTTTACGTTCGCGCCATTTTTATTGCTGTGAGTTTCTGAACACTAAAAGGTCAAAGTTTAGATGACCTCGCCTTACAGAATACCAAATTCATAGCGGCTAGAGTGACGATAGGTGCCGCCAGCAGGTACCCAAGGGTCACCGGGTAAATCAGGCTGGTTAGGCGAATCTGGCAGCATTTGGGGTTCTATGCACACTGCTTGGTGTGATTGATAAACTTCGCCATTAAAACCGATAGCGCCTTCAAGGAAGTTTGCACCATAGACTTGAACTCCAGGCTGATTGGTATAAATCGTCATTGTGCGGCCGCTTTCAGGGCTTGAAAGGCAACCAAATCGAACTAAATCATCTGCAGTCTTTTGCAGTACATAGCAATGATCAAAACCATTAGTTGCCGCAAGTGCTGGACGCTGGGTTTGCTCGGAAAATACTGTGGCTTGGGATAAATCTAAATCACTGTTAGTCACTGAGCTCATTGCAATAGGCACGCCTACATCATTCATTGGTAAGTAATGCTGAGCATCCACTTGAATCTGATGTCGGGTATTGGTTTTGCTGCTCGCGCCTTCTAAATTAAAATAACTATGTTGGGTTAAACTGATAGGGCAGGCTTTATCGACCTTTGCTTGCATGTCGATAAGCAGGTTGTTGTTATCTAAACGATAATCTAGTTGCACCTGGCAATTTCCAGGAAAACCCATATCGCCATCAGGACTTGTGAGGGTTAATCTGACACCGTCTTCTAGCGGTTGCATCTGCCATTGTTTTAAATGAAAGCCATCGGCGCCGCCATGCAAACAGTTAGTTGCTTGGTTAACATCAAGTTGATATTCGTGGCCTCGATAGCTCATTTTACCGTTGGCAATACGGTTAGAGTAACGCCCTGCAATCGCGCCTAAATAGGCTTGCTGCGCTAAATAGTCAGCGACACTGTCACAGCCTAAAACGATATTTGTCATCTCGCCTTGTTTATCGGCGGTCCATAATTGGTGAATGATGCCACCAAGACTTAATATTTCAACAGCCACTTTGCCGTTATCTAATCGAATCCGTTCAATTTGACCACCGCGCGGATCTTGCCATGGTTCAAGGGCTGTTATTTGAATCATTAAAGTCTCTTCCTGATGAGATGAGTTAACTTGAAGATTGCGACGACGTAAACTTGGTCATCGCTTAATCAATTCTTCCTGCGCCATTACTGGCTGAACATAGGTAAATAATGGCTTCTATTGCTGTTTCTTTAAGGTACTTGTCTTCAATCGCATTGACGACGAGATCAGTTAACTCGTGGTCAATTAACGCGACCACACAACCGTCACTCATACGCACGCCGCCACGGTTACCGATGACTTGTTTGATGATGCTGACTAAAGTGTCAATTTCTGGTGTGGTAATGTCAAAATCAGTCTTCATCGACTCATGGGATTGCGCCATTAATTGACTAAACCTTGGCATGTCATTTTGGCCTAGTGCGCGCGCGGCACTAATGGTGCGCTGATTTTCACTTAACACGTGTCTTGCTCTGGCAAATAACTCTTCACCTAATGCGTCTTTTTCACGATTAAGCTGAACTAGACTGACTTCTCGTAAAGACTCAACAGCCAATAAGTCATTTATTTCAGCACACTGTTGTTTTCGTTTATCAAAACGCTCAATCAGGCTTTGGCGATCAATGTTAGGATCAACGATCAATAAACTGAGGTTTTCTGGGATCGCGACAGGCTCACTATCGAGCTCCAAACAATCAATCAATAACGCATGATCGGCTTCAGCCAAGGCGCTAATGGTTTGATCCATGATCCCAGATTCAGTCTTGATAAAACGATGCTCGCCACGTTGGGCTATTTGAGCAATCGCTAAGGGAGACAAGTGAAGTTGACTGGCGTAGCTAATGGCGGTGCCGAATGCGACTTCTAAGGCCGCAGAAGATGACATGCCTGCGCCTAATGGCACATTGCCGACAATAGCAAGATCAAGCCCTTTTGCTTTCAGGCCTGATTGAAACATTGACGCGGTAAATCCTTTTAAATAATTGCCCCAGCTGCTTTGGTCTTGAGTTGACCCTTCTTCACCAAACTTCCACTGTTCTATTTGACCTGGAAAAGCATCAGTAACAGCTCTGAAGGTATTATCACTACGTTCCTTAACCGCGATAACAGTGTGAAAATTGATTGCAGCGGGTAAAACGAATCCTTCGTTATAATCCGTGTGTTCGCCAATGATATTGACGCGACCTGGTGCTTGATACAGGTCATCAGCCGTAGTTCCAAATGTTTGTACAAACAACTTCATGGCTTTTTGAGCAGGATTAGACATACAGTTACAGTTCCAAAGAATGCCGAGTTACGTAATAGGCTACGCACTATGTTACTGACTAAGTTACGTACTAAGTGACTAATATCGTATTGACTTACTTAACCTTAAATTTAGTCGAAAGTGAGTTAATTGCGCTATAGATATGTGATTTATATCACGATTGGTCGGAGGTGTAACTAGGATTAACAATTTTGATTCTATTTGGGCATGAATGTGAGTTTTTTTTGAGTTAACTCATGTTGTTTCAGCCAAATCCAAACTCAAAAGGGGTATTGTGATTGATAGATTATTCTGCTTACCGAACAATATTCGCGATTACTAATACCCGCTGACATATCCTCAATAAAAATATGCCAGTGGGCGTCATTGCAATATCGCCCTGTTTCTAAGGCAGACCTAACAGCACTCATCCTTTTTAGTAATGCGACGGCTTAGAGCTGATTGACTGATCCCTAACATTTGCGCCGCAGCGGTTTGATTATTGGCAGTGCGGCTCATGGCTTCATCGATTAAGGCTTGGCTCATATCTGCTAATGTGGGTAATACTTGTGGGAAAATGATGCTATTTCCAACATGCTCAGCAGTCGACTTATGCTCATTAATCGCTTCCATAAAGGGCGAAATGTTTAATTGTATGCCATCGCTGCGACTGACAGCATCAAACACCATGCCTTTAAGTTCATGTAAATTTCCAGGAAAGTCATAGCATTTTAGTTGGTTGGCTAAGTCATTTGGTTGCTGTGGCGGTGCTAAATTCATTTCTGCAGCGGCCAATGAAATGAAGTGATTGATTAACATGGCGATATCTAATTTACGCTGCCTTAATGGCGGTAAATGAATTTTATGTGCCCGTAAGCGATAAAGCAGGTCACGTCTGAATAAGCCTTCTTGATTACGTGCGAGTAAATCATGTTGAGTTGAGGCAATGATACGGCAACTCACAGGATAAGGGCGATCGCTACCAATCGGATAGTATTGTTTTTGCTGCAAAACATCTAATAACTTTGCTTGGGATGCCAAAGGTAAGTCGCCAATTTCGTTTAAATACAATAAGCCTTTACCCACTTGATGTAACGCGCCCGCTTGCGACTTTCCTGGCTCTTGGCTCAATTGACCAAACAATTGCAGTTCAAATGCGCTTTCACTGATCCCTGCTAGATTCACATTCACAAAAGGGGCTTCTGGACTATAAAGCTGGTGGCAACTTTTGGCGAATTCATCTTTGCCTGTGCCACTTTCCCCGTAAATCAATATCGGTTCAGGGCTGAATGCCACCGCCTCCAAGTATCTAAACTGATCCAGTAAATTAGGCTCACATGTCAGAATATTATTAAAGGCACTAGGTTGGGCCAAAGTCTTACTTAAAAAGCTTTCTTTAATGCGGTGATAATTACGTTCCAGCCCAACCACTTCCAGTGCACGGCGTACGGTTAAGGCTAAATCAGCGACATCATCGGTTTTAATAAAGTAGTTATAAGCCCCATTTTTAATGCAGCGCACGGCGGTATCAACTTCATTTACCCCAGTGACAATAATCACTCGGGTGTTGGGGTGTTCAAGGCGGATTTGAGCCAGCAAGTCTTCACCAGAATGAAATGGCATGGTTAAATCTAATAATACCAGCGCGTAATCTGTGCCTTCTAAGCGATTCATCACTTGACGACTATCAACACAAGTATCAATAACCGCCTCTGGTACTAAACGATTTAAGGTGACTGCCAGAGTACGTAACCAAGGCGCTTCATCATCGACTAATAAAATATTACGGGCGAGTTTCACGGGTTTAGCTCCTTGCTATCGTTATTAGTGTGCTCTTGTCTGTTGGAGTCAGTCATGGGGCTAGCGTCTAAACCTTCCTGAACCAGTAGGCTGAAGGTTAAGCTGAAGCAGCTACCTTCGTTAACGGTTGAAGTGACTTTCATGTGTCCATGATGTTCTTTTAATATGCGGCTACAAACGGAGAGGCCTAAGCCACTGCCACCATGTGAACGTCTGGTGGTGAAAAAAGGCTCTGTTATGCGCTTTAATGTCGCTTTATCCATGCCGCTACCGTTATCTTGCACACTGATGCCTGCAGCGGTGTCAGTTGAGAACGTTTTAATCAAAATCACCCCATCACCTGGTGGAGTCGCATGACAAGCATTTTGAATTAGGTTAATCATGACTTGATGAAGTTGCTGTGCGTCCCCGTTAATCTTGGGGCTAGGTTCTGCTAGCTCAATTCTGACCTGATAGCGCTTTAATTGATTCGCAGTTAATCGCTGCGCAACTTGTACCACTTCATTCAAACCAATGGCTTGATGATTTGAGGCAAGGTTGGGTAATGCGTAGCGTTTTAAGTCATTTACAATCCGCGAAATACGTTTGGCACTTTCTTCAACCACTTCGGTACTGTGACTTATTTCGGCAAATGCAGCTTGCGGATCAAGTCCTGCTACTAACCAAAAGGGGTTCTGTTGTTGATAATAATCCGCAGCAGGTTGTAGGTCTTTCATCGCTTCAGAAAACAAGGCGATTGAGTGAATGATGATACCGGTAGGGTTATTAATTTCGTGAGCGATACCTGCTGACAGTTCCCCGAGCGAGGCTAAGCGACTGGCTTCATCGTTGGCTTGGCGAAGGTGTTGCTGTTCGGTGTTTTCTTCAAGCAGTACTACAGCTTGTTCATCTGTGATGGGGTGAATTTGCATTTGCCAGTACTGGGCTAAATAGCCCATATCCGCGATGAAGGATTTTTTTGAAGTTATGACTGATTTGACACTGGTGGCTAAATCAAATGGAGTGCCGTCAACACAATGAAGTTTACTATGGCTGAGTAATTGATTGTTATCGTTACTCCACAGGCACTGCATTTGTTTATCAAAAATGGTCATGCCGTGAGGAATACCATTCAGCACAGCCTGAAACTGATGGGATAAGGATCTGATTTTTTGTTCAGCCATTTCCCGTTGTTGTAACTCAAGAGCTAAGGCTTCTGAGCGAAACTTTAAACTGCGGCTGACTGAAATGGTATACAGCATCCCTATAGCTGAGATGATGGATATCACGATAGAAAGAATAAGCATCTTTTTATGGGTTGAAGTGATATCGAACTTTTCACGCCCCATACCAAACCATTTATTAACTAACCTATCATACTCGCCAGAAATTTTGAGTTGTCGTAATGCATCATTGATCTCATGCAGTAATGCAGCGTCTTTGGGGTGACTAACAAAGGTGAATGCGCCGAAGATAAGTGCATCACTGGCACTTCGAACAGAAGGGTATTTGGGCTGCAGGCGACGTGCGACAAAGTTTTCAGCGAGTACCACATCCACTTCTTTAGTGATCAGTTTTTGAAAGCCCGTTTCGTATAAATCAACTGTTACTTGAGTAAAATCTTGCGGTTGATCCCTTAGAAAAACATCGACAAATGCACCTGTTTTTACCGCCACTCGTTTACCGGCTAAGTCAGACCAATTATCAATGTAATCTTCGCCTTGTAGCGTAAAAGCTTTGGCATGAGTGGCATAAATCGGATCTGATTGGCTTAACTCACGTCTTTTATTGATCGGGCTGACGACAGCCACCACATCAATCGGACTGTGAATATCATGCATATCAGTCATCAATTGTTGGAATGTCTTACGGCGCACCATAATGGGTCGATTTAGCAAATGGCCAATACTGTTCATTAATTCAACATGAAAACCTTGGTCAACACCGTTATCTCGCCACTCTAAAGGAGCTGTAGTGGAGTGCACCCCAAACACAATAGTTTCCTTTGCTAACGAAGGAAAGCTGATGACTAGCAATAAACAGAGTAGGTATTTCATTAAACGTTTTTCAATGAGTTGTATTGATTTCTTAATTGCACTTTAGCAAATCATAATCTTCATAACTGTGGCATTGGGCGTAAATTTGATAGAAAAAGTGGCGCTAAATATTACCAATAATGAGCAATTTGAAATATGGCTTTAATCAAAGGGAAGTGTGGGTTTGATCACTATCAACTATGCAAAAATGCATAGTGCTGAATTGGCTTATGCGCTTTTGCATAGTGAGAAAAGCCAGATGTGATCAGTTGTTCAGTTTGGAAACGAGTCTGCCAAGTTTGATTGAGCAAGCGTTAAAACAGGATGAAAATGGTAATAAATCAGGTTCAGTAGCCAATGTGATGCTTAATACAGCATGGCATGAAAGTGACGAATTAGCGTCATGGCTATTTTTAAGGAGTTACCATGAAATTAACACGATGCGCAGCTTTGTTAGCTGTTTTACTCGGTTCAGCAGGCCTTGCTGGCGGCGTGATGGCTGCAGACAATCTTGCTGACATGCATTCAGAAAATCAAGACTGTGAAAGCTGCCATTTACCCAGTGGCGAGCTATCTAATGACAGCCTGACTTATGAAAATGAGCAATGTGTGTCGTGTCATGGCACATTAGAAGAAGTCGCTGAAAATAATACTCGTGAAAACTACAATGCCCACGAATCTCATTTCCCTGGCGATGTAGCCTGTACTTCTTGTCACAGTGGCCATGAAAAATCAGTCGTCTACTGTGATTCTTGTCATAGCTTCGATTTCGATATGCCATTTGGCAGTAAGTGGGAACGTTATGAGCCTACCATTGCTGAACTAGCAAAAGACTCTGCTGACCGTAAAGCGGCATTGGCTAGTGCGCCTAGTGATACTGTTGATGTTATCGTTGTTGGTTCAGGTGGTGCTGGTTTCTCAGCCGCTGTTGCAGCGACAGACAAAGGTGCAAAAGTCATTTTAGTTGAAAAAGAGCCTGTGATTGGTGGTAACGCAAAACTTGCAGCCGGCGGCATGAATGCAGCTTGGACTGATCAACAAAAAGCCAAAGACATTAAAGATAGCGTTGAGTCTATGTACAAAGACACCATGAAAGGTGGCCGCGACTTAAACGATCCTAAATTAGTTGATGTATTAACATCGCACTCAAAAGGTTCAGTTGATTGGATGACTGAAATGGGCGCTGATTTAAATGATGTTGGCCGTATGGGCGGCGCATCAGCTAACCGTTCACATCGCCCAACAGGTGGTGCAGGTGTCGGGGCTCACGTGATTCAAGTGCTTTACGATAATGCGCTAGAGCGTAACGTAGATATGCGCATGAACACCCGTGGTGTTGAAATCTTAAAAGATGATTCTGGTAAAGTTGAAGGTTTACTGGTTAAAGGTAAATACACAGGCTACTACTGGGTGAAAGCGGATGCCGTTGTCATGGCAACAGGTGGTTTTGGCCGCAACAATGAACGTGTATCTCAGTACGACCCTAAATTGAAAGGCTTTATTTCAACTAACCAACCTGGCGCAACAGGCGACGGACTTGACGTTGCGGGTAACGCTGGTGCAGGCATGACCGACGTTAAATACATTCAAGCACATCCAACTTTATCGGTTAAAGGTGGTGTGATGGTGACTGAAGCGGTACGTGGTAATGGTGCGATTTTGGTGAACAAAGAAGGTAAACGCTTCGTCAATGAAATCACCACTCGTGATAAAGCAGCGGCAGCGATTCTTAACCAAACAGGTAAAGTGGCATATTTAATCTTTGATGACTCAGTGCGTAAATCACTGAAGAAAATTGATAAATACATCCAACTTGGCGTGGTTCCTTCAGCTGACTCTCCTGAAAATCTAGGTAAGTTAGAAGGCATCGACGGTAAAGCACTTACTGCATCAATTGCGCAGTACAACAAACTAGTTGCAGCAGGTAAAGATACTGATTTTGAGCGTCCTAACTTACCGCGCGCACTGAATGAAGGTAACTACTACGCAATCGAAGTGACTCCTGGCGTTCATCATACAATGGGTGGTGTATCGATTGATGATAAAGCTGAAATCCTCTCTGAAGATAAGAAAGTGATTCCTGGTTTATACGGTGCTGGTGAAGTCACAGGTGGTGTTCATGGTGCTAACCGCTTAGGTGGCAACGCAATCTCTGACATCATTACCTTTGGCCGCTTAGCGGGTGAGCAAGCGGCGGCATACTCTAAAAAGTAAGTTTTAAAATGTAAGTCTTCATCAATAAGTTTAGCGATAACATTATTCCCCTTAATGTTATCAATGCAAAGTGAGCCAATTGGCTCACTTTTTTTTATGCTTTTTATAGGTGAGTGTTAAAGCGCATTTTTCCACTGTGGGTAAGTAACTTTCTCACGGTTAAGCTGACTGAGGTGGCCACTGAAATGGTTAAGGTGGCAAAAATAGCGACTAAAATTACGATTTGATACTTCACAGCAATAATTGGATCGACACCACCTAAGATTTGTCCCGTCATCATGCCAGGTAAGCTGACTAAACCTGTGGTTGCCATGGACGCTAGAATAGGCGCAAAAGATTGCTGTAGTGCAGTTTGCACAAAGGGTGCGGCAGCTTGTTTAGGGCTAGCACCTAACGCCAGAGCGCCGTGATATTGAGGCTGTTTTTCTTCAAATGCAGCAAACAAACGTTGCAGCGCAATAATATTGCCGCTCAGGCTATTGCCTAACAACATACCGGCAGTGGGTATCAGGTATTGGGCGCTATAAATCGGTGTCGGCTGAAATAGCCACAACATCATCACCATTAAAATAGGCATGAGTCCAAGTAGCAGCCCAGTGCAGATAGGCACCATTAACGGCCGTTTAGGTAATTTAGCTTTACTGATAATCGCACTAGCACCAACCAGTAGCATCACCAATAGCCAAGCGAGATTTACCCAGACATTATCGAGGTGAAAAAGATATTGCAGATACAAGCCAATTAAAGCCATTTGCAGCGTCATTCTCACCACGGCGATGGAGATCTCTTTACCGAGATGCAGTTGGTATGAGCGATTAATGGCAAAGGGGACGATTAATACCAACATAAACAGCCCAAGGGCAAGCCAACTAATATCCATAATCTATCCTTGGGTGTAAATGGCTGTAAGGTTAGTTAAACAAGTCGGCATATGTTATTCAAGCTAGGTTATTCAAGCTAGGTTATTCAAGCTAGTGATTCAAACATAAAAAAGCGCCTTATAACAACATAAGACGCAGTTTTGATTTGGCTACATTGCCGCTAAAACAATCAGTCGGCAGCCATTACTCAATCAAGCTAAGGTTTGCTCAGATTAGGCGTTATTTCATTTTTAGCACTGGCTTTATCTGCACTCGTTTCTGCGCCATTGGCTGTTTGTTCACCTTCAGTTTTAGGCTCAAGTAATTCGTGGATGACGTTATCGACAAAACCTGCACCTGCTGCCTCATACAAGTTATAAACGCTGTTTACGCCTTGCTCTTTCAGTGATTCAGCATCTTCAGAGTACTGGACAATGGCACTAATTTTTCCTTGGTATTCGAGCTTTTTCAGTTGCTCAACGGCAAACATATTACCCACGTGATGCGGCATAGCCAGTAGGACTAATTCAAGCTTAGGGGCACGTTCAAGTTTTTCCCAAAAATCGGTATCGCTGGCATCGCCTTGTACAACATTACGGCCTTCGTTGCGATGAAAATCCACTAACTCTTGTTTGTGTTCAATCCCTAAAATTTCGCCACTGTACTTACTGCGCAATTCATCATAAGCACCTGAACCAATTCGCCCCATACCTAAGATCAAAAAGCGAGGATTACCCACAGGGATCTGTCTGTCTTCTGGATGAAGAGGATGTTTTTCCAGTGTGGTGAAGGTATCGTGAAATTTTTGGTATAAGCGATTCACAGTAGCATTTAATGGTGCAGCAATTAAGAAACTGATACTTAATGCCACCGCTAAAATAATTAACCATTCGGCTGGTAGCCAGCCTTTTTGTGCCGCAACGGCCGCAACAATTAAACCGAATTCACTGTAGTTGCCTAAGTTAAACGAGGCAAACAACGAGGTACGAGCACGCAACTTAAAGCGGGTAAGGATGAAGAAAAACAGCAATACTTTAAACGGAATAAGTAACACTAATAACCCTGCAAGTCCCACATCTTCGATCGTGGGTAGACCATTTAAGCCAATGGTTAAAAAGAAGGCGACTAAGAATAGTTCTTTAAAGTAGTAAATTGACTTAGCAAGCTCAGATGATTTTGCGTGACCGGCAAGTAAAATCCCCATGATCAGAGCGCCTAAATCAGGTTTTAAACCAACGGCTTCAAATACCCATGCACCCATGATAAGTGCCATGGATAAACCAAATAAGATCAGCATTTCACCGTGGCCCACTCGGTCAAACACTTTATAAATCACCGGTTTCAATAACGGTAGTAGCAGTAAACCTAAGGCATATACTGATGGAAATTCGCCTTTAGAAATCGTTAAGAACAATACCGCGAAGATATCTTGCATAATCAAGATACCAATGGCGATACGGCCATATAGTGCCTGGCCATCTCCGTTTTCATCGAGCACTTTAACGGCAAACACGGTACTTGAGAAACTTAAGGCAAAACTTAGCAGCAATAGTTGGTCTATCTCTAGATCAACCAGTCTATCTAGACCGACTAAACCCAAGAGTTTTAATATGGGCAAAAAGAACAAAATCGAACCGATTAAGTGCAGACTGGAACTGGCCCAAATCTCAGATTTAAGCAAGCTTTTTACATCGAGTTTTAAGCCAATAGCGAATAGCAGCAGCATAACGCCTAAGTCAGCTAGTTCTTGCAGTAATGGCACACTTTCATCTTGGACACCAAAAATAAACAGTATGAAGCCTGCTGCTAAATAACCAATAAGCGGAGGTAATCCGACTCGGCTAACGAGCATGCCGCAAAGCAGGGTAATGATGAAAATTGCTGGTTCCATAATGCCTTATTTCTAGTTGTTGAAAATGGGTTGTAGTTAAGTAGATTGTATAACAATAAAATTAACTTGATATTAAAATTTAAACCTATATCAACAAAAAGGCCAATTTAAAAATAAATTGGCCTTTTTTCATAACGTTAAAAATTTATAAATTATTTTACAAGTAATAAATCCAAGTGTTCAGCAAAAGGTTTAGGGTTCATAAAACCCGTTACTCGTAAATCTTCACGTTGATTGCCATTTTCATCGAACATTAAGAGTGTTGGTAGTCCTAACACACTGAAGTGCTCGAGCAATTCAACATCAACTGCATCACTTTTGGTCACATCTGCTTGCAGTAAAACCATTTGATCTAAACGCTCCATCACTTCAGGGGCGACGAAGGTAATGTTCTCAAACTCTTTACAGGCCACACACCAGTCAGCATATAAATCCAGCATGACGGTTTTACCGCTAATACTGGCTTTATCCAGTTCAACTTCTAAGTCATCTACCGATTTAATCAGTTTAAATTCGGCATGTTTAACAGGCGCACTTTGATTGATTTCATTACTGATCGACGGCGCTTGTAACCCCATGGCAGACATAACCGCTTGGAAACCGTATGAGAAACTTGCCAATAATGTCAGCGTAAGCAAAATGCCACGAGTGGTTTGCTTCCAGTTAAACTCAGACAGCTTGTTTTGGTGGATAAGGTAGCCAGTTAAGCCCACGCCCCATAGCGACCAAAGTACATCAGAGACAACCCCAGGCCAGATGCGACCTACCATTACGATAGACACAGAAATCAGTAAGAAGCCAAAGATGGTTTTAATGATATCCATCCAAGCGCCTGCACGTGGTAATAATTTACCGCCAGAGGTGCCAATAATAAGTAACGGCACACCCATACCCATGCTTAATACGTAGAGTGCTAAGAACCCTTGCAGTAAGTCACCGCTTTGCGCCACATAAATCAATGCACCAGACAACGGAGCGGTAGTACAAGGTGAAGCGACTAAGCCTGAAATCACGCCCATAAAGAACACGCCAATCAGGTTGCCACCTTTTTGGTTATTCGACAGGTTGTTCATTTTATCTTGCCATTTGCCCGGCAGGCGTAACTCGTACATGCCAAACATAGACAAACTGAGCAGCACAAACATCACTGCTAAGAAAATCAAAATAGCAGGGTGCTGCAGCGCAGCCTGGAACTTCATCCCAGCAGAAGCGACCACTAAGCCTAATAGCGAATAGGTAATCGCCATACCTTGAACATAAGCCATCGATAAGGTGAAGGCTTTTGCGGTAGATAATTGCTTACCTTGACCGACAATAATCCCTGATAAAATCGGGTACATTGGGAATACACAAGGGGTTAGGGCTAAACCAATGCCTAAACCAAAGAAAATCACTAAGGTCCACATCAGACTGTCGTTAGCCAACATTTGGCTTAAGCTATCTTGCTGCGTGATTGGTGCTTGTGATTCTGGGTTGGCTGGGGCATTTTGCGCTGCTTGTTTTGCGGCGTAGTCATCGCCAATGATGGCTTTTTTCTTGGCAAGTTTGCCATCGTTGGCCGCAACGGCTTCTAGATTTACATCACGTTTGGTAGGTGGGTAACACAGCTTACCCTCGGCGCAGCCCATAAAGGTGACTTGCACCTTTGAGCCAGCAGCAGCCTCTTTAAGTGCCAATGGCAGCTCGACATAAGAGTAGTAAACGGCTTGTTCGCCAAAATATTCGTCATCGTGCATTTTACCTTTTGGCAATTCGATATCGCCAATGACTGCGCCATCAGCGCTAAAGGTCAACTTGTCACGATACATGTAATAGCCTTCGGCTATGACAAAGTTAACTGCGACTCGATTACCGTCTTGCTTGTAATCAAATACGAAAGCCTCTTCAACGGGCATTAATTCAGGTTCGTCTTGTAAAAAGCTGAATTTGTTGCTGTTACTAAAAATGTCTTCACTGTGTGCTAATGGTGATAGCAGCAGTAAGCTGGTCAATATAAGCGCAAATATTTTATTCATGATTGAGAGGTTTCTTTTATCCAATGTAAATAATTTGGCAAGCCATGGGTAATAGGCGTAGCGATTAACTCTGGTACTTCATAGGGATGCAAATCGATCACTATTTTTTGTATCGCATCATAATTATCTGCCATGCATTTTATGTGCATAGCCACTTCACTACTATGACAAACCTCACTTTCCCAGACATAGACCGATTCGACCTGAGGATACAATTGCACACAAGCAGCGACCTTAGCGTTGACTAACGCTGTTGCGAGCTTTTTTGCACTGGCGATATCTGGACAAGTTGTTATAACTAATAAATAGTTTGCTGACATAGGGAGCTTATCATCTTTGGTTTATCTTAAAGTTAGCTTAAGCTTAATAACCTAAAATAGGTGCTTGCTAGAGCTTATGAATTTGTTTTTATTCATAACAATAGCGCACTACTTTACGTTTTTTTGTCATTGAGTTCACTAGAGGCCGATAATCTTTCGAGATGAATTATGTAAGCGTTAGTTGCTAATTTAATACTGATAGCATTGATGACATCGTCATAAGTAAACAGTATTAACCATTATCTCGAAAAATCTTGACCGCAAAAGGTCTAAATACCTTTGTGAATAACAATAATTTTGATGCGTCTTGAATTAAGACCTGATTACCCCCATATATTGTTCATACCCAATGAAATAATTGAGGCCAGCATGCTGTTAGTTTTGTTTTTAGTTTTTATTCTTGTTCCTGCTATTGAGTTATCAGTGTTGATCTCAGTAGGAGATGTGTTTGGCCCATTGAATACTGTGGCACTCGTGTTTTTAACCGCAATAGTCGGTGTGTCATTGGTGCGTAGCCAAGGCTTAAGCACCTTAATGTCAGTGCAATCTAAACTGGAACGCGGTGAAGCGCCAGGTAAGGAAATTGTCGAAGGCATGATGTTAGCTGCAGCAGGTTTATTGTTGTTGTTCCCAGGTTTTGTCACTGACTTGATTGGTTTATTGCTATTAACCCCATTTACTCGTTCACCCATTGCGAGCTACATCTTTAAACGTATGCAAATGCGCGTGGTTGCTGGTGGCGGTTTTCAGGGGCAAGCGGGTCAGAACCCATTTGGTCAGCAAGGTTTTGGCCAAAACCCATTTGATCAAGGACGCAATGACAGAAATACCTTCGATGGCGACTTTGAGCGTAAGTTTGATCCGAATGACATGAGGCCTGAAACCCATCAGGTTGAAATGAAAGATATTACCCCAGTAAAAGATGATGTATCTGAAGCCAGCGATACTCAATCTGCAACTGACAGTGCCAGCGATAAAACTGACAAGCGCTAAACAGCTTAGCGCCTTACGAATCTTATTTTCTAATAATAAAAAGCCGCTTGAGTACAATACTCAAGCGGCTTTTTTAGTTTTTTTGAGGTGGTTAATACAGAGTAAACACGTAAAAATGAGACGGTTTATAAGGAGCTATTCGGCTTTAATGGCTATTTATTTTAAGGGCTATTTCTTAAAGTCTATTCACTTTTAGGCTTATTGATTTGAAGGCTTATTAGCTTCATCGATTTTTTTGCCCATGATATAGGCACTAATACTGCCCCCAATCCAACAGATTAATAGCACCAATACCGCGATATCCAGTGAAGCAGGTAAGTTAGTGGTAACACTTTGGTGCACAGCGTCATAAATGCTATAAAAATCGAGGGGAATATTGCCGGCAACAATATCATCGGCAATGGTTTGAGCGCGCTGCATGACCACGGTCATGATGGCACATAGGCTCACAAAACATGCTGCAATAATGCTCCAGCCAATGGCTTTTTTACCTAAATATAAGTGCCCAACTCCAGGGCAAACAAACGCATTTAACAGGGTGGCATTGACAGACTTACTCATGAGGCTTTCCTTGGCATTTAGTTTATTTATTACTGCTAGTCGCATTTTACTCAATACAACATTAAATCCTTAACGCTGCAAGAGCTGATGAATTAAGCTTAATTCATCAGCCTTAGTAAACCATGCTTCTTATACAAGCTATAAGGTTGAATCAGCAGAACTATTCAATTCGTCATTGTTGTAGTGAAGATGAGCAGAATCGGGTTCAGTGAGTTTACTCGCCATAATGTAACAGGCAATCCCCATGATGGTATTAGTTACAGGCAATGCAATTAGCAAGCCTTTTACTCCACCGAGATATAAACCAACCGCGGCTAAAGGCAGCATTAATGCAAATAAGCGGACGAGGTTAATCACTAATGATTTCATTGGGCGATGGTAGGCATTTAAGCAAGTGGCAAAAATAATCACTATAGCTAATGGCCCATAGGCTGCGGGTAATACATGAATATAAAAGCTTAAAGAATCGATAACGGCAGGGTCACTGCTGAACCACTGGGCAATGGTGTTACCGCTGAAGTAAATCGGGATATACAACAAGGTTTGAAACACTAAAGCAAAGCGCAGTGCTAGCATCATGCCGTCTTTGGCGCGCTTATGTTGGCCAGCCCCTAAGTTTTGCCCCACAAACGGCATTAACGATGACGTCATGGCCATTATCACCACTAAAAATAACGTTTCTAAACGAATTCCTGCGCCAAAAGCGGCAACTGCTGCTTGGTCTGCTCTAGCAAGCATGGCTAATATGACCCCATTAGCGATTGGGTTCATCATATTCATTAATGCGGCAGGGCGAGCAATATGACCGAGCTTTTTCCAATTTGCAGTAATACGAACTCGGCAAAGTGTCATTAGCTCAAGAATGCGTTTTTTATAAATGAGGATGTAGCCCGAAACGGTAAAAGCGACCAGCCACGACACTAAAGTCGCAATCGCAGCCCCTTGGATCTCAAGGCGGGGAAATGGCCCTATACCAAAAATTAATAATGGATCGAGGATTAAGTTAATAATTGCGGCCACCGCCATAATAATCGCTGGCGAGCGAGTATCACCCGTGGCGCGGATCCCTTGATTGCCCACCATTAACAACACTAACAGCGGCGCACTGCAAAACCATATCAACATATAGTCGTGGATCAGCGGCAAGCTTTTTTCATTTGCCCCCATCAAGGTAAACAGTGGGTCAATAGCCATAATGCCAACAGAGACCAATATACTGATCAAGATGAAGGTCAGCAGCATAGCGTCAAATAAGAAACTTTTAGCTTTGGTTGTATTGCCCGCTCCAATCAATCGAGAAAGATTAGTCGATGTGGCAGCGCCAATACCAATGGCGATACTGGCAAACACAATCGCCACAGGGAAAGTGAAACTGACAGCAGCAAGCGCATCAGTACCTAACTGACTAATGAAGAATGTATCTATAAGGCTGCCACCATAAATGGTGAGGATACCGATAAGGTTGGGGAGGCTCATATTGAAAAGCACACGACCTATTGGTGCGCTGAGCAACCCATGTTTATCATTCATCAATTTGGACTTAAACACGAAAACGGGAGACAAATTCTATCAGTATTCATTATCGTTTAATAAATACTAGCGACAAATTTTACAAAAAAATCGCAGTTTTTTTATAAATACCCTTGGAACTGTGATCATCAACCCCCATATATCAAACATCAAAGGGTAAATGCCCTTATCATTTGTTTAAAACCGCCTCGTTTGTGGGCAGCAATCATTAGGAGAGTCCGTAGATGAATATTCGTCCATTACATGACCGCGTAATCGTAAAACGTTTAGAGGTTGAGTCAACTTCAGCTGGTGGCATCGTATTAACTGGTAGTGCTGCAGAAGTATCAACACGTGGTGAAATCCTAGCTGTAGGCAATGGTCGCATCTTAGAAAACGGCGAAGTGAAAGCGCTTGACGTTAAAGTAGGCGACGTAGTGATTTTCAACGAAGGCTACGGCGTGAAGAAAGAAAAGATTGATGGTGAAGAAGTACTTATCTTATCTGAATCAGACTTAATGGCAGTTGTAGGTTAATCCGCGCCATTAAATCGCTTTCAATCAACAAATTTTAAGGAACATGAAAATGTCAGCAAAAGAAGTATTATTTGGCAGTGACGGCCGCGTTAAAATGCTAAACGGCGTCAACATTCTTGCTAACGCAGTAAAAGTAACTTTAGGCCCTAAAGGTCGTAACGTTGTTTTAGACAAAAGCTTTGGCTCACCGCTAATCACTAAAGATGGTGTTTCGGTAGCGAAAGAAATCGAACTAGAAGACAAGTTCGAAAACATGGGCGCACAAATGGTGAAAGAAGTTGCTTCTAAAGCCAATGATGCTGCTGGTGACGGTACAACTACTGCAACAGTATTAGCACAATCAATCGTGGTTGAAGGTCTAAAAGCAGTTGCTGCTGGTATGAACCCAATGGATCTTAAGCGCGGCATCGACAAAGCAGTCATTGCTGCTGTTGCTGAACTTAAAGCACTTTCTCAAGAGTGTTCAGACTCTAAAGCCATTGCACAGGTTGGTACTATTTCTGCTAACTCTGACGAATCAATCGGCGAAATCATTGCAACTGCAATGGAAAAAGTTGGCAAAGAAGGCGTTATTACCGTTGAAGAAGGCCAAGCGCTTGAAAACGAATTAGACGTTGTTGAAGGTATGCAGTTTGACCGTGGTTACCTATCACCATACTTCATCAACAAGCCAGAAACTGGCAGCGTTGAGTTAGATGCACCATTTATCTTATTAGTTGATAAGAAAATCTCTAACATCCGTGAATTATTACCAATCCTAGAAGCGTTAGCTAAAACAGGTAAGCCATTGCTTATTGTTGCAGAAGACGTTGAAGGCGAAGCATTAGCAACATTAGTTGTCAACAACATGCGCGGTATCGTTAAAGTGGCTGCTGTTAAAGCACCTGGCTTTGGTGACCGTCGTAAAGCAATGCTTCAAGACATCGCGATTCTTACTGGCGGTACTGTTATCGCTGAAGAAATCGGTCTAGAGATTGAAAAAGC
The DNA here is from genome assembly GCF_030548905.1 of Shewanella sp. 2_MG-2023. NCBI lineage: Bacteria > Pseudomonadati > Pseudomonadota > Gammaproteobacteria > Alteromonadales > Shewanellaceae > Shewanella > Shewanella sp. 2_MG-2023. Next base: position 151,068 of record NZ_JAUOSO010000004.1, read on the forward strand.
AGCCCTAGAAGATTTAGGTACCGCAAAGCGTGTAGTTATCACTAAAGATAGCACCACCATCATCGATGGTAACGGCGAGCAAGAGCAAATCTCTGGCCGCGTTTCGCAAATCAAGATTCAAGTTGAAGAATCAACTTCTGACTACGACAAAGAAAAACTTCAAGAGCGTATGGCTAAGTTAGCTGGCGGTGTTGCAGTAATCAAAGTTGGCGCAGCAACTGAAGTTGAAATGAAAGAGAAAAAAGCTCGCGTAGAAGATGCATTACATGCAACTCGCGCAGCTGTAGAAGAAGGTGTTGTTCCTGGAGGTGGGGTTGCACTAGTACGTGTTGCTTCTAAAATCTCTGAAGTTGAAGTGATCAACGAAGACCAAAAACACGGTGTGATTATCGCACTGCGTTCAATGGAAGCGCCTCTACGTCAAATCGCAACTAACGCAGGTGAAGAAGCGTCAGTTGTGGCTAACACTGTTAAAAATGGCACAGGTAACTTTGGTTACAACGCCGGTAACGACACTTACGGTGACATGCTAGAGATGGGTATTCTTGACCCAACTAAAGTAACTCGTAGTGCACTACAGTTTGCAGCATCAATTGCAGGTCTAATGATTACGACTGAAGCAATGGTAGCTGAAATTCCACAAGAAGCTGCAGCGCCTGATATGGGCGGTATGGGCGGTGGTATGGGTGGAATGGGCGGCATGATGTAATTATTGCTTCTTTGCTGGTCTAAATCGGTGATAACTGCGTTGCTTCACCACTCGTTTAGTGAACTAAACGTCGTGGTAAAGCGCCTTGTTCTAACCCGATTTATCCTGCGCCAAGAATGCAAAATTCATTGCTGTTCTAAAGCCTAAAAGCTTAGAACCAAACTTCTTGTAAAAGAAATTGAAAGCCCCGATACCTAACGGTATCGGGGCTTTTTTAGTGAAGTGATGAAGAAAGCTATAATTAAAGTTTACTCTGACTCCATTAATTATATTTTCAGATGTTTAAAGTGAGCCTTAACCCAACATATTTTTCAACTACTTAATGTTGATAATCTCAAACTACTTTATAATGGCATCTTTTTGTGAATCTAATTATTAGTATGTTAAAAGGTTTTTTATGAATAATTTGGGCATGATAGGTAAAGGTGGCTTTGGTATTGTGAGTAAAATGCAATGCCCTACAACGGGTAAGTTTTTTGCTTTGAAACAATATTCTGACCATGGAATACAAAACTTATCTCAGACCCTAAAAGATAACATAAAGAAGCGTTTTATTAGGGAAGCAAAAGTCCAGAAAGCAATCTCACATCCAAACGTAGTGCCAGTACTTCAACATTGGTTGAATGAAGAGCCTCCTAGGTATTTGATGCCATTTGCTCAATCTTCATTGAATAAGGATATTCAATCTAAGTTTGCGAGTAATAGTAACTTTCTAAAGGTTATTCTTGATGTCATTGCTGGTTTAGAAGAGCTTCATAGTTTGGGGTATAAGCACCGTGATTTAAAACCAGATAACATTTTACGCTTAGATTCAGGTGATTATGCAATAGCAGACTTTGGTTTAGCCTCTGTTCATGAAACGCAACTTACAGTTCTGACCACGACAGGGATGGGCAAAGGTCGTGATATGTATACTGCACCGGAAATAATCCAATCTTTAAAAGGCGCATCTTCACAATCAGATATATATTCGCTGGCATGTATTATTCATGATTTTGTTGGAGTACAACAGCGTTATTCATCTTTGCCAATTAATGAGAACTCCCCTTATGGTGCTTTATTATTAAAGGCAACGAGAAAGGAGCCTCAGCGGCGTTTTCGAACGGTAAGCGAACTGCGTGATGCGCTATTAGCCATTAATACCAGTTCTCAAGGGTCTCAAGATACTCAAGCTTTTTTGATAAAACTCACCGAAAATGATGAGATTAATAACAACAAGCTCGACGATCCGTTTTGGCATGAGTTTACAATTGCTATAGATAAGGCTGATAGTCAAAATAAGTATGAATTACTATCGGCTTTGACTTCTAATCATTTATCAAACTTGATTAAAAATCATACTCTATATGCTCGTGATATTGCGAATATTTATGCTGCTTGGCTTCGAAATGCTGTATTAAGCTTTAATACATGTGATGGTCATGCAGCGCGTTTAGAAATGATTATACTGAACATACAAGATATCGATGTACAAGCTGAATGTTTAATGTCGATGCTCTTGTTAGGTGCGAATCATAATCGTTGGTATATTATGCGTAAATTAGTAGCTAACCTTTCAAGTAATATGGGAGAACAGCTAGCTAAACGAATATCTATAGAATTTCAAGCCGATGATGATGATGTAAGTGTTGCACTTAAGCAGTATCAACAAGCAATTTCATTTGATACTCTTCAACTCCACCCTTTACTCGCCAATGTTGCGACCCAATTGTTAGGTAAATAAATTGCAATACGACTCATTATCAATTGTAGGCCCGAGAGTCGATAATCAAGATTCTCTTCAAATACAGAAGTCAGAAGATATCACTTTTGCTTGCATTGCTGATGGTGTGGGTGGAAATGCAGGCGGAAGTGTAGCTTCTCAACTGTCAGTAAAAAAATTAATGGAAGCATTTGAAAGTAATATTGGACTTTCATTAGAGCTTTTTGCAAATATCGATTCATGCCTCAAACAGGCTGCTCTGCAAGATGATACTTTACATGGTATGGCTTCCACATTGTCTGCTTGTGCTGTTACAAATGGAAGGTTGATTATTGGGCATTGTGGCGATTCAAGAATTATGCTCTTACGTAAGAATGGAATAAAGCAGTTGACCCCAGATCATTCGGAAGTTGAAAAGCTAATTAGAGAAGGAATATTGAGTAGAAAAGAAGCTGTTACTTATCCTAGAAAAAATGTCTTAGAAAGTGCCTTAGGTGCCAGTAAAGAGCTTCTTTTTTTTGGTGGCGAAGTAAATCTCGAGGTGGGTGATCGCATCTTACTCACTACTGATGGCGTACATGGGGTTTTTTCGAAGCGTGAGTTACGGGACCTTTCTTTACAAGCAAGTACACCTGCAGAATTTATATCTCTAATCGTTAATGCTGGTTTGGAAGCTAGAGCTACAGATAATGCGTCACTAATTGTCATTGATATTTAATATTGATAGAAGAAAAAGAAGGTCAAAGTAAACTTTTCAACCTCCTGTCATTCCCCACAACATTCAAATCAACTGCTTTTCAAATAAGTGAATAAGCGGGGTCAGATTAAACTTTTCCAATAAGTGGGGTCAGAGTAAACTTTAGAAATAAGTGGGGTCAGAGTAAAATAAGGAAATAAGTGGGGTCAGAGTAAACTTTAACCCTGACCTCTTAATACCTGCTACACCACTGGCTTTCACATGGTATGCCATCATCATCACCGTCCATTTTAGTGCCTGGGCAGTTGTTGTTATAAAAAGTCGCTTCGGCACATGAACTCATGTGACTGCAATGAGTTTTACCTACTTCACATCTAAATGTTGGTTGGTTTGTTATTGGGTTGCTGTTTTGTACAGTGGGCTGCCATTCCATTTGTTCAATGTCTTTGTTTGTCAGTACTGGCGTTGCGGTCATTTCTTTATACTTCTGAAATCCAAATATACCGAGGACTAATATGACTAAGAGAGGAATAAGCATGCCGCTTGATGACTTTCTATTGTCTTGTCGGTGATGAACACGATTGGACTTGCGGCTAGAGATGACTGCGACACCTTCAATATTGGCTTTTATCGCTTTGACTTTGCCATCGCTTTGAGTCTCTGAAAAGTAGTTGATTTGGTCGCCAACGACAGGTTTTCTTGCCATGTGTTTGAGTATCGATATATGAATGAATATATCTTTATTAGCTGTTGAATCAGGTTTGATAAAACCAAAGCCTTTGTCGGCGTTCCAACGAACAAGTTTGCCTTTTTCCATGTTGTTCAATTTCTATTCCTTAGACAATCTGCTGACTATAACTACAATCTTGGCAATTCAAGGAGTAAGTCTCTTTGCGCTTTTGTACTTTGGTATTTTTGCTGTGGCACATGGGGCAGGCTTGCTTCATGGGCGTATTTTTAGTGCATTGATTACATTTAATGTAATAACCAAACTTACCGTACATTGGGATGTAGTTTGTTGATTCACCACAATGTTTACAGCTTAGTTTTACTTGAGGAATGGGTTGAGCTTCTTGATAGACATTTGGAGCTTGAGGCTGTGCTATTGGGGTGACTACTTCAGCTGTCGGGCTTGATGTTGCTTGTTTACTGCTATTAATCTGGTTACTGCTATCAATATGCTGACTGAGTATGAAGTTACCTATGGAGTCGAGTTCTTGCTGGTTAAAGTAAGGTCGGGTGTCATAGACATTAACTTTGCGCAAAAGCTTATTTCCTAGCTTCATCATTTTAAGAAGCTTATCGACTAAGAACTCAGTTTTGACTAATTGTTCTGATACGGCTTTGGGCATGGTTTTACGATCAATGACAGCATTACTGGAGATTACGCAAAGATGATCCCAACAACGACCACCGAATCCTTGTTTAATACCAAGAAATTTTTCTAATATATCCAGACGATGATGGTCGAGTAGCTCTTGAAATAAATCTTGTTGCAGTTCGACTTGTTTAATCGGCGATGGGATACCTGACCATTGGTTGTTATAGCTGCGAGTCCATTCTTGTTGTTGGTTAACCTTTACATGGCCTTTAATGCTTTTTGATTCAATCAGCACAAAGCCATAGGGGTAAACGATCAAGTGATCGATCTGGGCTGTTTCATCATTAAAACTGAATTTGAAATCATTGATGACCAGAATTTCGGGGTTGTCTTTAAAGGCTCGGCGTAAAAAGAAGGCCACGTTTTGCTCTTGCTTTTGACCAGCAATAGCCTGTGGTGAAACCATATTTTGCAGGGTTTTAGTTTTCAGAATCATTTATCAACAGCATCCATTCATAACTTGATAAAAATCACTACCATAATAAACAGTTATAGATTGATAAAGCTATTATTATTGATTGAATTTGTAGAAAATAGCAGTCAATTTAAACCGTTAATAAAATCATCATCAACTACACACATTCATGGTTAAAGGTTTCGCCTAACGGCTAATGGCTTTGAGTAAAAGCCGTGAGAGTTATATCAAGGTTTATGGCATACTGGTTTGCATGTTATGGATTATTCTAATTATTGTCATTGCGGGCTGTGTTTTCTTGCCAGGTTTGTGGGTTAAGCACATCATGAGCAAGTTTCAACAGCCTGCTGATCGCTACCGTCAGCAAGGTAGCGGTGGAGAATTTGCTCGCCATATTCTAGATCGTTTTGGCCTAAATGACGTTAAGGTTGAAGAGACGCCTGACGGCGATCATTATGATCCCGCCGCTAAGACTGTTCGCCTTACGCCGGATAACTATTCCGGTCATTCCCTGACTGCTGTGATTGTCGCTGCCCACGAGGTTGGGCATGCGCTGCAGGATTCTCGCGGCGAGTCTTTGTTTTTGATGCGACAGAAGCTCGCTAAAGCCGCTATGGTCGGTGAGCGTCTTGCCGGCATAATGATGTTCGCGGCGCCAGTGGTCTTTATGCTCACCCGTATACCGCAGGCTGGCGCCTTGACCATATTAATCGGCGTGCTGTCGATGGGGTTGAGCACTGTTGTGCATCTGGTGACCTTGCCGGTGGAGTTTGACGCCAGTTATGGCAAGGCGCTGCCCATACTAAAAGAGGGTAACTACCTGCACGACGGTGACCTAAAGCATGCGGAGAAGATTCTCAAGGCGGCCGCACTGACCTACGTGGCTGGCTCGTTGGCCAGCTTACTCAATCTTGGCCGCTGGATAGCGGTGCTGCGTCGCTAATAGCTTTTATCAAAGAGCAGTGTGGTCGGCTATCTGAAATAAGTCGAGTAAACCAGGTCAGAGTTAACACTTCAACTATTCACGAAATTCAATTACACCACAGTCTTTCACAAGGGATGCCATCATCATCACCGTCCACCTCTGTGACGGGGCAGTTTTTGATGGAAAAACTATTCTTATTGATAATATACAACTGCGATCAACTCAGTAAAATAAGAGGCATTGCATCAATGGAATGATTACACATAAAAGGATTGTATTATGTCAGCTTATGCTCGTCGGGCAATTGCCGAGAGACAACGTCAACATCAAATCAAGAGCCTATTATCAGGCAATAATCACACCCTGATTCAGATGAGCTCAGCTGAGTTTGTTGATTATGTCATATCGATAAAAATGAAGCAGGGAATGACTCGAGTGGAAGCAGTAGAATCACTTGATGCACTGTTAGCAAAGCATAACTCGCGCCCAGCTATTTGGGCTAAGCATAAAGATAAGTTAAAGACTGCAGGAGGTCTATATCCTGTTCTTGATGATGTGGCGGCACTTACTGTTTTGGCCACAGAGATGAAACGTCAAGGTAATGTGTTTGGCAAATTTAAAATCAAAGTCTATGGTAATGCCCCCGCTGTATTCATTAATAGTTACCCTGGCCTTCAGGGGCACTTAAGCGGTACCCGCTACCTTGCCAGCAATCCAAAGCTATTTACCATCGGAGTCGGTAAACTTAGTGCTAATAAAGCGATTAAGGGTGGCTTTGTCGTAAGTATCGTGTTTTCTGTTGCATTTCATTTTGTAGAGCAGGTACTTAATGATAATGCTACTTGGCATCACTTTGTCGCAGGGGTTTCAGTGGATATAACGGTGGCTGCATGCGCTGTAGCATTGAGCGCTGGCTTGATAACTCTCGGTGGAACAATCATTGCTGGTACAGTAGTAGCTCCTCTTATTATAGTCGTAGGTGTGAGTTTATTGTTTGTTGCTTTCCTTCCTGATACTAAACCTCTTACTGATTTTGTGGCGGCAAATTTAGCTAAAGCAGAGAAGAACTTATTGAGTAGCTCATTTGATTTCCAGCGTGACATGAAGACTGCTAGGGAAGAGTATTCAAAAGCCCCTCAAGTATTCTTTAAAAAATTATTAGGTTTACTAAGTATAGAAACTACGAAACCGATAGGGTATTAATTTATATGAAGCTTATGGTATGGGACGAACTAGAACCAAAATATCAAATTAAAAGAAAGCAAGAGTTAGTTTCTCAAATCCTGCTGTTGGCAATAATTGCAGTAATTATTTTCGGCTCCTTTTATGCATTCCATTTGGGATTAGAAACCTTTTATTCTCAGGTTAGTCAGTATACATATATCAAAAAGAATACTATTTTTTTTCTTCCGATCGTACTCGTGCCTTTTTGGGGGTATTTGCTCTTAGCTGTGCTGCAATATGTTTTAAAATTTAGCTTTAAGCACTCGATTTTTTTAGCAAACAAATGTGGCATATCTGGCTTGATTTTTGGGGCTATTAGTATTTTACCTGTTGATATGGCTTACGAAAAAAATTTGGAGTCAGAAGGCTACAGCTATTGTTATTGGTACACAGGCCCTTCATTTCGAGCCCCTGATGTATGGTTGAAAAACGAGACGTTATGCTTGCAGTCTGGTTCATTAATACGCAGTGATATTGAAGAGTTCTTTGAAGATTACAATATAGAAGGTACTGAACCAACACTAGCAGAACTTGAAATGTTTATTGCAGAAGCTAAGCAAGCGCGTGAAGATTATATTGGTGGCCTTTGAAGGTCAGTTGGAATTTTTAATCAGCTTGTCTAAATCGGTGATAATGGCGTTGCTGCACCACCCGTATAGTCAGCTAAACGTCGTGGTAAATCTCTTTGTTCTAATCTGACTAATCCTGCGTTAGATGCTTATGTTGGTCTTTAGTCTGAACGTTAAAGCAAAGCTTATTGAATAGAAACGATAAAGCCCCGATAGCTATAGGTATCGGAGCTTCTTGTTCTTTACTGGGGTATTTAAAAATGAGCTTTCTGTCTTAAAGAACTTCTTTAGTTAGTGCTCACATATATGTTTAATCTTATAAAGGTTGCCGCTTTTTAAGATCTGACAATCCATGCTTTAGGCGATAGAACGGGTTATTTTCTAACATGGTAAGGATTGCAGCATTCAGTTCTTCTTCAGTCGGTTCTTGCTTTTTTTGATCCCAATGGTCGAAATATTCATAGAGTTCAATTCTAATTTTCCAAGCGCGTTCTTGGCAGTATTGTTCCGATTTAACCCATATTGATGGCGTCCCACGTGTTGCTGAACCATAAGCAGTGCAATGTGAGTAACCATTTGCCCTTAATTCAGAACCAACCCAAAAGCTATATGTGATGCTTGAAATTATCATTACTGGTATTGAAATGAACGCTATTTTGATAAATAGCTTCATCACATTATCCTTAAATTTATCCAGAAGGACGAGGATAAACATGTAATCTAGTACTGCGAGAACAGGGATAAAAAAAATTGCACCAAAAGCGAGATCTCTATTACCAATATAAATATGACCATCTCTTATTTTTTCTATATTGCTAAGCTCTTCAAAAAAGACACTGCCGCAAACATAAAACATAAATGAAAAAATTGAGACTAACAGTGCGGAAAGAACTTTTAGTTGTTTTTTACTTATTGGCTTTTCAATATAACTTTTATTGCTCATCGTAGAATTGGGCCTCGTTATGGAATACCAAATAATCTATGTATAAATAATATTGGGTCATCGTGATATTGCCTATTAGCTTCTTGTAGTTGGTTATTAATATGTGAAGTGTTAGTGAGCATATTTTTTTCCATATCGATCAATGCTTCAGCTATTCGCTTAGACCAATATTTGGTATCTATAAACATGGAACTAAAAAAGCCAATAACTGTGCCAACAATAACAATTACTGCTAACCCGCCAACAACTGCAGTCGTTAAAGCTGCCGCTGCTGTAACTAATATTAAAGATACTGCAGCACTTCCTGCAGCAATCAATATATCAACGGCCATACCACCAACAAAATCATGCCAAGTTTTTTCATCGCTCATCAATTGATCGAATGCATGGAATGCTGCTGAAATGAGAATTGTAACTACACCACCAGCCTTAATCGTGCTCAATGCTCCAGCTTTCCCTATCCCCATTGAGATGACTTTGGGGTTGTTAGCTAAATACCGAGTGCCAGTAAGATCTCTTCTAAGGCCTGCATAGCCTTGGAATATGATAAAAGATTTTCCAGAATAAGTTGCGAGCTTATATTTATTGAAAACATTGCCACTTCGCTGCATGTCAATCGCAAGAGCAGCAAGTGCTATACCATCATCAAATACAGGTATATATCCGCTTAATGTTTTAATTTTATCACGGTATTTGTCCCAATATTGCTCACCTGCGGGAGATGCATTTGAAAGTATTGCGCCTACTTCATTTACAGCTTGCTCTTTACTCATGCCCTGTTTTTGTTTGTGACTAATAGTAAGTTCAATAAATTCGGCAGAATTCATTTGTACCAAGGTGTGCTCGTTACCTGACAATATTTTGGTGAGTTGTTTTTTTCTTTAGTAATCGTGGGTGGCTCTACTGGCATATGCTGACATGGAATATCCTTATATTTCGTGTCTAAATCCTTTTTATATTGCTAATTGTACCTCAGCATTTGGCTTATGTATTTTAGCCTAAATAGCTATCTAAAAACCTAAATGCATTCTTAATGATGTAATCTAGAAATGAATACCAATATGAAAAGTAAACTTTCACAATATCTGTATCGCTTCTTTTTATCTTATTATTTTATTCAAAAATTAAAGCCCCTATATCAAGTCCTGCTGGTCTTTTAATGACAGAATTAATTTCTAATACCTACTACGCAACCTTAGCGAACACCTCTACTCAATCCCATATTGAATTCCACTCATGATGTGTTGAAATTTAATCAATTCATCAACTAAGTCTATTTATTTACAATTAGTTAAATTGTCACAATAAACAAATTGAAGTCGACGAGCATGAATATTATTGAATTTATAACAGCAAACCTGTCTACCATTATTGCTTTGGCTGCCACTGGTGTCGTAGCGGGCATTTTAGCGGGCTTGTTGGGGGTAGGAGGCGGCATCGTTATTGTGCCAGTACTGTATTTTTTGTTTCAAGGTTTTGGGGTGTCAGCTGAATCAGCTATGTTGGTTGCGACTGCTACCTCGCTGGCAACCATAGTGCCAACCTCGGTGAGTTCGATTCGATCTCATAATCAAAAAGGCAATGTCGATTTTGAACTGCTTAAGCGTTGGGGAGGATTTATTCTGCTCGGCGTTTTACTGGGGAGTTGGCTTGTGACGCGTGTTGATGGCGCTATCTTGACGGCGATGTTTGCCATCATTGCAACTTTATCAGCATTAAACATGTTATTGAGAACGGGGAAGTCTGCGCTTTTTCAACAATTACCCGGCAAAGCGGGCCAAACGATGATGGGCACTTCAATTGGCTTTTTTAGCTCGATGGTGGGTATTGGCGGCGGTACTATTTCTATGCCATTACTGACGTTATTTAATTATCCTGCGCATAAGGCTGTTGGCACGGCTGCGGCGATTGGGCTCATTATTTCATTGCCTGCTGCACTGACTATGCTGATATTGGGGAGCACTCCAAGCGATGCGCCAGCTGGGACATTGGGTCTAGTTAACCTATTTGGCTTTATGTGTATTGTCCCTTTGACGGTGTTATTTGCGCCGGTTGGTGCATCGCTCGGGGCAAAACTGGATGCTGCTAAATTGAAGAAGATCTTTGCTTTGGTATTACTCTTTACGGGGTTGCGTATGTTGATACAACCTTTTCTATAACTTGTTTATTTAGCTGTCTGTTTAGCTTCTCACTTTAGTGTTTCACTTTAGGAGGATTGTGTAAGTGCTCAGGTTAAGCACTTACCATTAGCCTTTCTAACTCGGGGTTTACGCTTTTATCGTTCGCTCATTGATAGTTCCTTTCGAACAATATCAGCCCCTGCTGTTAATGCTTGTAACTTTCCTCTTGCGACATCACGAGATAACGGCGCCATGCCGCAGTTAGTGCATGGGTACAGCTTATCAGCATCGACGTATTTAAGCGCTTCACGTAAGGTGTTGGCGACTTCTTCTGGTGTTTCAATGCTGTTGCTAGCGACATCAATAGCGCCGACCATGACTTTTTTACCGCGAATAAGCTCAAGCAGTTCGATGGGCACATGGGAGTTGTGACATTCCAGCGATATAATATCGATATTAGATTGTTGCAGCTTAGGAAAAGCCTGCTCATATTGGCGCCACTCTGAGCCCAAGGTCTTTTTCCAATCTGTGTTGGCTTTTATGCCGTAGCCATAGCAAATATGCACCGCTGTTTCACACTTAAGCCCTTCAATGGCTCGCTCTAAACAAGCAATACCCCATTCATTCACTTCGTCAAAAAATACATTAAATGCAGGCTCATCAAATTGAATAATATCAACGCCTGCGGCCTCTAACTCTTTGGCTTCTTGGTTAAGAATTTTGGCAAACTCCCAAGCCAGTTTTTCACGGCTTTGATAATGGGCATCATAAAGAGTGTCAATCATGGTCATAGGGCCAGGTAGCGCCCATTTGATCGGTTGATTGGTTTGTTTACGCAGTATTTTTGCGTCTTCAACAAACACTGACTTTGGCCGAGAAACCGCACCGACTACTGTTGGAACGCTGGCGTCATAACGGTCACGAATTTTAATGGTTTTTCGCTGTTCAAAATCCACGCCCGTTAGGTGCTCAATAAAGGTGGTGACAAAGTGTTGGCGGGTTTGTTCACCATCGCTGACGATATCAATGCCAGCTTGTTGTTGCTCATGTAGTGATAAACGCAGCGCATCGTGCTTACCGTCAATCAACTCTTGACCCTGTAATTTCCAAGGTGACCATAGCGCTTCTGGTTCTGCCAGCCATGAAGGTTTAGGTAAACTGCCAGCCGTTGAAGTTGGCAGTAATGGTTTCACTGTATTCGTCGTCATAAGTGCTGTAGTCCGTTTGGCTAAAAGTGTTTTGATTGCGCTTGTTTATTCATGCACTTGTTATTAGCGCGGGTTATTCATGTACTTGATTATTCTGTACTTGTTAATAGTGCTGGTGATTACAGCGAGTAGTTAGGGCCTGTTGATCTTTCGAGGTTGTTTTTGCAGCGAATTGTTGGTCATTTGTACAAGGCAGAGACTTTGTGGTGTAGTTATTCTACATAAAAAGTCGATAACGCAGTAAAAATGACCAACAAACGCTGCCCGAAGGGTTCGACTAAAAGCGTTTTACTCTTTGTTGAATGAACTTTGCTTAGATGACTAGGCATCAATTCATCCGCCTCGATTAAAACGCTTTTATTTCGAACAAAACTTAACCAGCAAAGATCAACAGGCCCTAGCAGACCATTGCTCTAGAATGGTTTGATACGGTTTGATGAAGTACTCCTCGGCAAACTTACCCTGTTTAATGGCTAATTTACTGCGCTCATCTCGGTCATAAACAATCTGAGTGATAGAGTGATCCTGATTGCTCAAGTTAGGTTGGTAACAGTTACCAGCCACGGCATTCGCGTTATAAATTTCAGGGCGGTAAATCTTTTGAAACGTCTCCATAGTGCTGATGGTGCTAATTAACTCAAGGTTGCTGTAATCATTGAGTAAATCTCCAAAGAAGTAGAATGCTAGAGGCGCCACACTTTTAGGCGGCATAAAATAGCGCACTTGTAGGCCCATCTTTTTGAAATATTGCTCAGTTAACGACGACTCATTTGGTTGGTACTCATAGCCCAATAATGGATGTTGATTGCCTGTGCGCTGATAGGTTTTGTTATCTGACACACTCAGGCATATTACGGGTGTTTTTTTAAAGTGCTGTTTATAGGTATCTGAATTAACAAAATACTTGAACAGCTTGCCGTGTAAGTCGCCGAAGGTATCAGGAATGCTAAATTGGCTTTGGCCTTTATTATGCTCAGACAGTAATACGCTAAAGTCGTAATCTCGCACATAAGATGAGAAGTTATTGCCGACTATGCCTTCAATCCGCTCGTTGGTTTGATGATCAATAATATGGGTTTTTAATACTTCAATGGAGGGGAACGTCTGGCCACTGTTTTCAATTTCCATATCAACAGAGACAATTTCAAGCTCAACTGAATAACGGTCAGCTTTTGGGTTGTCCCAGTAAGCTAACGCATTAAAACTATTATCAATCATTTTTAACGCATTACGTAAGTTCTGTTGGCGGCTCTCACCTCTGGCCAAATTAGCAAAGTTAGTGGTAATACGGGTACTGTCTGATGGCTGGTAGTTCTCATCGAGACAGATGTTTTTAATCGTAAAAGTAAATTCGTTATTCATGATGTTCTGGTATCCCATCTTGTGTAATCAAAGCTGAATATTGGTTAATATTTTTAGTATTTTGCTGCTTTGTGATAACTGCCTGTCAGCAGTTTCAAGTTTTTCTAAGCTGTGTTTGATTTATACGTGTTTCATTACTTGATGAAAATTGATTAAATTTCCGCTGCAACATGAGCGTTGTTCATGTTGAGGTTTTGGGTGAAAAAAATGACTCAGATAGCGCGGTATTAAAACGCTAATAATGGCAGCTGTCAGGGTAGGCGTAACTTGTTTGAATTAGTGGCCACGTTATTGGTTAACCATGCCTGAAATGATGCTTGCTGATTTGTCATTAGAAGGGATAAAGCGACAAGATTTGAGCGCCTCGACAGCATAAGATGTCGGGGCTTTTTAATATCGATAGGGTGGAAGAGTATTTTGCACCGTGTTTCAGATTCTGTGCTTATTTAGCGATTAGATACAAAAAATGGCTGAAATATGGCTTAATAATCAATAACGCAACTGCTGGTTGACAGATTAACAAGCTGGCTTGCTAGTGAGCAACTGCCTGATTTCTTATGCTTGCTGCTCAATTATTGATTAAAAGGACTCGCTAATGATACTTGCAGATAAGATTATTAGATTAAGGAAGAAACTGGGCTGGTCGCAGGAAGAGTTGGCTGAGAAAATGAATGTTTCTCGTCAGTCTGTTTCTAAATGGGAAGGGGCAAATAGCATTCCTGATTTAAATAAAATCATTATGCTTTCACAGATTTTTGATGTGTCTACAGACTTCTTACTAAAGGATGAGAACGAGGAATTTGAAGTTGCTACGGAAGCCAAAGAACCAGGCATTAACCATATTACCCTAGAGCAAGCGACTGAGTATGTTGAGCATAAAATCGCAATGACGAATCTTGTTTCTAAAGGCGTGGTTTTGTGTGTGTGTTCTGCAATGCCGTTATTTTTCTTTATGGCGATGGCGGAAACGAATCGATTAAACATGACGGGTGATATCGCAGCGGCATTGGGTATTGTGAGTGTGTTGATTTTGGTGTCAGTTGGAGTGAGCTTTTTTATCAAGACAAACCAATATCAAGATGAAATAGCGGCGATAGAAGATGAACCATTTGAACTCGCTTATGGTGTTCACAGCGTGTTTCATGAAAAGCGTAAACAGTTTAGACCGGCTTATAATTTGCGTTTATCTGTAGGTATCTTCTGTTTTATTGTTAGCTTTGTTCCGCTGCTGTGCGTGAGTATTTTTTCTTTTGAGCAAGATATCGTTTTATTAATGATAGATGTACTGCTTTTTATCATTGCAGTTGGCCTATTCATTATTTTACCGGTTTCAGCAAAATATGATGCCTATAGCAATGTATTGAAAGAAGCCGTTAAAGAGACAGAGACAACTAGACGTACTAAACGAGCGGAGAAGTTGGCTGGATTTTATTGGCCCTTGCTGATTGCTATCTATCTTGGCTGGAGCTTTTGGACAATGGCTTGGGGTATCACTTGGATTATTTGGCCTGTTGGCGCCGTACTGTTTGCCGCTCTCGTTGGCTTGATGGAATTACTTCACAAAGACACGCCTTAATTAATACGTGGGAATTAATATGTGGGAAACAAGACGTGGGAAATAAGGCGTGGAAATCAGGGCACAAAGTCAGTGCGTCGAAAGAAACCCAGAGTAAATCGCCAAGGGTAAACCTCTTCTGCGCACAATACATTTTATTCTGCATTAACAGCCGATAACGTAGTAAAAATGGACAACAAACGCTGCCCGTAGGGGGCGGCTAAATCGGATTCTGCATTGTTGAGCGAATTTTTTGCAAACAAAGAGTGCTTAAATTGCTAGGCGGCAATTCACTCGCCGCGCTTAATCGGTTTTATCTCGAACAAAACTCAACCCGTAATGAACAACACGCCCTAGTTAACACTTATTGATAATTGTTCTGCTAATTAAGGTTTTATTGATTTAATCATCTATAAGATCTATTAGCTTTGCAGTAGAGTGCGCGCAATTATGGCTTGGGAGGATTTATGGTAACAATTGAGTTAGTGGTGGTATTAGCAGCCATCTTTATCGGCGCACGGATTGGCGGCATTGGTATTGGCTTTGCTGGTGGTTTAGGTGTGTTGGTGTTAACTCTTGGGTTAGGTATGACCCCAGGCACCATTCCTATTGATGTGATTTTGATTATCATGTCGGTCATCGCAGCGATTGCAGCGATGCAAGTTGCGGGTGGATTGCAATATTTGGTCAATATTGCAGAACGGATCTTACGCCGAAACCCTAAGCAGGTAACTTTTTTAGCCCCAGTTGTGACTTACACAATGACATTGTTTGCAGGTACGGGGCACACGGCATTTTCCACTTTGCCCGTTATTGCTGAAGTCGCTAAAGAGCAGGGCATTCGTCCCTCAAGGCCATTAAGTATTGCCGTTGTTGCCTCTCAAATTGCGATTACAGCGTCACCGATTTCAGCTGCAGTTGTGCTTATGAGTGGCATGCTTGAAAGTAAAGGCGTGGGCTATATCAGTTTATTGATGATTTGTATTCCATCTACTTTTCTTGCTTGTATGGTCGGCGCTTTTGTTGCCCAATTTATGGGTAAAGAGTTAAAAGATGACCCGGTTTATCAAGAACGTGTTGCGCAAGGTTTAGTGAGCAAACGCGAAACAAATAGCATTGAGTTACCTGCGAGCGCTAAGCGTTCAGTGATGGTTTTTCTGGTAGCTATTGTGGCGGTGGTGTTTTATGCCACGGCGATTAGCGATGCTGTTGCACTTATTGAGAATCCGACATTACCGCGAAATGAAGCCATTATGGTATTTATGTTAACCGCCGCCACTGCTATTACCCTGTTGTGTAAAGTGGATACAGCAGAGGTGCTTAATGCTGCGACGTTTAAGTCGGGTATGAGCGCGTGTATTTGTGTATTAGGTGTAGCGTGGCTTGGTGATACTTTTGTTTCTGGGCATTTAGAAGAGATTAAAGCGCTATCGGGTGGCTTGCTAGAAGAGCACTCGTGGATGCTGGCTATTATTTTGTTTTTAGCGAGCATGTTGCTGTACTCGCAAGCAGCAACAACTGCGGCATTAATGCCATCAGCATTTATGCTAGGGGTTAGTCCAGAGGCGGCCATTGCTTCGTTTGCAGCAGTGAGTGCGTTATTTGTGTTGCCAACGTATCCAACCTTGTTGGCTGCTGTGGAAATGGATGACACTGGCTCTACCCGAATTGGTCAATGGGTATTTAATCATCCTTTTGTGATACCGGGTGTGGTGTCTATTGTGAGTTCAGTAATTATAGGCTTTGTACTTGCTGAGATGATTTTATAGGCATAAATATGATTAGTTTTATTATCTAGTCATACAAGCTGTAGCTGAAATTTTCGGGGTAGCTTATTGCTACCCCAATTATTTTCAGGGCTATTTATCTAGCTATTTGCTTAGTTATTTCTCTAATGAGTTAGCACAAATAGTGATTATTTGGTGCGGCTTATTTTGTCGAGATAGCCCATGACAAAGGCTGATAACACAAAAGTGATATGGATAAGTAAGTACCACATGATTTTGTCGTTTTCGATATTTTCGGCATTCATAAACACCTTCAATAAATGAATCGATGAGATGGCGACAATTGAGGCCGCGACTTTGTTTTTAAGCGAGCCAGAATCCATCTTGCCAAGCCAGTTGAGCTTTTCATCTTTATCAGCGACATCAAGTTGTGAGACAAAGTTTTCATAGCCTGAAAACATCACCATCACGATAAGCCCGCCAACCAAAGTGATATCAATCAGTGATAAGGCAATTAGCACTAAATCAACTTCTTTCATTTGAAAGATAATCGGTAAGATATGAAAGATCTCCTGAAAGAACTTCAGACCCAGTGCAATCAAAATCAGGCTTAATCCTAGATAAATTGGCGCCATGATCCAGCGTGATGCATACATCAATTTCTCAAACATTTGTTCCATTGGTAATCCAACCTTTAAAATAAAAATCGCTACTCATCAGCGATTTTCGAACAATACCACAATGATGCTAATCCACACTCATCATTTTAACTTTCATCAAGATAATAAGTTTAGGTGATTTATCGGCACTGATGAGTTTACTTAAATTCAAGGCGCTAACTTAATTGTAGGTAGAACAAATATTGATATTGATGCACTTCAAAGCTGTAGATATTTTTTCTTGCTTGGCAAATCCATTGCCATTTTACTGATGCCAATAGCGCACGACTTTAGCTTTGAGGTGTCTTGCGCTAATGGCTATTAGTTATTGCTAGTTATGTCCAATCTTGGCTTGATTGTTAAGACCCACATGCTTCAATGCCGCTTGTAGCGCTTCATAGCGGAATAAGAAGGTATTTTGCTCAGGCAATGAATCAATCACACGGAACTTATTTAATTGCTCACGGGTTTGCGGATTTGGGCACAATAAAAACACTTCACAATGAGCATCTTGGGCATCTTTAATCGCATTTTCTAGTGCTAAACCGACTGTCACATCAATCATGGGGACGTCGGTTAAATCTAAAATCATCGCTTCATATTCGCTAATACTGTTGTGCTGACGTGATATTGCTTTCGATACGCTGAAAATCATCGGCCCAGACAAATAAAAGAACAACACTTTGCCGTTGGCTTGATCCAATAAATCACTTTCGCTTTGCGTGAGTGGTACCGTGTTTTGGTCTGCATCACTTATGGCTTTGACTTGGCGAGCTTGTTCACGGCTAAGGCGTTCAATAATGATGATGTTTGAGATAAACACCCCTAATCCGACCGCAACAATCAAATCAACAAACACAGTAAGCAGCATAACGCCGTACATGATGGCCATGCCTGCAACACTGACTTTATGAGCGCGCTGAATAAAGCTCCAATCTAAAATATTAAAGCCCACATAGACAGCAATACCAGCCAGTACCGCCATCGGAATAGGTTCGGTTAATCCACCTGCCACTAACACAACTAATGCCAGTATTAACGCACGTGTCATGCCTGAAACCGGTGAACGCGCACCTACTTGAATGTTGGTGACTGTGCCCATCGTTGCGCCTGCGCCGGGTAATGCGCCAAATAAACCTGCCAACATATTAGCCAAACCTTGGCCGCGTAATTCTTTATCTGAATCATGTTCTTTACGGGTTAACGAGTCGCCAATCACGGCTGTCAGTAAGGTATCAATACAGCCTAAAGTACCGAGCACTAAGGCATCAATAATCATGGTGGTGAAAATTTCACTATTGATATGCGGGATGACGATTGAAGGAAGGCCTGCTGGGATCTCGCCAATTCGGCGTATGCTGTCATCATCAAAAAATATGATCGACAGTAATGTGACTGCGATTAACGCGACTAGTTGTGCGGGGACATATTTACGGTATTTTTGTGGGAATAAAAATAAGGTGACTAGGGTTAATATGCCTAAAAATAGTTCTTTGAAATCTATGTTTAGTAAGGTTTCAGGCAGCGCATTAAGTGTCCCAATAACACCGCCAGCAGGAGCTGCATGGCCTAAAAGTGGCGACAACTGTAAGATGATCAAGATAATACCAATGCCAGACATGAAACCAGACACTACGCTGTAGGGCATTAGGGTGACATATTTACCTAATTTGAGCATACCCAGCAAAAACTGAAATGCACCAGCCATCATCACAATGGTAAATGAAATTGCTACGCCTGATTCTGGATATTTGGCCACCATGGTGGTCAAAATAGCCGTCATGATCACTGTCATTGGGCCCGTAGGCTCAGAAATTAGTGTCGAAGAACCGCCAAATAATGCGGCAAAAAAACCAACGAGAATGGCGCCCCATAACCCCGCTTCTGCGCCAGCACCTGACGCTACACCAAAGGCGAGAGCAAGTGGTAATGAAATAATGGCAGTAGTAACACCACCAAATATATCTCCCTTTAGACTGACATCTTGAAAGCGTTGTTTAAACAAAGCGAATACCACCTAAAACGTTAGCAACACAAAATTTTTGCAGCATTGTATAGTGAATATATTAATGGGATCAATGTCGCAAATGTAATTGAATTTGCGAGCTTGCTCTGTAGGTGGGATTTATTGCATGAGATTACATTCTTAGGCAGAATTTCGCTAAATAAGGTCATGTTTTCTAGAGTTCTTAGCTTCTTAAATATAGCTTCTTAAGCTGTGGCTTCTTTAAGCTTGGGTTAATTTAAGCTTGGCCGCCGTAGTGCTTCTTTATCTGAATGTTGGACAGTGTGAACCGATTTTTAAAGCAGACAAATTATAAATTACTGCTAAGTTCAAGCTCATTATATTGATTTAATCTTGGCCTCAGGTAGGGTTGTTACAGTCTGTTACGACGTCAATTAATTCAACACTTAAAGAGAGCATTGCTATTATGGGGACTTCTAATTCAAACACTACTCGCCGCAAGCCTTTAGTGGGCTTGGGTATTGTCGCTGCTATTATCGTATTGGTTGCGGTAGTTTTTTCGGTTTTGCCTAAAGGTTTTAAAACTTCCCATGAGGATATTGGTTCGGGTATCTCTGCAGTCGTATTTGTCTATGATCCCAACCTTGCTGTAAGTAATAGCCAGACAGAGCAAATGAATGAGGCTCGTGGTGCATTAGGTGATGATGTTGCTTTTCTTATTGCAAGGATCGGTACCCCAGAGGGTGACCAGTTTATTGGCAAGTATCAAGCCAGACCTGCTGAGGTACTCCTTTTTGAGCCAGCAGGTAAGTTGGTGAAAAGGCAGTATGCATTAATGAATGCCAATGAGCTTATGCGCTGGGTTAAGTAGCGAATTATCGGGGTGCATAATTAGGAGGTGTTGAGCTTTCAAGGTTATTTTTCGCGATTTTTGCCTAGATTGCTAGGCGGTAATCCACTTGCGGCGCTTAATCCGTTTTTATCTCGAAAAACTCAACCAGCAAAGTCCAACCCCTAGCACAACTAAAAAAAGGCCAGAATAGCGTTATTCTGGCCTTTTTGTTGACGAATTAGTGGCTGGTTTTCTCAAGCCAATTTTCATCCGCTTCTTTAATGAATTGGTGTTTGTTTTCAAGCCAATTTTCTCGTACGCTCAAGCTGTAGTTTAAGTAGAGTTTGTCTTCAAAAACGGTGAATGCATTTGGGTCACTACTGACCACAAAGCCACTGCTCATGGCATAGGCGCAGTATCCTCCGTATTGCGGTATATATCGCTCAGGGGATTGTTCAAATAACTGTTGATGCTGCAGGCTGGCAAACAACCACTGTGTGCTTTGGTATTCAATCTGAAATTGGCGGTCACCTTTTACGGCTTTATTGTCAGTAAAATAAGCGACAACATCATATCCAGAAACAGCGTAACCTTCGTTATTATGGATGGGGTGTTTATTTAAGCTGGTGCAGCCTGCCATGATGAATAATATCAGTGGCAGTAATAGTGTCGTCAGTAATTTCATCTCATATCCTTTGGAAGACTTCGCCTTATTCAGTTGTAAAGTACAACTGGTCTCGCTGGTTATCTTGATAAAGAATGAGACCTAATAAAGCAGTAAATCATTTCAGAAAGAGTGAAATAGCCAAGAATATTTAAATACAAATTGTGATTACAATGCGCATTCACCTTGGCTGAGTTCGTTGGTTAATCTGCGTAACATGGTTTCAGAGGTAAAACCACGGCGTTTAGCCAATACATGTCCTTGGGTATCAAGTACTAAAGTGGTTGGAAAGCCTTTCACGCCACCGCTTTTACGTACAAACATTTTATTGCTTTGCTTAGAGGGTGTATCGGCTGAAAAATGACGTAATTCGCGTTTGAGTTGGCTTTTAGAGCCTTTATCCCCGACTAAAGTAAAGTGCACGCTATTGCCACATTCGCCTAATAGCTCTGTGATTATTTTGCCCTGCTTTTTACACCAACTGCAATCGGGTTGAAAGTACATCAACACGGTAGGTTTTTCTGCATGGTAACTCACCGAGGATTGACTGGTGCGCAAATCCTTTAATTGGATTTGCGCCACAGAAAGTGCGGTATTCGCATGATCTGCACTGGCAGTGCTACCGACAGCTAAAGCTGTCAGTAGCACTAGGCAGTTAAAGCTTGCCTTCAACGCCAACATAGAATTCTCGACCATGAAGTGGACCATAGATGTAAGCTACGTCATAGCCGCCATCAGCATCATAAAACAGTGGTGATTCACCTTCTTCTATTTGGGTGTAGTTGAAGATATTAGATAAACCGCCATAGACCTTGATGTTATTGTTGCTGGACTATGTCGTGCCTACTTCAGTGTAGATATTGCAATTTCAGTGCTGCATTTATTCTTACACTATTCATATCGAAGATTTTTGGGTTAAATGCTACTATAAATAAAATAACAATAATTTCACATCGTCATTTATGCCCAAGCTTAGCGACTTAAAAAACGATAATAATATAGCGCTCAGTAACGAAAGTTTACATTCTCTCCTTTGGGGGCTGTTACTCACTTTTGTTGTGTGTGCTTGTGTGCTGAGTACTTCTGTTAAAGCTGATACCATCGTTATTCCTGAGTTCCAGCAAGGCAGCCTGGGTAAGCAAACTCAGTACTTTAGAGAGCAAAATAACAAGCTTTCATTGAGCCAAGCCCTTGAGCATTTTGAAGCGGGCTCGCTCACTCGTGGCAGCAGTAACTCTATTTCTTTAGGCATTGATGTGACTCCAGTCTGGATGATATTTACGGTCAATAACACATCACATTCGCCAACTCCTTACCGACTTTCAGTTGAAACACCGTGGATTGATTACATCGATACTTGGCTAATACAAGATGGAAAAGTGGCGCAACATATTGCTGGTGGCGATGGCTTGCCCTTTGAATCAAGACCCATGCAATATCGTTTTTACGCATTTGAACACGCCTTTGTTTCGGGTGAAACCCAAGTCATTATGCGCGTAGAAACAAAAGGCCCGATGGCACTGCCGATACAATTTAGCTCATTAGAACAAGCCATTCATCGTGATATTAATAGCGGTTATCAATATGGCGCTTTATACGGCATTATGCTGGCGCTTGCGCTATATAATTTGGTGCTTTTTGTATTTATTCGACAGAGAGAATATTGTCTTTACGGCTTATATCTTCTAGGTTTTGTGCTTAACAGTCTGTCTTATACGGGCCAATTACACACCATTATTACCTATGATTTTGGTGTTTACTTTCAAGATTGGCTCGATATATTCCTCATGATTACCTACAGCGTAGCTGGATTGCATTTTGCTCGTTCATTACTGCAAACAAAGGAGTATGCTCCTGGATTAGATCGATTTGTGTTACGCACTACCTTATACATTCCGTTCGGAATGCTGATTGGTTTTATTTTCAATCAGTTGTTTTTCTCCATGGTGCTAGCGTTTTTACTTAACACCTGTTTTGTGGTGCTGTTTATCGCCATGGGCGTTAAAGCGCTGAATGCTAAAAAACCATTTGCAGTGATTTTTATTCTTTCCTCTGTCACTGCCGCCATATGTATCACTATCTCAACGTTGGCAGTTGCAGGGGTGTTAGTGCCGTATAATGACTACACCTTTAAGGCTATTGAAGTCGGTATGGCGTTCGAAGCCATTTTGTTAGCTTCTATTCTAGCGCGCCAATTTAGAGTTGCTCAAATTGATAAATTGATTGCTGAAAAATACGCCCGCACCGATCCGCTGACTGAGTTAAATAATCGTAGAGGGTTTCAAGAATTAACTGAGCCCCTTTGGCAGCAGATTGTTTATCAGAAGGGTGACGCATCGTTATTATTAATCGATGTCGACTCTTTTAAAGATGTTAACGACACTCATGGTCATAGTGTTGGTGATGAGGTGTTGAAAGCCATTGCGAAAGTGATTTCTGAATCCTGCCGCCAAGGTGATATTTCAGCGCGCTGGGGCGGTGAAGAGTTCATTGTATTTTTACCTCATACCTCTCGCGATAGTGCCATTACTCAAGCTGAAGTGATAAGAGAAGCGATAGAAAAAGTTGAATTTTTAGCGCTAGAGCTTTCGTTAACCTTAACCGCTAGTTTTGGTGTGGCAGGTTCAGTAGCCAATCAGTTTGAGGATACCCCGTTAACTTTAGCAAGGTTTGAGCCTATGATTAAAAATGCAGACAGAGCATTATATATCGCCAAATATAGCGGTAAAAACCAAGTCAGAATAGTGAGTTAACGTTCAAGTTCTCGCTTGTTGAACACTGATTTACAGCTAGAAATATCATTAGCTAAACAAAAATTAATGGTCGAATACTCTTGTAATGGTAGAATGCGCGCAATCAAGCCACAAGGCTTTCATCCCGCTTTGCTTCATATCAGATTAGAGTCATTATGAAACGGATTTTATTACCTACCTTATTAGCATTTTCAAGTGCTGCAGTTGCTGTTGAACCACTATTTGAAACACCAAAAGATATGGAGCCGACTTGGGTCGATGACATTTTATCTGTGTTTGGTGCTGATGGTGAATTTGATGACAGCAAACCGATTGATATGAGTTACTTACCAACTGCTTATTACACGCCTGAGAAAAAATTTGGCGTGGGATTGTTGATGGTAGGCTTATATAAAACCGAAGGTTCTACATCGGAAGAGCAGCCTTCATCATTGGTGCTGAACTCTTTTGTGTCGATGAATAACTCCTATGGTATTGAAGTTGAAAACATGACGTTTTTCAATGGTGGTAAACAAAGGCTGTTACTGGATTTAGAGCTATACAATGAAGCTGCAGTCTACTATGGCCAAGGCATTGAAGATGGCAATATCGATGCCAACCACCATGAGTATGAAGAGCAAGCTTATAGCTTTAAACCTCGTTGGATGACAGAAATTGCTGACAATTACTTTTTAGGTGTTGGAGCGGATTTTACTTATTCTAGTGCTGAAAAGCTGGAGTTAGTTGAAACTGGTGAGCCGGTTGACGAAAACAGCCTATTGCCGAGTAACTTTAGTTCTGGTGTTGTCGTCACCAGTATTTACGACTCCCGTGACTATCGTTTGAATGCCACTAAAGGTTGGCTATTTCAAATTGATGCAGGGTTATATCAAAACAGCGAATATTCTACTTTTTCGACCTATAATATCGAGTTAGCCAACTATATTGATTTAAGCTCAACGTCTATTTTAGCTAATGCTCCTGGTTTAATTGCTTGGCAAGTCCAAGGTAATTTTACCAGTGGTGATGTGCCTTGGAATATGCTGCCTGACTTGGGTGGTTCTAGTGCCATGCGTGGTTTCATTAAAGGCCGATACCGTGACGAGCAAATGATGATGGGACAAGTTGAGTATCGTTTACCGATTTTCCAACGCTATGGCATGGTATTTTGGGGCGCGGTTGGCAGTGTTGCACCTAATGTTAGTGACTTAACTGAAGAGCTATTAGCCTCATACGGCACAGGTTTCCGCTTTAAAATCAAAGACAATATTAACTTACGTTTTGATGTTGGTGTGGGCGAAAACGAAACTAACTTTTACTTAAATGTGAACGAAGTATTTTGATGATCTTGCCGATTAATTTTTTTCCGCTTAAGCGTTTGCTCGCCATAGTCTTAATGTTGTCTTTCAGTCAGCAGGTTATTGCTGCGCTTGAAGAAAATCAGTCAGTAGAAAATCAATCAGTAAAAAGTCAGTTAGTAGAAAATCAGTTAGTAGAAAATCAGTCAATAGAAAATCAGTTAGTAGAAAGTCAGCCTACAAAAAAGCAGTGCACCCGTCATGCCAATTACGACATTTATCTCAGTGGTATTCATACTGGCACAATGAAAAGAGCGGAAAATTGGCAGGGTAAGTCAGCGGTGGTTACCTCGACAAGTAAAGCGAGCATTTTAGGGATCGGCACTCAATATGATCAACGAGCAGAACTGTCATGGTCTGATACGACCGAAGAATGGATCACTGAGCGATTTCATCAGTTAGTCACAGGGTTTCGTGCAAGGGATATGAAAGTCTCTTTAAGTAAGGACGGGCTTGAATCAGAGGTGGATATTGATGGCGATATCGACCGCTATAAATCGGCTCACATACCGCTAAGAGATGTCGATACTTTAGCGATTCAAATGCGTCAATTGTTAATGCAAGGTCGCAGTCAGTTTGCGTTAGTTAGACAAGCTTCAGATGATATCGAGCCGTATCAGTTGTATGTTAAACCCACGATTAAGGCAACAATTGAACCATGGGGGGAAATGAAATTGATCCCTGTTGAGCAGTCAGGAGCTGAGGAAGTGACCTATTACTTTGCTCCGGATATGGACTATCAGTTAGTCAGAGCTCGCTATCATGGTTTCATTTTACAAGGGGTTATTGAGCTTAACGAGTACAACTCAACATGTGAGCGACTGACACAATAACTGCTTGCTACTAAAGCTTGCTGTGATAAAAATAAGCTGATGCAATATCAGCTTATTTTTGAACGAACTATGTAATCGAACTAGAAAGTAAATCCAGTCTGTATAGCAAAGCCCATATTGTTCTCATCGCTGTAACTTGCTGATAAGTCGAAGTGGAATAAGCTGAAGGTCGATAAGCCGATACCTGCTGTAATACTATCATCAGTGTTATTGCTTAAGTCCGTTTGATAACCCGTTCGTAATTTTACCCAACTATCTGGGAAAAATTCGATACCAATTGCAGCAATTTGTTGATTATCTTGGGTGGCATCAAACAAGGTCGACGTTCCACTGATCTCGCTGTAACCTTCAGACTCATTAAGCTGAACATCAATAGCTGCTACTAAGTAACTATTTTGATAATTTGCACTGACTGTGTAAGTCGGACTGAGTTCGTACTGTCCTTTTACCCCTTCAATTATTTCAGTGTCATAGCTATTTTTGATTAGGTTTTTACCGACAAAACCGAATCCATAACCATCCTTGTGTTGAAAGGCGATACCCACATCTAAGTTGAAGTTACTATCATCATTCTGGTAGCGATCATCATCCCAATCATCAAACTCGAAGTTTTCAATGTCGGTAATATAATTGATGGTATTCACAGTTTGGTACTTAGGTGAAGCACCATAAAAAAGGCTACCAGACTCAAACTGATGCGAGTTTGCTAAGCTAACGCCTATTTCAGATATGATGACGCCCATTGTTAGCGCTTGTGAATTGATATCCTGATTGATGATGTTACTTGGATCGAGATCTTCATCGGCAATATCAGCAAATACTAAGGCGTCAGCATAGGCTTGAGCAAATAAATTAACCGCAACAAGGTTGCTTGGAATAGCAATGGCTAACTGGGTGCCCGCTTGCACTTGAGCATAGTTGCCTTGCACCTTTTTAAGCTGATCAATCACTACTTGGGCGTCGGCTTCAGTGGGATTCTCCAAGAACTTGAAATCATCATACACATCAGAAAAATCTTCAACATTCTCAATAAGATCGCTTGGGTCGTTAACATGTGCGCCCAGTGAAGGGATCAATAAACCGACATTGTCATTTTCTTTAAAGTTCGCCGCTAGCGCTGGGTTGTGAAAAGGGGCTGTGAGGTAATCTGCAGTGCTTACGCCTACACCACCCATGGCAAGAGCGCGGGCGTCAAAACTGTGGTTGTTTGCGTGAGCTGAAGTAGCAAAGGCGGCAACGATACAAATAGGTAAATACTTAAGCATATTATTTTTAGTTATTTTAAACATGTTCATCCTGTAACACTATGATATAAATTGTTATTTTTAATTTTTTTCGCAACAGATAATAACAGTAAATGGTTTTTGTTTTTTCATAAAACGTGCAAGTATCAACCATTAACACACTGTTTTTGTTAAACTTTGTATCATGTGTAGATAAGTTATTTCATTTTAGGTTTTTAGGTCTCTTTTCAATGGCGAACATAACCTGATTTATGTCACTTTTTGTAAAATTTCCATTAGAAATATTCTTTAGGTCTGATTTATTACTGTGAGTAAGCTTTTGCTGTATTTAAGCTTAAGTAAACTACCGCTTTATGAATGAGTTAGTCAGATTTGATGATGGTGGCACTATGCAAGATAGAGGCGTAATTGAGTATTTTCGATGGTTATTTTATAAGGACCGCGAGTTAAGTTCATGGGCATTTAATATTGTCTTAGGCTTAGTGTTATTGTGGGGAATTAGCTGTATTTATGCTGTGATTACTTATATGCCGCAACATGACTTATTAAAAGCGGGGGTGCTTTGGGTCATGGGGGGGTATTTAAGCATTATTGTATTAGGCGTGCTATTGGGCGTAAAGTCTCAAAAACCCCTATATAGCTTTATTGGCTATACATTGATGACAACAGGGCCGACCTTGTTACTCAGTTATATTCTCCCCCAAGAAATTCTTCTACCTTTATGCGACGGTTTGATATTTATTGCATTCATGCTGGGTATTATTTTACTGTTATCAGCCAAATTACCTGCTTTGTTTCAATCCTTAATTGCCATACTCTTTGGTATTTTAGTCAGTTTAATTGTGACCGAAATAACATGGGTGATGATATTTGATTCCTCTCATGGCCTTTGGCATTGGTTTGGTGCTTATCTGTTTTGTGCTTTTATTTGTTATCACTGGTCACAATACACTGAGAAGGAGAAAACACTCGATAATGCAATTGATTCAGGTAGTGCCCTTTACCTTGATAGTGTCATATTCATTGGACAAACCTTAATAAATCTGGGCTTAAAGCGCGATTAGTCAGTGTCTTTTATTACAAGTTATTATCGACACTAAAAATCCATAAACTATTAAAAGTTTCACTTGAGTGTTGATATGGTCTCAGTTGCTCATAATGAATGGTTTACATAGGGGATATGGTGTCTTTTATCATCTGCCCATTTTTATTCTTGGCGTTTTAGATGGATGATGCTGCTCTGTTTGCTTGCAGTTTATGAGTGCTTGCTGAGCAATAATATGATCTAAACAGCAATATTTGATATTTATTTGCACAATTTAGCATCAGGATAAAATTTATCTTTACTTATTTTCGCTTCAGGAATACATTCGCCGAAAATAGTCTATAGGGCTTTCTCACCTTTAGCCGACAAGAACGCTTTACCCTTCCAAAATCTTACATTAAGTAGTACGAAATTGACGATAATCAAGCATGGCAATGTTGAAAACAACATTGTTACCCCTGTAGTTGGTTTAACATTTTTCGCTGTCGCATCGGGCTTTTTAATGAGCCTTATTCCATTGTCATTAGCTCATTTTGGTATCAATCAATCTTTAACGCCTTGGCTTGCCAGTGTGTTTTATTTTGGTTTGCTGTTAGGGGCAACTTGTATTCAAGGGGTCATTAAAAAGCTAGGGCACCGACGCGCCTTTATTATTTTTTTATCTCTTGTGGGTTTGACTGTGGCGTTAATGCTACTCATTCCTCATCAGGTGACTTGGCTCGCTGCAAGGTTTATTGCAGGTATGGCTGTAGCAGGGGTATTTGTGGTGGTTGAATCGTGGTTACTCATGGCTAATTGTCCTAAGCAGCGAGCAAAGCGCTTAGGTTTATATATGGCGGCGCTTTATGGCGGTAGTGCTGTAGGACAACTGGCTATTTCTGTCTTAGGCACCGAAGGCATACAACCTTATCTGTATGTATTAGGACTACTGTTTTTAGCGACTCTGGCGCCTGTACTGATCCGTTCAGGTCAGCCGATTAGCCACGACCAACAATCGATTAACCGCAAAGAAATTCGCCATATTAGTCGTCCTGCGATTATTGGTTGTATTGTGTCGGGATTATTATTGGGGCCTATTTATGGATTGATGCCGTCTTATCTTAGCCATTCAAGTGCTTATGCTGAGCATACGGGGTTATTAATGGCGAGTATTATACTGGGCGGCATGCTAGTTCAACCTGCGGCGAGTGCCATGTCGACTCGCATGAGCAAGAGCTTACTGATGGCTATTTTTTGTCTATTGGGTTGCTTGGCTGTCATGGGCGTATTGGAGTCAACGAGTGTTGTCATGATGGCGTTAAGCTTATTAATGCTAGGGGCGAGCAGTTTTGCCCTTTACCCAATAGCCATTACGTTAGCTTGCGATAGCTTACCCGTTGAAAAAATGGTGTCTGCTACCGAGATGATGCTGTTGTGCTATAGCGTAGGTTCAGTATTAGGCCCGTTATTGGCGACCACATTTACTCAGGCAAGTAACGGTTTAATTATCTACTTAGGTGTGTGTTTAATTACCACTTGTATTTATATGCTGCTTAAGAGCGCAGAAACCATTTCATCAGGTCAAAAGCCGATTGCTGGGTAGATAGGGTTGAAAAGAAGAACTCCTAATAGGCATTAGGAGTTCGAGTATCAGTTACGCTAGCCAACTAACAAGGCTTATTGATTCAGTTCTAACTGGTAAAAAGTCGCTTGTGTATAGTCGCCACTTTCCATGCCACGCCATTGACAATCTGAGCTGTTTTTCTTGGTATTACATTGGTTGTAAGCCCCTGCTTTGTAATACATCCAGTCAGTGCCGTAGCCTTCATCCACTTCGTGGCCTTGGTATTGACCTTTAGCCAAATCAACCGCGAAGGTTTTTGTTACTTCGTTGTCGGTGCCAGGGTTTTTAGTAAATAACAGGTGCATGGTGTCGCCCGTTACATTGACCTCATAAGAGAATATTTCACCGAGTTTAATGCCATCTTGTGGATCGGCAGCATTCTCACGGAGGTTGTATTCGCCAAATACATTATGACGGATATCTTGACGCAGCTTTTTACCATTTTCATCTTTGGCATCTTGCAGCTCTGGAATCGGATTTAACTCATAGTTCCATGCGATTGAGCCGTATTCATGGTTCGGTAGTTTGCGATAAGAAATCTTTAATGGTTCATTATCAGAGCCGTGAATTTGGCCAATTACGACCGAGTACGCCCCGTTCTTTTTAGGGTTACCGCTGACACTGACATGATCAACCGACAGTGTCGCTTTTAATTGGCCGCCAATAGCGCCATATTCATTGGCGTCAGGGTGAGAGGCAACCACAAAATTGTTTTTAGGCTCGCCATAATGCTCGGCTAACATGGCACGCAATTCACTGCGGGTATTTTTACTATTTGGCGTCGTCGGTGCTTCATTTGGTGCAACGAATACCAAGGCGCCAGTATCTTTATTCGTGTAGAACCATTCAGGGTGGGCATAAGGCGTTTCGGTATTGCCCAGTTGAGTTTTATCAATTTCTAGTGCTTTGCCTTTGCGTTTACCTGTTTTGGTTAATTCCGGTAAGGTAATTTTCCAATTGGTTAAATCAAAATTTTGCGCAGGTGCTTTAGCTGGATCAAGGTTAAATTTTTTGGCGGTATCAGTTTCAACTGATGCCACTGCAGAGCCAGCAACGATAGTTGCAATCAAAACACTAAGTTGGAGTTTTCTCATTGAGCCTTTCCTCTGGAACATGCCATTAAAGTCTACCTAAGATACTACAATAATATTGTATTACAATATTGTGATCGAGTTGGATGATTTGATCAATTGAGCAAAATATTATTGAAATACAGCCCGACTTGAATCAAATGCACTAATTTAACGACTCATTTAACCAGTCATTTAACCAGTCATTTAACCAGTCATTTAACCACTTACCCATTTACTCAGTTACTTATAGCGTGTTGAATCTATTTAAAGCCATGGCAGTCGCATGGGTAGCTTGCATAGTACGGACACTGGTTTTAGTGATGGAGATAAAACCATGCATACAGTCGTCAAAATGCTGATGATGAGTGTTAATACCAGTTTGTTTGAGACGATTTGCGTATGCAATGCCATCATCCCTTAAAGGATCGTAACCTAAGGTTAATATATAGGTATTTGGTGAGTCACTAATGTCATCTGTTAACAAAGGGCTGGCTAAAGGTAATGCGATTTCATTCAATGAGTTGAGGTAATGCCCTCTAAAATAATCCACTAAGGTTCGAGTTAGGAGCAGTTGTTTATTGAAGCCACGGTAGGACTCAGTTAAGCCTTGTAAATCAAGTATCGGATAGATTAAAAACTGGAATGCAGGTTTTGCTATAGCAATAGACGGTAACGCTGATTGCAGCTGCTTTAAGCCGATAATACAAGCAAGGTATGCACCTGCGCTATCACCACCGACTCCAATATGTTCAGCTTGAATATGCAACTCTTGATGGTGGTCGTTAATATAGTTCCATGCGTCAATGGCATCACAAATTGGGGTAGGGAATTTATACTCAGGGGCTAAGCGATAATCGACAGCAATAACATTCATGTTGCCATGTTTAGCCAAGTACCGACAAAAACGATCATGGGTATTTAAACTACCAATCACACAGCCTCCACCATGAAAGTACACCAGTGTTTTTTGCGCAGTTTTAACTAAGTCAGCATTAATCTTTTGCTCGAAAACAGGATAATATGCACGGAGTTTGATTGAGCTCTCTTTGTCAGTATGTGTGGTCACAGGGATACTTGAGTCGATAACCTTCGCCATTTCAATCTTACTTAAACCCAATAATCTGTCCATTGTGCTATAAACATGTCTAAATACTTTTGGCGGCAATTTATGTAATGGCGCTAAGGTCAGCAGTTTGGCTGCCATTCGTTGTTTAGCTTCTAACTTTGGCGCTTGTAATCTTATCGATGTGGCGCTTTGACTCATTTATTCATTCCTTTTTATAAATTACAGTTTGGACCAATTAACGACTTAACACCTTCATAAACAAGCGGTTGATAACAGGAGGTGAAACACTACTTAAGCAATGTAACATACTATAAAGCGACCCGACTGTTCTATGGGTTCTAGGTTGATTAACTTGCTTTTCAATCACAGTAATCACTTCTTCAGCGGTTAAATGCCGACCTAGTTTTGTCATCACTTTAGCGGTTTTTTGTTGTGTATTAAGCATTTTAGTAGCGATAAATGGCGGCAGCACCTCGCACAGCCGAACTCCATATTGAGCAAGTTCTAACTCAAGTGCTTCAGTGAGCCCTTTTACTGCAAATTTACTGGCGGAGTAGCTTGCTAACTCAGGCACACCATAATCACTGCTTGCAGATGACATATTGATAATGGTGCTAGTGTGGTTTTGTTTTAAATAAGGCAGCACAGGCAAGTATTGAAATCCATACCGCTTGAAGAGATAGCCTTGCAGTTAGGCTTTAACGATGGCGCTAATTTCAGTCATAGCTTTAAACGATGTAAAAATATCACCCCGAGCCAATATCGAAAGCAGGTAAAAAAACAATACTAAAACGGCCAATCATAGATTGGCCGTTTTAAAGGTCTTGCACACTACTTACTCAGAAGATCGAGAAGTTTATTAAGGCTGCATTTGCGCTTTAGCCGCTTCAACTTTTGAAAAATCTAAGCCTAACTCGAGTACAGCTTCTTTAATCAACGCTGGGTTTTGCATTACCATCGCCATTAGCTGTTGTAGCTTTTCAGCAGGAATGCCAAGTTGACCGATGATATTCATCGCCATCATTGGGTTTTGAGTTAATGCTTGAAACACTTCACTGATTTTTTCATCACTGACACTGTGTTCTTTTAACAGGGCAATAATTGGATTCATTGCTAGACCTTGTGGTTAATTGAGACGGATAATCGTTCTATTTTACCATTTATATCTTAGTTTTGCAGAGTGAAAAATTCGGCTGTGATCCCAGAGTCGATTTAAGGGGTAAGTTGAAAATTTTAAATCATGTAGTCTGTAGCTAAAACAATAATAAGGCTATGTATTTGTAGCTATGTGGCGAAGGTGTAGCTATGTGGCAAAGGTGAAAAATCTAAACGGTGTTATTTACTTCAACAATCCACACTCACCAACCCATACTCACTAATTAATATTCAGCAATCCATAATCAAAAAGCCAGTAGCGTGGGCTACTGGCTTTTTATAGTGGCGTCTTTTGCTATCAGTAATAAGCTAACTAGAGTGCTCGGGCTTATTTATTAATGTAATCGGTAGCAATTTCACCATTTGGCGTGTGTGCATCGCCCATATAAAGAATATCAGGACGAGACTTTTCACCATCTGTTAGGGCTAGGCCATCTTGAATGATATTCGCATTACAATAATCCACCCCATAAAAACCTTCATAGGCAGATTGGTCGCCAATTTCTGTGGCTGACAGTTGCGATAACGCTAAGATAGGTGCTGCAGGGAAAGTTAAATACCAACGTGAACCTGATAAATTACGCTCGATGTCAGCACGAGAAATTTCAGTAATGGTTTTACCTGTTTGCTCGGCTAAATATTCGCGGTTTGACTCACTCATAAAGTAAGTGGCAACGTTACCGACCTCTGCAACGGGCTCATCATAAACCGTTTGACGTAAAATAATATCGCCACTCACTGATAGATTATTGATACGACCACGGGTTAAATCACGACAACTGCTTTTACATGCAAACGATCCTTTACCCACTAAAAGGGCAGAGCCACTATCAATAGCTTCAATGTTCTCTACAGTTATGTCCTTCATGATTTTACTGTGTGGCTTTAACCAAACGCCAGTAAAGCCGTTAGTCACTTTCACATTAGAGATTTTGATTTTATTCGCTGAGCTAAAGTAAGGGCCTGAACGGTTAAAGTTGTCTTTATTGGTTCCATTACCTGCTTCCACTCGCACACCAATACCATTGAATGCTTCAATGTTATCAATTTCAATCCAATCTCCACCGTAAACTTGCACTACGCCATAGCCCGTATGGGCATTAATTGATTTAATGTTTTTCACTGAGCCTTTAATCGGTGTGCGGGCATAAGTTGGGTTGCGTTGAATCGCGAACATGTCCGGCACTATATTGCCTTCATCATCAATAAAATCACCATTCTCATTGGTTGGAACAGGTACATTGACTGGGTTCATCGGTCTATTTAAGCTTGGCGATCCTTCTGGGTTTTTCACATATCTGTCTTGTAGGTAAAGCGGCGCTGAACCAAAGCGATAAGTGTATGATCCATCTTTATAATCGGCATCAGCAAACATTTGTACCGATACTGATTCAGTATGGTTATCTTCAATGGTGACATTCGATACCGAGAAGTTTTCAACATAAAAAAGCCCAAATGGAATAGCGCGGGTGAGGTTAACTAAGCCGCCACCATTGCCACCCTGCATTTCGCCATAGTTGTATGGCATGTTGGTTCTAGCATCAACGGTGAAATTTCTACTCGGATCGGTTGAAGTGATCTGCACATTCACTGTGCGTTCAGCGGATAACTTACTTGGGCCAATGCTGCGACCAAACGAAAATAAGAACTGTCGATTGGGTCTATTACTTGGATTACCCGTTGGATAGGTGTCTTCTTTAATTCCGCGCATTTCGAGGACAACATCAGGTTCGACCTCAATACGGACATTTGATGGCACTACAATATGCGCCAAACTATAGCGATTATTGCTGCCATTTTCAGATGCACGTAAAACTACCACACCGCCATTTTCTTCTTTAGCGGCAAAACGAAGCGCTTTCTTTAAGCGAGTCGTGTCATTGACGGTTTCATCAAAACTATCAGAGGCAAATAGAACTTCAGGTTCATCATCAAAGACTTTGTTTTCAAAAAAGCCAATTTCTTCCCCCTCATAACCGCTTAAGTCTGTGTCTGTTGGTAAGTCTTCTTCGGCGACAACAGGTATACCTTGGCAAAAGTGTCGCTCAAATTTGCAATGACGATGACCATGATGTTTGCGGTGTTTATTGCATTTTTTACCCGCTGATTTATGGCTGCGCCATTTATTACTGTAATCTGCACGGCGGCTTTCGCTTTCCCCTCGTTGTTGGCGTTCATCAAATTGCCACCCATGGCTGTGATGTTTTGACTGCCCGTGTTGCTGTCCTTGTGAATCGGCATATACGCTTAGTGGCGTGATGGCCAATAAGCAGGCAATCGCCAGTTTTTTATGACGCATATTTACGATGTAGTTATTTATATTTCTCATTTTTATCCCCATAGTTTCAATCAAAAAAACGGAAGTTCTCCCCTTTGTTCCGCTCAAAGAACAATCAACTTGTTTGTTTGAGTGTACATAAAGTTAACAGAAAAACAACAAACATATGATGAATGCATTTTTAAAATGTTTAAACTTGTTAATTTGATTAAAAGAAAAAGGGTAAAAAATTGCCAATGAATCTGATGAATTGCTTGGAAGTTAGAAAATCATGGGCTGAAACATAATGAATCAACCTAGAGAGTAAAACTCTGAAGTTGACGATGATCTAGTAAGCTTAGTATTTTGTTTTTTAACACCTTATCCTCATTAGTTATTTTACTAGCATCTCGAATGAGCTTTGGTATATTACAACGCAGACAGATGTAAGCGAATGGATTCAACATGACATCAAATAGACAGCAACTGATTGGGTTGCTTGAACAAAATGCGATTGATGAGAGCAAAATAAACGATGCCCTTATCATCAGTAAGGTGCAACCAAGTAAACACCATTGGGTTCACTTTTTTAATCAACTATTAGCCTGGCTAGGTGGTCTTGCGATCACTTTTTCTGTGCTGTTTTTTATCGCGTTTAACTGGCATGAGATGGGTAAGTTTGCCAAGTTTGCGCTGGTGGAAATACTGATTGTATTCGCCGTTGTTGCTTATTATCAGTTAAACAAGCTCGCTCAGAAAACATCGAAATCACTAGATGATTCAAATCCTCATCCCCTAAAGTCCATCATTCCAAAAGTATCTGAGTCGGTTGTTAAAGTGCCGTTATTTATGGCCGCCGTTTTCTTTGGGGTGTTATTAGCCTTATTTGGACAAACCTATCAAACAGGCGCCGACCCTTGGCAGCTTTTTTTTAACTGGGCTTTATTAATCCTTCCTTGGGTTGTCATTGGCCGACTTGGCGCACTTTGGATGTTGTGGGTTGTCTTAATTAATGTCTCTATCTTGCTGTATTACATAAATTTTGGCGGCAGGCTAGGCTGGTTTATCAACCAAGAACTGAATGCTTTATGGGTGATATTGTTATTCAATATCGTGGCGTTAGCTTGCTGGGAAGGTTTCAGTCGTCATTACCATTGGCTAAAGGCGCGTTGGGCACCAAGGCTGCTGGCTGTCGTCAGTGGCGCTTGCATTACATGGCTAATGGTAGGCAGTATTTGGAGCTTTACTCATGATTCATATCTTCATTCTGCTTTTAAAGAACTAGGATTTTTACCCATCACCATTTGGCCGCTTTGGTTGCTGGCAATGTATGTTTGTTATCGCCATTATCAAAAAGACTTATTTATGCTGGCTGGAACATTATTGTCAGCCAACATTGTCATTATCAATTATGTTTCGGCATATTGGCTTGAAACATTGGAAGAAATTGGCCTGTTATTGATATCAAATATGATGATCGCCATGGCAGCAGGCTCCGCTATTTGGCTGCGTAAAATCAATAAGGAGTGGCAGTCATGAATGAGTCATTAACCCCAGAGGAATTCGGCTCAGAGTCACTGACCCAAGAAAAAGCTCATAACCAAACCTCGTTATGGCAAAGCTTATTGCACCATGGAGTGGTATCAGGTGAGCAACCCGCTAAAGCAGAAATCCAATCGCCGTGGTTTGTAAAACTGTTATTGGCAATTTCTGGTTGGTTTGCCGCGCTGTTCTTTCTTGGTTTTTTAGCTCTAGCGATGGAGTTTATTTTTGACAATGACCAAGGTGCTTTTATTGTCGGGGCAATTCTGACCCTAGGTGCTTATGCATTATTTACACTCAATAAAAATGAATTTATCGAACATCTGTCATTAGCGGTTAGTTTTAGTGGGCAGATATTAATTGTCTATGGCTTTATTCAGCACTTTGATGATGACACCTGCTGGTTGCTGGCGACAATATTGCAATTTAGTCTGATGGCTATTATGCCCAATGACATTCATCGCTTTTGTTCAGCCTTCTTTGCTGCCTGTTGTTTTATCGTCACCTTAGCCATTTTTCAGCTGCCGTTTATTGCCACTAGCATCATATTACTGCTTGCCTGCTGGCTTTTCCTGCATGAGTTTGAGCGTAAAGGGAAAACTAACAACCCGCTGATAAATAGTCTTTTTTCAGTGGTTTTATTGCATAAGCGGCCAATCGCTTATGGTTTGCTATTAGCGCCTTTAGTGCAAACATGCTTTATGTCATTTCAATATGCTTGGTATGGCTTAATTGAAAGTGAGTTGTTATCAACTGAGTCACTTACTGCGCCCTGGATGGGTGATGTTTTATTGGCTTTAGTGTCGCTATATGTGGTGTGGCAAATAGTAAATCGATACCCAGAATTATCGGTTAAAGTGCGTTATAGCGTACTCGTAATCAGCCTGTTGGTTTCAGTGTTGTCGTTTGAAGCTCATGGAATTAATATTGGATTTTTAATTATGGTGTTGGGCTTTTCAGCCAGCAACAGATTACTGTTAGGCTTAGGGGTTATAGCCTTGGTTACCTTCATATCAGCATATTACTACTTCTTAGATTTCAGCCTATTAGATAAATCTTACACGTTGATGTTAATGGGTATTTTTTTACTGGCTGTGCGCTGGGCCATGCTCAAATTTGTGACCAAACAAAGGGAGCAATCCGATGCCTAAATTCTCTAAAACCGCAATCATGACAAACCTCAATACCATCATCTTAGTCGGCACCTTGGTGTTGATATTAGCTTTAGTTAATTGGCAGATATTTGAAAAAGAGCAGCATATACGCCATGGGGAGTTAATTTATCTTGAACTGGCACCGG
Source organism: Shewanella sp. 2_MG-2023 (assembly GCF_030548905.1). Taxonomy (NCBI): domain Bacteria; kingdom Pseudomonadati; phylum Pseudomonadota; class Gammaproteobacteria; order Alteromonadales; family Shewanellaceae; genus Shewanella; species Shewanella sp. 2_MG-2023. The sequence continues at coordinate 188,934 of NZ_JAUOSO010000004.1, forward strand.
TAGATCCTCGCTCGTTAATGCAGGGCGATTATATGGCGCTGCGATTTCAAATGAGTAACGATATTCGTAGTGCGCTCAAGTTGCGTCAAGAAGAGCTGCGTAAAGAGGAGCTTGCTCAAGAAGAACGGGTTCAAGAAGAACAGATTCAAACAGAGCAGAACCTTGCTGAAGCGGAATCAACTGCTAATTCAAATGATAATTCAAGTGCTAACCGAAGCACTAGCTCTGCAACCAATGAACAAGCTGAAACTGACCGACAATGGCGAAAATTGGCTAATAGTGACGCCTACGTGGTGGTGAGTTTCGATTTACGCAATATCGCGACTTATAAAGCATTATATGATGGGCAGGAGCTAGCAGCAGATGAAATGCGCTTACAGTATCGAGTCAGAGACGGCAGGATCAAATTTGCCACCAATGCGTTTTTCTTTCAAGAAGGTCACGCCAGTGTCTATGAAGCTGCAAAATATGGTGAGTTCAGAGTCAATCAACAGGGTGAAGTGCTATTAACCAGTATGTTTGATGCTGAACTGAATAAGCTTGAACCTCAAATAGCAGCAGAAGAGTAGCGCTGTTGCTATTAGCCATTTACAACAAGTCTCACTTGATTATGGCCTTAACAGGCTAAAACCTTAACCAACATAGTCATGATAAGATTAATGACGGGGCATTATATTGATTATTAATGAGAAACTAACTGGAAAGGAAGAAATCAAGCGTGCATCTGTGTAAATACCTAAGTAGTATGTCCACGGGTTAGCGCTAATGCTAGCTAAGTTACTGATAAAGCATAGATGAGTTTGTAAGGCTTGGTTAATATAAGCACTTTTGGACTTTTTGTTTGTAGCTTAACTCACCTATAAAAATAAAACTTAATTCATTAATAAGGGAAATATAAATGAATCTTGTTCGTAAAGTGTCGGCTGTTGCCGTTGCTGCAATACTTTCTGCTTGTTCTTCTACTCCTGTAGATAATTCACCAAAAAATCTTACCACCGTTGTTACTGCAAAAACGACGTTAAATGGATTATATATGCCTGATAATAAGGGTACACAAACCGTTTATACTCGTGAGAACATGCGTGCGATTGATCAAACTGCTGAATTTGATAGCTTTTACATGCGATGGGCAAATTTCGATTACACCACAGTTTTTAGAATTGAAGACAATTTATTGTGGCAAATCGATAACGATAAAGAAAAATATCGTGAATGTCCGTTAAGCGGATGTACAACCGGCTTTGATGAGTTTATGGCAAAAGCACAAGAGTCTTCTGATGATGAAGAAGAGTATGAAACTTATGCAGATAAAAGCTGTAATGTCGAATTAGTTAAAAATGATTTTACGATTGCTGCTACGAATCAACAGCGTCGTATCAGTGGCTTACTTTCTGAAGAATTTAAAGCAACTTGGACCACTGAGTTCAAAGATGAAAATGGTAAAGTGGACCTTAATTTAATTCAATTTGTATTTTGGACTACGACTCCAAATGAAGAAATGACTGCTGCTTGGAAAGTGCATAAGAAATCGACTGAAAACTATTTAAGTAAGGTCGGTGATAAAAATGCTTTAGTACGCTTGTTAGGTGAAGACGGTTTTAAAGCTATTCAAGGCTTTAGTGGCGATGTTGAGAGCAGTGATAGTCAGCAGAAAAATATGATTAGCCAAAAATTATCAGTTATTAAAGGTTATCCATTATCGATAAAAATGGAATGGTTTCAAAAAAATGAAGCTTGCCCTTCAGCTAAGAAAAAGCGTTCAGATAACAACCTTGATTTCTCTGAAGGGCTAGGTAATGCAGCGACTAGTTTCTTTGGTAATATTATCAAAGATGAAGCTGATAAGGCCGTTGATAAGGTGGTTGCAGAATGGCAAAAAGATGCCCGAGTTCGTTACTTATATGAAATTACTTCAGTATCTGAAGAATTAGTACATGATAGCCAGTTCCAAATACCGCATGGTTTTACAATTGAAGATAGACAGTAAACAGCCATTTGTGAGCCTACAGTCTAAGGCCTGAATTTGGTAAATACAGGAAATGGATAAATAGGAATAAAGCACTCTTTAGCTGAAAGATATGCCTTACTATCACACTGTTTAAGTGAGATAAGTAAGGCATTTTTGTTTGTGATAAAAATACCTGCAAAATTCCAATCTATATTCCTCTGGGCTACGTATGGTTAATTATTGATTTAGCGAATGAAATAATTAAAGGATTGTAAAATGCGAGCCATATTAATGTCAGTGGTGGTATTTCTGCTAAGTGCATGCAGTACCACTTACCCAAATCAGCAGGTGACGGGGCAGGTGTTTCCGTCGGTGTCAGGTGAGAGTTTAGCGCAAACTGCGATGAACTTTCCTGAGGATGTGAGTGGCCAAGTGACTCTATTGTTAATTGGCTACAAGCAAGACTCACAGTTTGATATTGACCGTTGGCTGATTGGTTTGGACATGACTCAAACCCAAGTTGCGGTGTATGAGTTGCCGACGATTCAAGGCATGTTTCCAAGAATGTTCAGTACCTTAATCGATAATGGTATGCGCGCGGGTATTCCAAAACCATTGTGGAAAGGCGTGGTAACCATTTATGAAGATGGCGAACAAGTGCAAGCCTTTACCGGTAATGAAAACCCGAATAATACTCGGGTGGTATTGTTAAATGCAGAAGGAAAAATTATCTACTTTTATGACCAAGGTTTTTCAGTTGCTGCATTAAATGAATTGAGGGCAAAACTGTGATTACTTCAAGGCTTGTCTTTATTGCTATTTAATTATCCCTTTACTGCCTTTAGCTAGCATTCATTAAGCTTTATTTAATTGTTAACCATGACAATGGATTTATGTTGATGTAACAAGGGTGATGGTTGTCCCGTTCTCTCGGTGTTAATTCGATTAACATTCATCGCTAGCTTAACTTACTGCCGCAATTTACTAATGATGGCAGCGGAATAAAAATAACAATAACTAGATCAAGGAGACCTCTCGTGAAGAAAGTCGGGATAGTGCTTATGTGCTTGTTGATGCCAGCAGCGTCAATGGCTGCAGAGCAAGTCAAATCAACACAATCAGTTCAAAAAGCAGCGCAAAACACCACATTATCAGTGGATGTGTTGTGGAAGCTAAGCCGAATCGGCAATCCAATTATTTCACCAAACGGTGAGTTTATCATTGCGCCTGTAACCCAATACGATGTGCCTGAAGATAAAGGTGCCACTCAACTATGGTTGTTTGATAAAGACGGTAAAGGCCAACGCCCTATAACAGCTAAAGGGCTGAGAGCGAGCGAACCGACTTTTTCACCTGACGGTAAGACATTAGCCTTTGTTAGCAAGCGTGATAAAGACGAAGCTGGCCAAGTATATTTATTACCAATGGATAAAGCAGGTGAGGCGCAGCGCTTAACTGAAGTGCCTGGTGGTGTAAAAGGCATTAAGTGGGTTGGCGACAATATTTACTTTATTAGTAATGTGTTCCCAAATAAAAACTGGGACGAAATGTCGGTTCAATTAAAGGCCAACAAAGATACTAAAGTCTCTGCACACCAATGGAATGCATTACCATTCTCAAGCTTTGATCATTGGATTGACGAAGACCGTGAAGCACACGTATTTAGTATTCCTGCTAAAGGCGGTGACATTGCGGCTATTACTCAGCCATTAAACAAGCAGTTACCACGTTCATCGCAAAGTAGTGGTAACTACGATATTTCGCCAGACGGTAAGTTAATTGCCTTTAATAGTAATGGCTGGGATAACCAAGTTGACCCTAAAATTGATATTTTTATGGCAACAATTGGCAGTGGAAAAGTGGAAAACTTAACGGCTAAAAATGAAGCGCCAGATACCAATCCAACCTTTAGCCCTGATGGTAAAACTTTAGCGTTTACTCGTCAGCTTATTCATGGTTTTTACGCTGACACCGCGAACCTAGTACTGCTAGATGTGAAAAAACGTTCTGAAAAAGTGATCACAACTGACTGGGATCGCTCAGTGGCTCGCTTTAGCTGGACTGCAAATAACAAAGGTTTTTACGCCGCTATTGATGATGCTGCAACCCGCCGTATTTTCCATATCAGTGCTAAAAATGGCAAAGTAAAACCAATCACTAAGCAAACCAACTTTGGCGCACCAGCGATTGCAAATAACGGTACTATCGTTGCGGCAAATGATAGCTTTTTGTACCCAGCACGTTTAGTGAAAGTTAATCCTAAGAATGGCAAAACCACTCGTTTAGACAGCTTTAACGATGATGTTTTAGCTGATGTCGATATGGGCACTTATGAGTCAGTAACTTATAAAGGTTACAACGATGAAGATGTGCAAATGTGGGTACATTACCCGCCAGGATTTGATAAAAGCAAAAAATATCCGTTAATGATGCTTATTCACGGTGGCCCACACAGCGCGATTTCTGACGGTTTCCATTACCGCTGGAATGCACAAACATTTGCCTCTTGGGGCTATGTAACGGCTTGGCCTAACTTCCATGGTTCAAACAGTTTTGGTCAAGATTATACTGACAGCATTAACCCAGATTGGAAAAACAAATCATTAGAGGATGTGTTTAAAGCAACCGATTGGTTTAAAGCTAAAGATTGGATTGATAACGAGCGTTTAGTGGCTGGCGGTGCAAGCTACGGTGGCTATTTATCATCGATTATTCTCGGTCAAAAAGATCAGCCGTTTAATGCGCTGTTTATCCATGCTGCTGTGTATAACATGTACTCGCAAATGGCCGCTGATTTCTCGGTCCACAGCACTCGCTTTGGCGATTACTGGGATAACCCTGAGATTTACAAATCGATCTCTCCACATTACGGCGCTGAAAACTTTGACACTCCAACGCTAGTGGTACACGGTCAATTAGATTACCGCGTGCCAGTGGGTCAAGGGTTTGAGTTGTTCCGTACACTACAAACTAAAGGGATCGAATCGCGGATGATTTACTTCCCTGATGAAAACCATTGGATCATGAAGCCAAACAATTCAATTTATTGGTACAACGAAGTTGAAAAGTGGATGAATCAATTTGCTGAGCCAGGTGCGAAGTAAACCCGTTTAGCTATTAGTGAAAATGCTAATTAACTTGATGGTGAGAAGAAATGCCGAACAATCTGATTGTTCGGCATTTTTATGCGTGAGGTTAGATAAGCAATTTTTCTTAGCGATTAAAGGTATTTATCTACCATTTTCTGGACATTATTCGGCAAAATTGGTTTGGTCAAGTAATCGTCAGCACCGAGCTTTAACGCGAAATCTTGATCCGACTCCTCAATCAAAGAACTGACCACAACAATCGGCACTTGTTGGTTCAGGCTATGTTTCTTGATGTATTTTATCACTTGGTAACCGTTTACATCCGGCATGGTGATATCAAGGAAGATTAAATCAGGTTCTACAGAAGACAATAGTTCAATTGCACCGTCGCCAGAATTAGCGGTCATAACCAAGTAGTCATCACCAAGAATAGCGAGCAGCATACTGGTGCAAACTGGGTCATCATCAATCACTAATATTTTGGACTTGTCCATTGTTACCTCACTTAAGGTGTGGATATTACTACTATTATACTAACGATAACCTTAATGGCTTATAGCGTATTAATCAAGTTGAGTCCTTGGGAGGCGACTCGGTTGTCGTCGTGCTAATTATTAATAACTACAAACAATTTTGACTATTGTGTTGTGGTTTAGTTCACCACTTCTAGATTTTATATTGACGATACTTTTCAATCACTTCGTTTCTATCCAAGCCGGTTTAACGTTTTTACATAGCTTGCCATTGTGGTTCGTGTGTTAAAGCGCGAGAAGAATGAAATGATACGCTTATATTCTAGCTCAGCTTTACGTGAAGGGCGTCGCGATAAGTGATAAAGTGCTGCGATAATAGTGTGAGATAACAACAAAAATAATCCTCTTTTAAAGGACATTCGCATCATGACATTTCGTTTTCAGACTTTCGCCGCCGGAGCGTTTTTATCACTGGCTATGGGGTTATCACTTCCAAGCCTAGCCGATGGTTTTTATGCGAATGAAACTTTGCAGCGACAGGCACCTGATGCATTTGCATTGCAGCCTGAAGCTCACGACTTCTTAGTGTCAGCTTATGCATTAACAATAAAAGATGGCGATCGTTTATTAGGCTTAATCGCAGAAGATAAAGCGCTGACTAACGCAATTCAGCAATGGCCTGAGATGACTATTGAGCAACAAATTCCATGGCTTAAAAAAGTGTTTGCGTTAGAAGTGCGAAGCTTTGGTACTAAGGCGCCGCAACTGATTATTGATAATCATAGCTATGCCAACAAAATGGTGTATTTTGACTTTGATATTGAAGCGGGTGGTAATGGAATTGTGTACTTAAATCCTGATAAATTAGCCGAAGAAGAGGCTTATGCTTCGCTGGCTTTTTTGATTCATGAGACTCGGCACTCTTACCAATTCCAGCAAGCATTAAATGCTAATGCTAATGACATAGACAATGACAGTGACAGTGAAATTGTAGCGATATCCGCTGGGTATTTAGCCGCTTTTAAGGCGCAAAAACAACTCAAGGGGTTTGGATTTAGTGACTTCCTTACGTTGTTGAATGAGTTTGAGGCTTTCCAATATGGTAATTATGTTATTGGGCAACTCACTGATTGGCAGATTGATATGATTAATATGGGCACGTTTGCGAGTCAGTTTGATAATCAAGGGCAATTAAAAATCGACTTAAATACCTTGTTAGCTAACGTTGATGAATTAAGTTTATTAGCCCAATACAATGAGTTGGCGAAAGAACAATTTGAGTTAAGGCAGCGCCAGCAGTAAACCTATTATTAGCAGCCTGTTATTAAAAGCCTGTTATAAAAGTCTACTAATACTGAAGGATAGCTGGGTGAGTTATCACAATGGATAATCTATGAATCTAAAGCAATTAGAGATTTTTTGCACCGTAGCGGATACGGGTTCTGTTACTGCAGCCGCTAAGCAACTTAACAGTAATCGTACCCAGCTAAGCATGGCGATTAAGGCGCTTGAGTCGAATTTGCAGGCGACATTATTTGTCCGTTCTGGTAATAGCCTAGTGTTATCTGAAGTCGGTAAGTCTATTTATAAAGATTGTGAAAGCGTGGTGTCTACCTGCGAGCGAATTAAGCAAACCTGCGAACAAACGTCAGAGAAATTTCGTTCAGAGATTTGGCTCGCTCGTGACGACTCCTTTCCTGATGAGGTTTGGCAAGATTTCATTCATCAACTGAATAATCATTTTAAGGCAACTACAGTGAACACCGTGCTGGCATCCAGTGGCGATTTAGCTAACTTGGTGAATACCAAGCAAGTTGATTTTGCTTTTGGGTTCGACTTTGAGCGAGTGGATGATGCCAATACTGACTATTTGCCACTCGGGCGCATAAGAATGATGTCGGTGTGTGAACATACCCATCCGTTAGCCAGTCTTCGTCGTGTGTCAGATATTCAACTGCGTGAATCTATGCAAGCGGTGATGGTGTATCTCAATGATAAAGATAATCCTGAGTTGCAGCCTTTTTCATTAACCCATATTGGCTTTACGAGCTTTGAATATATGCTCAACACAATATTGTCTGAAAAAGCCTGGGGTGTATTACCTGAACCATTGATTAGGCAGCATTTACGCCAACAGCAATTGGCTGTTATTAAGCATACTTATGGATTAACCCATCAAGATTATTGTTTATTTTCAGCTCCCGGTAATGCAATACCAGCACCGATTTCTTGGTTATCAGATCAAGTGAGCGACTATTTGTTTAAGTTTTAAAGATGCTGACTTTGATAATTTAATTGGCACTTGTTATTTGCTAAGCCTAACTCGTAGGCTTCATATTAGAGATCTTCATATTAAAGCCTTTCATTTTAAAGTTCTTCATATTAAAGCCTTTCATTTTAAAGTTCTTCATATTAAAGCCTTTCATGTTAGCGCTCGTTATATTTGAACTCTGCAAATATGGGCTTGTATATCATAATCACTGAGCGTCAAAGTAGTTGACGCTATAGGCGGTTGGTAACTCATTGAAATAATAATGTAATCGTACACTTTTCATCTAAGTTCACTTTACGTACACCTTAACGACATTGAGGTTTTTCGCGGTTAACGCCATACTTTTCTTAGGTTTTAACAGGTGATAATGAATGTGTGCAAAGAGCAACAAACAAGATAAACAATTACTTAAGCTGTCAGCAGTCGCTGCTTTTAGCTTTGCAATCCTCGGGGTCATCGTTGGCCTGTTAAGTGGATCTATTGTCATTCTTTTTGACGGTGTTTACTCACTCATTAGCTTATTACTGACAATGTTATCTCTTGCTGCTTCTGGCTATATGCATGGTTCTTCACGTTCTCACTTCGCTTTTGGTAAAGCCATGATGGAACCGTTAGTTGTTGCGATTAAAGGCTTAGTGATTTTGATGTTACTGGGTTACAGCTTATTCAGTGCTTTTCATGTGTTTATCAATGGTGGTCAAGCAATTGATACTTCGTTTGCAGCTATTTTTGGTTTTATCAATTTAGTTGGTTGTTGGGGAGTGTGGCGTTGGCTGCAACATAAAAACCAGTCTAAAAAGCAACAAAGTGGCTTATTGGCCGCTGAAGAAAAGCAATGGCAAATGGATACGGTACTGAGCGCAGCGGTATGTGGCGGCTTGATTATTGCCGTGATTCTTGAGATGACGCCCTTGTTTCATTACGCAGTGTATGCTGATTCTCTAATGATGTTGTGTATTGGTTTGTATTTCCTAAAAGTGCCTTTTGTTATGTTAACCAATGCATTACGCGAGCTGTTAATGATGAAACCTGATCAAGAAATATGTTCACTTGTGCGTGAAAGTGTTTCTGAAGCTAACGGTATATCACCGCAAAACCTTAAGTTAACCGGCATTGCCAAAGTAGGACCTGAATTGATGGTTAACATTAATGTCGATCCTAAAAAATCACATCAATTATTGGCTGATGTTCAACATATTCGTGAATTATTGAACCGTAAACTTGCGCGTTTATCGCTGAATGTGAAGTTGAATCTCGATATCGCTACTGACGTTAAATAACAATGTGTTAATCCTAAATCGAGTGCCTCATTGATTTGAGACTCGATATGCTTATCTAAAACTAATGACCTGCTTATCTTTTCAGTACATCCTTAATCCAAAAAGCTATTTGAGCGCACATGACCAAGGTAAATGGAATGGCGCCAACAATCGCAATTTGCTTGTTTAAATCCACGTCGTTAATGGTCACTAGTGCAATTGTTATCGCAATTAAAATAAGACTCCAGAGCATTTTAGCAATGTGACTTTCACTGCCTGTGAGCATGCTGGTTATGTAAATGGAGGAATCTGCACTGGTGATAAGAAAAGTGATTAACAGTAGTATTGCGGCAACCGATAAAATGCTGCCCAAGGGGAAACCATTTGGGGTTAACTGATTAAAAAAGCTAAACAAGCCTAGGGTGTATTCTTGATTGACCGCAGCCATAACCTCAGCAGCAAAGGGTTGAGTTAACACACTACCAGCAAAGCCAGAAAACCAGATAATTGAAGTGAGTGTTGGCAGTAAAATGGTACATGCTAAAAATTGCCTGATGCTACGGCCTTTACTAATTCGAGCGATAAACGGCCCAACGAAAGGCGCCCAAGCAATCCACCAAATCAAATAAATGACGCTCCAGCCTTGGCTCCAATTAGCGGGGTCTCCGACACTAAAAGAGACTTTTGGCAGTAACTGCAAATAACTCACGCTTGACTCAAACATGAGCTGTAGACTGTTGAAGGGATCAACTAAAGCAATAACAGTGACCAAAATAGCCACCATAAAAAAGGTATTAAACTGGCTTAATCGTTTAATTCCCTGATTTAATCCAGCAATGGATGACAAGGTGAATAGCACTGCAATAAACAAAATTAGCCCAATTCTAAAGCCGACACTGGCCACATCAAGTCCAATCGCTTGCTCAATCCCTGTTTGAATTAAGGCGACAGTATTGGCAAAGGTGCCAGCCATGCCAAAAATAATCGCAATGACCGCAAGTAAATCTAATACGCTAAGCCATTTAGGTTTTTCTGCGCTAAAACTAGCACTGATCCTCAGGCTGCGATTACGATTATATGCAAACCATGCCATGACTAAGCCAGCCATGGCGTATATCGCCCAAGCATGCAAACCCCAGTGGAAGTAGGTAATCGCTAACGCGCCAGATACCGATGAGAAGTCATCTTGTAAAAATGCAGGTGGGTTAACATAGTGATATACAGGTTCTGCCACACCCCAAAAAATGAGCCCCGATCCCATGCCTGCAGTAAATAGCATGGCTATCCAACTGGTAAAGCTGAACTCGGTTTGCACTTTTTCTCCGCCAATACGTATTTTGCCAATAGGACTGAAGCATATTGCTGTAGCAAAAATAAGTAATAAACTCGAAAGCTGAATGAATTGAGAGTCAAAATGTTCAAGAAAAAACTGAGTAAATAAGCTGAATGTTGCCAACGTCTTGTGAGGGAAGGTCAACAACAAGCCCGCAATGATTATGACGGGTATATAAAAGCTGAGTTTAGGCGTCAGCAATGGCGGTGTTTCAGACTTTGCACGCGGGCTTGTATTACGTGATTCCAATCTAGTCGCTATCCAGTATTCGAAGCTATATTCAGTTTTTTCACTATGACTGAATTAGTTATCAGTTTAAAGTCTTAAACAGGACTTTAGCATTAGCTTAAGCTGTTTTTTGATGCGTCATAGCTGGATCTGAGGGGGAATTTAAAGGACTAAACCTGAGTGACGAATCAATTTGTCGCTATATAAGGAAGATGTTTTTAGCATCATAAACGAATAAAAGCTTAACTATGTTAACAAATTGTTCTAGTGTAAATTATTGATAAAAGAATAAATGATTTGTTTTTATTTGTTGTTGTACTGTATGGGGGATAATTATTTGAACAAAATCAGACTTATTGCCGTGACGGCTTTTGTATTGTTTTATTCTTCAATAAGTATAGCGACTACTCTCAAATATAATGTGAATGGTTCAAGCAGTTGGGTGCCGTATTATATTCCTAATAAAGTTGAAAACTCGGGGATTTTGGGTGAACTGGTCCCTAAAATTTTATCCATAGCCGAAGTTGAAGTCGAAAAACATAACTTTCCGCCTAAGCGAACTAATCAAGCGCTAGAAAAAGGCCTGCTGGATTTTGATTTTGTTAGTCCTAGTTGGTTTCCTAAAGGTGATATGGGAGATCAGTTTATTCAATCTTCCGCGATCTTATCGATTCAAGAAAACATCATCACGCTTGAAAAAAACCAATCTCAGTGGTCTGACATAGACAAGATAACAGGCAAGTCTATTGGAACGGTGCGCGGCTACCTTTACCATGATGATGACATATTTACTCGGGTCGATTTCGCATCTGAAAAACAGCTCATCAAAGCGTTACATAAAGATCGCGTTAGCGCGGCGATATCAGGTGATTTACCTGCATTGTATTGGGCAAAGCAATTGCAATTACCTATAGCGCTTGCTGCGGTGCATTCAAGTGGGGTGTTAGTGATGCGCTTGCGTAAAGAACACAGTAGCGTGATGCCGAGAATTAATATGGCTATTGCCCAGTTGAAAAATGATGGCACCATTCAAGCTATTGTGGATAAATACACTAAAAATGAGCAATATCAGCAATAAACTGATATTGCACATCGGTAATGAAAACGAATAAATCTATTGTGTGCGTTTAGTTGCTATTAGCTGTTTGAGGTTGAGAAACCTGACGCTTTTTGTTTTCAAAGTAGTGATTCGTTTCCGTTAAAATCACATGTCTTAAGCCAATAAGCGCAATTAAGTTAGGGATGGCCATCAGGCCATTGACGGTATCAGCCAGCATCCAAATTAAATCTAATTGAATGAAAGCGCCTACCGCAATTAACCCTAAAAATGTTAGTTGGTAAATCTTAATTCCTTTGTCACCTAAGCGCTGATTAGTCAGATAATTCCAGCAACGTTCGCCATAATAGTGCCAACCTAAAATGGTGGTAAAGGCAAAACACACTAGCGCAATAGTCACAATATATTGACCGACAATCACTGAGCCGCCCGAGGCAAATGCGGCACTGGTCATGGCTGCACCGGCTGTATCGCCATTCCATACGCCAGTAATGATCAACACTAAGCCTGTCATGGTACAAATCAAAATAGTATCGAAAAAGGTGCCTGTCATGCTCACAAGTCCTTGCTCTACTGGCTCGTTGGTTTTAGCTGCCGCGGCCGCAATTGGCGCGCTGCCTAAACCCGATTCATTTGAAAACACCCCGCGGGCAATACCAATTTGAATTGCTTGGGCAACGGTTGCGCCTAAAAATCCGCCTGCAGCAGAAATAGGAGTAAAGGCTGAGTGAATGACTAATTCGAGAGCGGGAATGATTTGCTCTGAAAAGCTAAATAGAATCCAAATACACGCAAGCACATAACCTAGGGCCATAGTAGGTACTAACTTTTGAGCAACGTTAGCAATACGTTTTACCCCGCCTAATGTTACAGCAGCAACCATGGTAGTTAGTATTAACGCTGTGACCCAGGTTGGCACATTAAAGGCGATGGTCATGGCATCGCTAATGGCATTAACTTGTGCAAAAGTACCAATACCAAAAAAGGCCACACCAACACCAAATACAGCAAAGATCTTGGCTAACCACTTGAGGCCTAAACCACGCTCAATGTAATACATAGGTCCGCCCGCAATATTACCTTTAGCATCTGTGGTGCGGTATTTAACTGCGAGCATACATTCAGCATATTTAGTGGCCATGCCAAAAAAGGCGGCTAACCACATCCAAAACAATGCGCCTGGGCCACCAATTTTAATGGCGGTTGCAACTCCAACAATATTACCTGTACCGATAGTGGCGGATAGGGCTGTACATAGGGCTGCAAAAGACGATAAATCGCCTTTACCAGTAGCGGGTTTGAATAACAAACTAAGGGCAAAAGGCAGCTGGAAAACTTGCAAAAGTTTAAGGCGAATAGTGAGATAAAGACCTGTACCAACAAGTAAGCAAAGGGTAATAGGGCCCCAAACAATGCCATTGATATCGGCTAAAAGCGCGTGAAAATTCATGATATTCCTCGAATATTAAACAACAAAATTAATATGGAGGAGGAAAAGAAATGGCTGATCAGTGGTACTGAAGAAAGAGACGGGCGAAGTATCACCTTGTGCTAATAGCTCAAGGTTAATATCAGGCGCAGCAGCAAACGACAGCGACCATAAATGAATACAGTCATCCTCTCCTCTGTCCTTTTGCCTGAGCGTTTCGCGTGACTGACAAGTCAGCCTCACTTTCGCCTTCGGCGCTGTAATAACAATCGCTAACGAACCACGTTTGCTTACAGTCTCTCCAGAGGCTCGTCCAGTAACAGTCCTCACCACTATGTGGCACCTGAAAGAGTGCTTTATTCATTTGCTTGAAATGACTTAATGTTTACACAAAACGTCATTACATGAATAAACTTGCCTCGTCGGTGTGGGGTTACTCCCCACTCTCCTGCTACCTTCATCCGAACGGATCTTATTGAATAATCTTGCTTGGTATTAGCTAAGTGATTAATCAAAAAGGGCGATTAGCATGCGGGATCTATTTCGTTGACTCAAGAGGCGTAGATCACAGTTTAATCGAGCGGTGACTGACTGCGCTATTATTCAACAGTAATGATAATTCCCAATGTAATCTGAGTAGCCATAATGAGATTTTATAAAGCGGCAGTGAATGGTTTGTGACCAATCACTGCCATTGAGGATAAGTTAACACTCATACTCAAAGCCCTTCGGGTTTGGGCCGTACTGATTAGTTTCTTGCTCGCTATCGGATACGAGGAAATACAGTAGAACCAAAGCACCAATAAGCGGGATTAATCCAATTAATATCCACCAACCGGTTCTGCCAGAGTCATGTAATCGACGTACTGTAACGCCAAGCCCTGGTAAGAAAACTAATAAAGAATAGATACCGCTGAGCAAGCCGTATCCAGTCTCAGGGCTTAGTGTGCCAGTCATATTGTCAATTAAGCCCAATACAATGCCCGCAATTAAATTGAATAAAACAAAAAACCAATATTCTTTACGACGGGCTCTGTCTTTAAAGTTAATGTAATTTTTAAGAACTTTTATATACCAATCCATGAATTATTCCTTGTTATCGGGGGCATTGACTCAATTGAAACCATAAATAGACAGCATAGGTTTACCGCTTAAGTCATTAGTTATATCAGCATTACGCAGTGATGAACATGAATTGAACACATTAATGATACTGGTCTTTATTCCATTATCTTTGAAGATTAATGAACCAATATTTCACTATTTGCGTAGTGCACTTTATAATCAATTAAACAGGTGCCAAATGATGGATAATATGAATCAATCGGGAAGTATTGCAACGATAATTGGTGTTGCAGATGCCACGCATTATTTGGTGGGCCTTACTGATGCGAATAATAACTTCGCTGGATTAAATGGCGAAGTGGCTGGCGAGTGTGTTCATTCAATCGTTGAAGCCAAAGCCTTACTGAAAAGTCATGATTACGCTATCGCTCACCTTGAATATCAAACGGCTTATGATGAGATGTGTGGCTTAGATAATAGCGGTAAATACCAGCAGGTGATTAACCTGTGATTGAAGTTAACCAATAAAGCTAGCTTGATTCAAAACCAAGCCAGCTTTTTGTTAACTCGCAATTGCAGACTAACAGCACGCATTTATACGGTTTCTACCATCTGCTTTCGCACGATATAGTGCTGTATCGGCGGCGCAAAGTAGGGCGTTGGCCGTTCTGAACTGGCCGTTGACCTCACTGGCATGCCCCTGACTCACACTGACAGAAACCGAAATATCTAGGCCTATATCCATATAAGTCAAAGCATTAATATTTTGCTGAATAAGTTGAGCCGTGGCTTGTACTTCTGAGGTATCGCAATTTGGCATCACTAAGGCAAATTCTTCTCCGCCATATCTGGCGGCAGTGCAATTTTCATTGGGTAAAGACACTTGAATCGCAGCGGCAATTTTTTGCAAGCAGCGATCACCCATCACATGCCCATGGTTATCATTAAAACTTTTAAAATGGTCGATATCAATAATCAATACGCTGATTGGGTCGCCCTGTTCAATACAGGTTTTCCAGTGGTGTTTTAAGTCGGCATCAAACACACGGCGATTAGATAAATTAGTTAAGCAATCCGTTGATGCCCACTTATAAAGCTGTTGATACTCTGCGCGATACTTACTTAAATCTCTTATGATGATGCCAAATAAAGGTTCTGACATAGGAAAATGGGTTACAGACATTTCAACATCAATGGTTTGGCCATTGGACATGTTAAGCGTGGTTTCATTAGGTAGATGGTTTAGTGGTCTTGGCTCAAATGTTGATTCGAGAATCATCTGTTGATAATGAGACTTTTGAGGTTCGGTCAAATAAGATTGCCAGCGTTGACCTATTAAAGAGTTTGTAGAACTTTTATTGCAATCGAGCAATAACGCCACTGCGTGACGGTTAGCCATTTGGATATTGCCAAACTCATCAACCACAATCATCGCTTCCATCATGTAATCAACTAAAGTCGATAATGAGCTGAGCGCATTACCACCAAGCATGGTTGTGCTATGAGGAGGATTGAACCTAGTTTCCAACGTTTTATCAAAATGATTATATTCATTTGAATCAGTGCGTGTTTTATTTGCGGCTAGATCTGCAGCATTAGCCGTCGTATGTTGAGCTAAATTATTAGATAGGAACTGGGGTTCAATTTTTAATGGGTTAGCACTCGGAGGCTGTTCATTAGCGCCAAACTTGTAATGATAATTACCACTAAGCGTGTCACCAATGAACATATCCATTTTCACTTGAGAAATCTGGCTTAGCTGTTTCTCTGCAGTGGAAGTGAGTTCTAACATAACGAGTATCCTTACTAGTGTGTTAATTTCATCGCATTAGCTGCGTTTTCTAGTTAATACTCTATCGAACTCTGTTGGCGATAACCTTTCGCCAACCTTCCTTTTTAAGTGATTGTTATTTATTGTGTTTGAGTGGTAGTTAGCAAGCTGTACTTGAACCTTCTCCTCTATTAATCACTTGAGGATCTTCACTGAGTAATAAGAGTGAGTTATCGGTGTTTGTTAATACAAATTGAAATTTAGTGGTGCCAATAACTTTATCGAGGTCCATTAACTGGATAATTTTACCATCGCTGCTGGTGGTTACAGCATCAATAACACCGTCAAAAGGGGTTTCAAAAGCGGCGCCTACAAATTTTAATCCTTTGTCTGTTAAGTCATCTAGTAAGTAAGTAATGGTACTTTCACCAGAAACTTCGACAGAACCTGTGTCATTACTGTATGAAAAAGTGGGGACTTCATTTTTATCGATGGTAACGGTAACAGTGATAAAAGTGGCTTTGCCAGTGATATTTAGCATGATAATTCCTTTTAATTAATCATTATATTGTGGGTAGGTAAAACAAGTTGTGTGATAGTGCTGAGTTGATTTTCTGGTAGAGGTTCGCCTAAGCATTGCAGTGCTTTAAAGTACGGACTTGTGATTAATGGGTGTTTATTCTTTTGAAAGAGTAGTGCTAATCTTGTTTTGACTTCATTGCAGGTTGAGGTGTCATTGAGTTCAGGCTCAACTAGATTGTGCGTTTGGTGGATTAAAAGCTGACTTGAAGAGAGTAAAGCTTTGTAACTGATATTATCAGGGTGCCGACTGGAAATATCAGAAAATAAATCCACGGCAATAGCGGCGTATTCAGCGCTTTGTTGATATTGATTATGATTGAAAAAATAACGTGCAGATGCCAAATGATAATTAGCCCAAATTAACTGATTTTTTGAAGAGTTAATCAGCTGCTTATTTTCGCTCAATAAATTTGCTAGGGCCTCAACGTCATACTCCATACGATGCAGGTTTGTTTTGTTAACGACTTCTAGTAATCGTAACAATGCATCGAACCTGTCTTTTTGCCATTGTTCATTTTTCGGATCTTGAATTAAGGTTTTGTCGATAGTGTTTAGTCCTGACATAGCCACTTCAAAAGCTTTGTTGTATTTTCTTTGATAGCGGAGCAAATTAGAGTGAATATGGTAACTACCAAATAGTCGGCTAAGGGAGTAAGGGCTTAGGTTTATATTCGAATTAACTAAGTCCTGTTGCAGTTGTTCATGAAGCTTGATTCCAGTATTGATGTCACCTTGAGACACTGCCGCAGTTGCAAGCCATGAGCGAGTGTCGGCTATATCAGCGATAAGTTGGCTATTAGCCGAGTCATTAATTAAAGCTATTCCCTTCAGTTTTAATGATTCAGTGAAGTCATTGGTGGCTTCATGAAAGCGTTGTTGTTTTATCGAAATAGAGCCTAAGGAGTTATATGCGTATGACAGTTCCATCAGCGCTTCTGTATTTTCTGGCGCTAGGTCATACATTTTTTTACTGTAATTTAGGTATTGTTCAAACCAGACTTTTGAGGCTGTCCAGTCACTTTGGTCATAATCCAATTGCCCTAACCAAAACGCATTAGCCCCTAGGGTTTTAAGCAACTCAAAATGTTCAGGTTGCTCAATTAACAATGCGCTGAGCTTTTCTTTAGCGGCTAACAATGCTTCTTTGGCTTCGGTTATTTTACCCCGTGAATAAGCCACTTCTCCCATCGCCTCTAGTGTTTGCCCTTGTTGAAAGCGAGACTCAAAGCTTAAGCTGGTGTCTTTAAGGGTTGATGCTTCGCTATAGTATTCCAGCGCTTTTTTATTAATACCATCGAGTAAATCCATTCTGCCAATGCCACGCATTTTGTCGGCAAAATCTCCCACCATAAAGCCAAGTAGGTTTTCAGCTGCTTGTCTTTTTTGTAGTGCCATCTTCTCAGCTTCGAAACTTTTAATACTGGCTAAAATCGAGGTGATAGTGAGCAAAAACAGCAATGAGACGGTGAAGGTTTTTTGCCAGCGCTTGATCCGTTCATGTTTACTAGAGGCATTAATCAGTTCGATTTCTTGTGGCTCTAAATCAAATAACGGATTAGCTTTAAGTGCTTGCGCTTCTTTCAGTGGTTTACCGTCGGCAAGTAAGTATGCATGATGTTTATTTTCTTGCAGCCAACGGCTAGAAAGGTGCTGTAATCGGCTTTTAATACGAATACTTTGATTATGTTCGGCAATCCATGATGTGGCTCTTGGCCAGCGCCTTAATAAGGCTTCGTGCGCAATGCTAAAGCAGGGTTCGCCATTTTGTAGGCTGGAAACAAATAAACGACTATTGATCATCGCCTGGGTCAGAGCCCGTTCTTCTTTGGTGTGCAGTTGTGCCCAGCGAGCGGTGCGGCTGGTGATTGATGATTCATCTTCACGTAATGTGACCAATAGCGACAATACATGAGGCAAGCTGGCTTTTTGCTGCACAGTTAGCTCGGCAATGGCATCTTCGGCATTTTTACCTATTGCACCTTCTATCCCGCCAAGTTCTTGATAGACACTAAACAGTAACTGATCATCTTTGCTGCGTTTTAAATACAGTGCTTGGAGCATGTACTGCAGCATGGGGAGTGCATCAGGGTTACTGGCGGCTTCAGCGCATAATATTTCATCTAGGGGGGTCGCTGTATCAGGATCGCTGGTCCAGGTTAAATTGGCGGCAACAGCTGGCAGTCGGATCATTTGCAGTAATTCACTGCGAGTAGGCGGCGATAAATCAAAATGAGCCCCACGCCCTTTTCCTGTCATTAAACTGGGGTAGGCCACTAATAATGGGTAAAACTCATTACGGCAGGCACTCAGTACTAAAATGCAACCCGAGTTAGCTAATTGTTCGAGGATGCTGATGAATGCTATGCGCTGCTCTTGAGAAAATATCGGTGAAGATAGTAAGACTTCGAGGCGGTCGATAAATAAAGCAAAGTGAGTGTGGCGTTTATGGTTAGATTTTATCGCTTGTTTACATTGACTCACAATAGCTTGGGGCTCAGTAATGAGTCGATGAGACAGTGAGTCGGCACTGTCACCGTCAAATACTGGCAAATCATTGATTTCCCAATCGAGCATGACGCCAGCAAGTTCAATGAAGAGTTGCGATTTAGATACATCTGCAAAATCGAGACTGCCATAGGAGGCAAGATGCACGCCGTTGTAACCTGCGCCGACAGTGAGATTGGGAATAATTCCCGCATTAATTAATGATGATTTACCACTGCCGCTGGGGCCTAATAAGAGGCAAAACCCACGGCCAAATTTGACTTGCTGGCTGATGCGTTCGAGTAAGACGCTTATTTGCTTACTGCGTCCGAAAAAGACTTCATAAAAGTGTTCTGAGTAGGCTTGCAGGCCTGGAAAGGGTGAGCCAGATTTCCACAGCTGGTTATCGGCAACGGTTTCGTGTCCAATGGGAAAGTTAACATCGGCAATAGTACGATAGCCACGTTTGCGAATGGTTTCGATATAACAGGGCGAAGTGGCTTTATCGTCAAGGGCGCGGCGTAATTGATTGATGATTTTATGCAGTGGATTGTCGCCAATATCGCTATCTGGCCAGCAGTGATTAACAATATCATCGCTACTTAAGACTTCACCGCTGCGCTCGCATAGCAAGATCAGCACGTCCATTGCTTTGGGTTCAAGCTGTTTGGTTTTTTTGCCTAGGTTTACGCTATTGCTATTGGGGTCGACCTGCCACTCACCAAAGAAAAAAATCTCTTTTTTCATTATTACATTCCGTTGAAATCCCAGCTATTTGCATCATGCTTTGACTGCTAAATAATCGCAATTGCGTTTCATTAGCATTTACTTATACCAACTTATGGTTAGATATGTAACCACTTAAAGTGTGAAAATGTATAAAATATAGGCTTTATTTCGATTGGATTGTTAAGGCGTGCAGCTAGATGCACTGTTGAGCGGTATAAACGGAATGGTCGTTATTTAAGCTGATTGAGTGCTTTGAGCGTTAACGCTTCAGTGTAGGGATTAATTTTAACATGATTAGGACTCCAGCCTTTTACAAAACGTTGAAAATCAGCCCAAGCGATGGAGTAGAGAGGTCGCCAAGTCTGGACCAATGTGGTGGTACATATTTGGGGCTGATGCACTAAAGCACTGCTGACCAATGCGTTAAAATAATCATCCAGTAACCCAGAGATCTTTGCCTCACTTTCTGAAAATGTCAGTATACTACTGAGTAGCAGCGCCACATCCTTCATGCCACAACCCTTGCCTACATATTGAAAGTCCACTGCAGCCACTTGCTGGTGGTTTGGGCTAAAACAGAAGTTAGCCAGCTTAGCATCGCCATGAACTAAGGTTTGAAAGGGGCTTTGTTTTAGTAGGGTATCGATTTGCCGCGCTGCGGCTTTTAAGTTCGAGTCGGCTAATGCTGCTAACTCATCTGGTCGAGTATCTAAATGCCAATAGGTCCCTTGCTGCCAGAGCTTTTCATGTAAGTGGTTAGTTACTTTTTTATCTTGTTCAGTTGAATCTAGGTGCTGAACATCAGGATTTTGAAATAGAAATTGGCCATGAAAACTCCCGAGCCATTTAAGGCAAGCTTTGATGGCGGTATCATCAGCTCGAGTGAGGACGTTGTTAAAACCAACAGTGGCTAAGTCCTCAAGAATCAATAAGCAGTCATCGCCATCTTGTTCTAGATATAAACATTTAGGCACCCGATTATCTTGGCTACATCGGTTGGCGTAATCTTGATACCAATGAAACTCTACCTGGTATGACTTTATCTTGCGCTGGTGAGAAAGGGCTGTATTCCATCCTTTAGGGTGCGATTGTGCTGTGGTGCTATCTTGTGGGTCCATCATAGGTAGCTTGATGTGTTTAACAATCACGCTGCCATATTCCGAACTACACAAGTGAGCTCTGAACAATTCGCCGTAACCACTCCAAAGCGATTGAATCAGTTCTATTTGAGTAATTGCTGTCGCACCAGTTTGTTGTTTTATGGTGTTGAGCACACTTGAGTTAATGCTTGAATTAATGTCAGTTTCGATATTCATTCGACGAAAATAATCTCTCTATGGTCGGTATTGATGTGGCATTGATACGACATTGAAACGGTATTGGCGTAGAAATGAGCTAAACACTACTCAATAAACAATTCAATAAATACTATTCAATAAATATTGAGCAAATTGTATGTTTAACCGCTGAATAAGTGAAATACTTCTCAAGACTTAGGGGTTATGCATTGAACTTTGAATTAAATAGCGTAATTTTAAGGTATTGAAACCGACTGGAGTTTGGATATGAAGCCAGGCAAAAATGATAGCAAGTTACTGAAACTCGCCATGGAAATTGGTGAGGGGTATGCGAAAAAAAGAGGTTTTAAAGATTTTGGTGTAGGTATTTCGCCAAAAGATAAAGTGGAATGTATTTATCGTTTACTAGTACAAGATGGCTTGATACAAGCACTTGCCGAAGACAAAGATGATGGCCCTAATAGAAAGCATAAATTGGTGTTATGGATTTCAAAACAGCTTCCTCCAGAGCATCCATTAATGAACTAAATGGTGGGCTGTCGTACTAAAAAGCCAAGCGTCTGCTTGGCTTTTTGAGTTTTATTTGGGGTTATCTTTCCATCAAGGCTGCTTCACCATCAAGATTTAGCGACCATCTCGTTATCTACTTCTAATTCTTCAGGAGATTTCAGCACATCTTTAGGCTTAGTCACGCTACCGACTGGCGGATAAGCCACACTATCTTTAAATCCTTCGCGGGTGTCTTCACTGTAATTTGGAAAGGGGAGCTCTTCTTCTTCGATAAGCTGGCGAATGGTTTGCTCTGCCTTTTGCTGCGCGTCGAGATCAGCAGGCACCGCATTATTGAGCACCACATTTTGCCCTACTGGCGCAATATGGATATCCAGTGTTTTCATAATGTTCAATAAGTGAAAATTCAAATCTTCGGCAATACCAAAATATTCATTGATGTCACCAGTATCAATGTAAGCATTGACGTTGACCACAAAAGCGTCACGTTCAATCGCTAAAAAACGTGCTCGCTGGGCGATTTCTAATACTCTTGGATGCGATAAGAGTAATTTACGCAACTCCATCAGCAGCATTTGTAACTGCTCTTTGGAAGTATCGAGGCTAATTCGCAAATCATGCTTATAACGGCGGCGATCGATCACTGAAAAGTTTTCTAACTCTTGGGATGAAAATACTGAGTTAGGGATATGCACTACGGTGCGGTCAAGCTTACGAATGCGGGTTGAGCGTAAGCCGATTTCTTCAACTACGCCTAAGGTTGTGCCAAAGCGGCAAAAATCACCGGGTTTAATCGGCCTTGCTGCATAGAGGGTTAATGCGCCAAAGACGTTCTCTAATGGTTTTTGTGCGGCTAATGCAATGGCTAAACTGCCAACACCTAAACCAGTTAGGATTGTCGCCATATTGTAGCCTGAACTTTCAAACCACATCAGCGCGATAATCACTACTATGACCATTTTAAGAATGGCTACCATAGGTCTTAATAAAGCCACACTGTAACTTTTATCTTGATCATGAAGTTGCTTAGACTTGTAAGCAGAATAAAGCTCAACTAAACCCAAAATCAAAATGGTATTGGCAAGGTAGAGTAAGGTGCTGTTATCAAACCAAACTCTTGCTCGCACAGATAATCCAAGTGCTAAAGCGACATATTGCAGTAATGATAAGTATAAGAACCAACGCAGACTGCGGCCACAAAATCGGCTTAACCCTGCAATACGAGGCTCGAAGTGTTTGGCTAGACTTTTGGCCGCGATACTAATTAGCCCAGTGCCTATCCAACCAAAAAATATGCTTAAACTGAATATGAGTAATTGCCAGTTTTCCATGTGAAAGGCTTTAAATTCAGGTAAGAAGTTTGCGAGGGTTTCTATTTGAGGACTGTAACCGTATTCGTCCCAGAGTTCAGGGATTTTGGCGACGGTAGCGTTAGATATTTTCCAAACTTTACCGCCTTTTCCATCTGGGACATGCTGCATATAAACAGGAATTGGGCCGGTATTGGTTTCAAGTACGCCCAGTAAATCTCGGTAACTTGGGAGCTTATCGTTTAAGTGTCCTGTTGCTTGATCGCTGATTTGCGACAAGTCGATGATATTTTGCTTGTTCCATAAAATGGATAGCTTTCGCAGTAATTCAGGGCCGTCTTCTGGATTAATGCCGTTAGGTAAATAACGTAAGTCGACAAATTCAGCCGCTGTTTCCCAATCATCTTGCTCAACCGCTTGGCTTATGGCGATTAATGTTGATAGTGGCGTTTCACCATCTCGGGCAAGTATCAACCCGCCTTGTGCTTCGGCAATGGCTTCACTGCGTTTTTCTGCCTCTGCGACTTTTTTGAGATTAATGTCATCAGCGGCAACAGCGTTAAAGGGGGCACAGTGGAGTGAAATGAGTAAAACAACAGAGAGAACCCAGCGCCAATTGTGCATCATAATTTATCCCTAAAATAAGACCTGAAACACTTTCAAATATATGTGTTTTATCATCAGACTGCTAGCTCGAATTATCATAATTTTCACAAAGTTAGTTAAAGGTGGTTACATTTTTGCGGTTGATACTTTGCCACTTAAGGTAAAGCCACGCCTCCAGATAACAATTAATGCCTACAAGAAGCTGAGCATAGTGGTGTTTGTCGCAGGTTAAGTGGGTTATCTATTTCAGGCAGTTGTTCCTGATACCGTTCTTGCTGAAGAATAGCGACTTATTGAAAATAATAGACTTTTAATAATAGCTAAGTTGAATTTGATTAATGTTGAATCTTGCCTAGACTGAATCTACATAGCCTGAAACCACATAGCCTGAAACCACTAACACCCTGTAAAAACAAGAGCATCATTGTTTTAGCCAATACCAAACGCGACAAATTAAGTACGTTATCAGTTGAATGGAATCAAACTTAGACTCACAGAACAACATGGAGTTAATGAAGCATGAAAGCACAACAAATATTTTTACTTCTGGCGGCTGTAGGGCTCCTTCCTATCGCATTATCTTATGGTTTTTCTCCAGCTAATTCACTTTCATTTTTATTCGATATCAACGCAGAACCCATTAATGTGACTCATATTTTTCGCGCTGTAATGGGGCTTTATTTAGCCTTGGTGCTCTTTTGGGTGGCAGGTGCTTTAAAGGCATCCATCAGGCTTGCAGCTTTATACAGTTTGGTCGTGTTTATGCTTGGTTTAGCTGCAGGTCGCAGTTTGAGCTTATTCATTGATGGTATGCCACATTGGTTGTTGGTTGTGTATCTGCTGTTGGAAATTGGCTTTGGTGTAGTGGGCATTCAAATGATCAGAAAAACAGTATTAGAAGACGTTTAAGTTCTATCGCAAGTCTAGTGAGCTATTTGCTTATAAATCATAGCTTTTAATGTGTTAATTAATAATCAAATTGATGTTTAAACTAAAAGGTGACTGTATGAAAAGTATTGTTTCATGGGGAGTATTAACGCTATTCACTTTGGTCAGTAGCAGTGTATTTGCGGCAACGGATAAGCCAAATATATTTGTTATTTTTACTGATGATATTGGTATCTCAAACTTAAGTGCCTATCACAATGGCGTGATGAGTAGTGATACACCTAATATCGACAGTATTGCTGAAAAAGGCATTTTGATGACTGACTATTATGCTCAGCCTTCATGTACAGCAGGGCGATCTGCTTTTATGACAGGGCAACTTCCGGTGAGAACGGGAATGCATACAGTGGGCTTACCAGGCGGACCAGTAGGGCTGAATAAAAATACTCCTACTCTGCCAGAGATATTAAAATCAATGGGCTACATGACAGGCCAGTTTGGTAAAAACCATTTAGGTGATCGCGATGAGTTTTTACCTACAATGCATGGCTTTGATGAGTATTGGGGCTGGTTGTATCACTTGAATGCAATGGAATACACCGAAGACCCTGATTGGCCTACCGATCCAGCATTTCAATCATTTGCTCCTCGTAATGTAATCCATGCTAAATCAACAGGTAAAGGTAAGCAGTCTATTAAAGATGATGGACCGTTATCGATTGAACGTATGCGAACACTTGATGATGAAGTAAACAAACACACCATCGATTTTATTGAAAGAGCAGTCAAAGCCGATAAGCCTTTTTTTACTTGGTATTGCCCATCTCGAGGTCATGTTTGGACTCATTTATCGCCTAAGTACGAAAAAATGCTTGGCCAAAATGGCTGGGGGTTACAAGAAGTTGTCATGAAAGATTTAGATGACCATGTGGGTGAAATGCTAGCCAAAATGGAAGAACTGGGCATTGCTGATAACACCATCATTGTATTCACGGCTGATAATGGCCCTGAAATAATGACTTGGCCAGATGGCGGTATGACACCATTTCATGGTGAGAAGGGCACCACTTGGGAAGGCGGAGTAAGAGCGCCAATGTTAATTAGTTGGCCTGACAAAATTAAAGCGGGCCAAGTTAAAAATGGCATGTTTGATGGTATGGACTTTTTACCTACCTTGGTTGCAGCAGCTGGTGGTCCTAATGATCTGAAGCAGAAAATGTTGACGGGTTATAAAGGCTTTAAAGCCCATTTAGATGGTTACAACCAGCTGGGTATGCTGACTAAAGATGAGCCTTCGCAGCGTAAAGAGATTTTTTATTACGAACGTGATCGCTTACAGGCTGTAAGAGTTGGTGATTGGAAGGCGCATTTTGTGGTACAGAATAATGGATGGTCAGGAGCCAAAGAAGAGTTGAATGCGCCGCTATTATTTAACCTTCGACGTGATCCTTATGAACGTGCCGCTGAAGAATCTGGCATGTATCTCAAATGGATGGGACAAAAAATGTGGGCATTTGGCCCAGCGCAAGCTGCTGTACAAAAGCATTTAGAGACGTTTAAAAAGTGGCCGCCAATGACAGCTGATATTGGTTCAGTTAATAGTGGTGGCGTTGGGAATTAAAGGCTTTTACTCTCTTTCAATGTCTGCTTTAAAGGGCCTATATAGCCATTTCGGTTGGGTTATATAGGTCTACATGTTAACAAGGAAGGTTTTATGAAGCTTAGAAAGTGGCTAATTGTTTGCAGTACTTTGTTGTCTACAGCGATAGGGTTTACGTCAATAAGCGTGTTTGCTGATGACGGTTTCTCGACAACAGAAGCATCATGGAAGCACAGCGTAGAGATTTACGGGTTAGCGCTGAATATACGTGGCGACACCACTGTCAACGATCAGAATCTTGAGGTCGATGTTGATCCGCAATTTATTATGGATACCCTTGAAATGACTGCTATGGTGCATTTTGAAGGAATTCATCAGAATCAGTGGGGCTATTACATTGATTATAGTTTCATGAAGCTCAATGGTGAAACCAATAACATAATAGATAACACTAACAATTTGGTGCTAAAAGGCGATATTGATATTCGCCAAGGCGTATTAGAAGCTAAGGGCTTTAAACGCTATGAATATGGCGATAGCACACTGGATTATACATTTGGACTGCGTTGGTGGGATAACGACATTGATATGCAGTTATACCGCAAAGACAATAATGCCATTTTCAGTGAGATTAACTTAGAAGATGACTGGGTTGATTATGTAATTGGTATTCGATGGATGAATCCAATTAATGAGGATTGGCTTTTTTATGTTAGCGCAGATGCAGGTTTAGGTACTGATACTGACTTCACTTCGTCGATTATGACGGGCGTCAGATACCAGATAAACACTTGGTCTGATTTAAATATGGGCTATAAATCCACCTGGGTTGATTACGATAATGAAGATAATTTTGCTTACGATACCGCTTCACAAGGTTTTCTCATTGGTTGGGCTGCGTACTTTTAGCGAGACTAAATAGCAGTCATGCTTAATCACGTATCCATAAGAGCTCGACTTAACCATGTCTGAGCTCTTTTTGTTTTTAACATTACTCAGTTGGTAATGGATTACCTTTTAGAGAAAGCGCATAGCGTAAAAGAGTAAAATCATCCTCTTGGTATTCTCGGATAAAGCTCATGCCCAATTTTTCAATGATATTCACTGAGCCAAGATTAAGGTTAACAACTTCGCCGTAAATAATATCTAAATCCATATGCTTCTTAGCATACTCAATACAGGCAAGGTTAGCTTCTGTGGCATAGCCCTTACCCCAAAAATCTGGGTGTAAGCGATAGCCGATATCGACAGCATTTATCCTGGAGTCATTTTTGAAACCGCAAAAACCAATCACTTGGTTAGTGGCTTTTAGCTCCACAGCCCAACGAGCAAAACCATATTTCTGATATTCTGCTAACCAGATGTCCTGAATAATGTTTTTCGCATCTTCGATGTTATTACACATGCCTGCATCGCCAGTGTAGCGGTTGACTTCTTCTGAATTAAACTCAAGTACAGCCTTTGTATCGCCAAGATTAAATTCACGAATGATTAGGCGTTCAGTTTCGATGATTATTGTCACTTTATTTCCTTGGTTCTTGGATTGATGCACCTGCTCCAGATGCATTAGTGATGTCATAGTAAGCTTGATAAGCAAAGCGGCCGATGGCAATAACAATCAAAATAATAATGATCCGACTCATGGTACCTGAAGCCGTGGTGGCTTTTTGCATTTTAATTGGACCTTTTTTCTTGATTGATTTTTGGCCCTGATGTGATTGATTCGTCTGTTGCTTGTCTTTGTTAGATTGAGTGCGAACAGCAACGCCTTCAATTTGTGCCTGAACAGCTTTTATTTTTCCATCAGCAAGTTGCTCTATTACATATTCAATTCTGTCGCCAACATGTGGCTTTCTTGCCATATGCTTTAGGGTTGAAATATGAATAAAAACGTCTCTGTCACCTTCGTCTGGTTCAATAAATCCAAACCCTTTATTACTATTCCAGCGAACCAACCGACCAGTTTCCATTTTCACCAATGTTTTCCTTTTTGAGTGAGTGCATGTTTTAGCACACATTATAAAATTGCCAGCCACAATTGCCAGCCACTATGCTAGGTTAATAACACACCTTAATAAATATAATTACTCAAGTGCTTACTCTTTGACGGCATATTGTTTTTTAAGCAATACCTTGACCACAAAAAGAACAACACGCCCTAGTAAACAAGGAAGATATCATGAAATTATCAGCAGGTTTTGCTGTAATACCGAAAGCGTTATCCATTTCACTTGCCGTGGCGACTATGATTGGTTCGAGCTCGATTGTTAGTGTCTCAGCTCAAGCTGAAAACTTTGATGCATCGGTAATGAAATCTATGCCGAAACTTGAGCAGCTTTATACTCATTTGCACCAATATCCCGAGCTGTCTTATCAAGAAAAAAATACCAGCGCTCGAATGGCAAAAGAGTTAAGCCAACTTGGCTTTGATGTGACTGATAACTTTGGTGGTTACGGTGTCGTTGGCATTTATAAAAATGGCACGGGCCCAGTGCTGATGATAAGAGCTGATATAGATGGTTTACCGATTATTGAGCAAACGGGTAAATCCTATGCTTCAAAAGTGACAACACTAGATGAGCACAACAATACCGTTGGCATAATGCATGGCTGTGGTCATGATATTCATATGACCAGTTTTATTGGTACCGCTGAGCAGTTGATGAAGCATAAAGCAGATTGGAAAGGCACCTTGATGATGGTGGCACAACCTGCAGAAGAAGTCGGCGGTGGTGCGAAAGCCATGTTAAAGCAAGGTTTGTTCAGTCAATTTCCAACCCCTGACAATGTCATTGGCTTACATGTCAGTGCAGGTATTCCAGCGGGTAAAGTGGGTGTGGTGAGTGGCTACGCTTTAGCGAATGTTGATTCGGTGGATATTACTATTAAGGGCAAGAGTGGCCATGGTGCTTACCCGCATTTAACCATCGACCCCGTGGTGTTAGCAGCAAGAACCGTTTTAGCACTACAAACAATTCCTAGCCGTGAGGTTTCTCCGCTTGAGCCTAATGTTGTTACCGTGGGCTCCATTCATGGCGGCTCAAAGCACAATATTATTTCCAATCAAGTAAAGCTGCAGTTAACGTTACGTTCTTATAATCCTGAAGTGCGTGAACAACAAATTGCAGCCATTAAACGTATTACTAAAGGCATTGCGATAAGCGCAGGTTTACCTGACGAGTTAATGCCAGAGGTTTATGTGCATGACGATGAAACCATTCCCTCAACTTATAATGAGCCGCAGCTTGCTGCCAAAGTGCAAGCCAGTATCGAAACTGAGTTAGGTAAAAGAAATGTGGTGATTGCACCACCAGTGATGGCGGGTGAAGACTTTGGCCTATATGGCCGTACAGATCAAAATGTGCCAATTACGTTATTTTGGCTAGGAGCTGTTGAGCCTGCAGCATATCAAGCAAGCCTTGATTCAGGTGAGGGCTTGCCATCATTACACTCGAGCTTATTTGCCCCAGATTATCCATTAACGATTAAAACGGGTGTGAGAGCGATGACTCGCACAGCAATGGATTTGTTTAACCAAAAACAATAGTTGTTGCTGAGCCAAGCATGCCTTAGCTAGACAAATAACGTTATAATATTGGCTATAAGCAGGATTAACCTTTTCTGCGATTACTTTGGATATAGATAAAAAATATGATTACCTTTAGCACTAATGTTGGCGATATTTGCATTGAGCTCGATATGGAGAAAGCGCCTGTGAGTTCAAAGAACTTTTTGCAGTATTGCGAAGAGGGTTTTTATGAGCACACGATTTTTCATCGTGTGATTAAGGGGTTTATGATCCAAGGTGGTGGCTTTACTGCCAAAATGAAAGAAAAGCCGACACGGGATCCGATTGTTAATGAAGCCAACCGTGGCTTAAGTAATGTATTAGGTACCATTGCGATGGCGAGAACTGATGCGCCGCATTCGGCCACTGGGCAGTTTTTTATTAACGTCGGTGATAATACCTTTTTAGATCATACCGCGACCACCAACAATGGTTGGGGTTATGCAGTATTTGGTAAAGTGGTTGCTGGCATTGAAGTCGTTAAAGAAATTGAAAAAGTTAAGACGGCAACGATAGCGGGTCATGATGATGTGCCGAAAGAGGCTATCGTGATTGAAAAAGTTACCATTAGCTAAGAGGCTGCACTTGAGTTTGAAGGGAGTTAATTTGAGTCTATCTGAAGCTGATATATTGCAACTGACCCAAGCTAAGCAATTGCTTGAAAACCCAGGGCTTGCTGCAAAAATCACAGACTTTATTGGTACGCCAATTGAGAAAGGTTTTTCACTATTGCCTAAAAGTGTCAGTGGTGGAATTGGCAAAGTGACTCAAATGGCGCTGACTAAAGCATCTGATGCCGCGCTATTTACTATGAAAGAAGCGCCAGGTGAGCAGTCTTCTGATCGCTGGCATAAACTGGGTGTTGCTGTCAGTGGCGGAGTGGGCGGATTTTTTGGCTTATCTGCTTTAGCCATTGAGCTACCTATTTCTACTACTATCATGTTGCGGTCTATCGCAGATGTTGCTCGTAGCGAAGGCGAGCAACTTAATGATATTGAGACTAAGATGGCGTGTTTAGAAGTGTTTGCTTTAGGCGGGGAGTCAACTGATGACGATCAAGCTGAGAAAGGATACTTTGCCGTGCGCACAGTACTAGCAAACTCGATTGCTGAAACCGCTGAATATATTGCGGCTAAAGGCTTCAGTAAAGAAGCTGGCCCCATGATGGTTAAATTTGTCACCGTTATCGCTGAGCGTTTTGGCGTACAAGTCACTCAAAAGATGGCAGCTCAAGCTGTGCCCGCGATTGGCGCTGCGGGTGGCGCGATCATTAACACCTTATTTATCGATCATTTTCAAGACATGGCAAGAGGGCATTTCATTGTCAGGCGGTTGGAGCGAAAGTATGGTGGAGAGTCAGTGAGATTAGCCTACGATAGCTTGCTAATGACTGAGTAAATCAACAATGCTAGTCAATGAGATACGCTTGTATTGTGATGCTAATCTACCCCTCGATATCCTTCATACTTAAATCGTAACAATTATATCGTGTGAACTTTCATCAATCTTCGCTATCTTAATAATTAAGCAAACAATAATATTAATCGCTAATTGTTAAGGATAGGCTTTCAGGATGAATGTTTTTAATCGAGTGAGTTTGAATCAATTACTGCAATGCTGCACGGGTTTACTGTTAGTTGTGAGTGGCAGTGTCGTTAGTAACACCGCATTTTCTGATGAAATACCCTTTAAACCGCAATTTACGACTTTTCATATTGATGCCGATTTTGAACTGACTCAAGCTGTTGTCAGCGCCAATATATTGGAAAATCCAGGTAATGAATTAATTGCCTTAGGGGTTGATGATAACCACGACCGCTGGTTGGCTATTTATGGTTTTCAGCAAAATGAATTGGTGATGCTTGATAAAGTGTTATTGACCAAAGACATTTATAGTTTTGACGTCAATGAGCTTGAACAGAATACGTCTAAGTTATTATCAACTGAAACTTCAGATCAAGATGCTGAAAAAATGCAACAATTGTACTTTGTTACCGCAGACTCTTTGCTGCGCTTTGAAGAGTATCCAGCAACAGCAAACAATACTCTGCAACAAGACGAATTGAACTTGACTGATATAGACGATCCTTTATCTACCTCTGCTTCAAAAGTCCCCTCTAGTGCACTGATTAAAGTGGCTGATATAAACTCTATTGCGGTGACAAGCCGTGCTGATTTTATTTCCCGTGGGGAGTTTGTTAAAGATATCAATAACGACGATATCGCCGATATCATGATGAGTGACTTTAGAGATACTCAAGTGCTATTAGGCGCTGCTGATGGGACATTTATTCAGCAATCATTACCTTTATTACCTGTGGTTGAACTGAAAAATAATGGTGCTGAGTATAGCCATTCCAAGCTATATCACAGTGATATGAACTTTGATGGTCGTGACGATATTATTAAGGTAGGTGAAGGGTCGTTAGAAGTTTACTATCAACAAAATGATGGCCAGTTTTCAGCTATCGCTGAGTTCATATCCGTTAGTCAGCCAATCAGTGGTGTTGATTGGTGGAATAAGCGTGATGCTTATGGTAAGAATTTAGATCAAAGTGATTTGCTATACCGAAAAGTAGAGCGCATTGGCGATGTTAACGGTGATGGTGTAACGGACTTAGTTGTACGCTATACCAAAAGTTCAGGGGTATTTGATCGCAGCAATGACTATGAAATTTACCTTGGCGTAAAAGGCGATGACAGTATTTCTTTCCCTCGTGAGGCAGATACGATTATTAAGGCTGAAGGTACCCTGACTGGATTACGCTTTGATGATATTGATAACGACAATATTGATGAAGTGATTGTGGCTGGGTTTGATATCAGCATTTCTCAAATTATCAGTGCGCTACTTTCAGGCAGTATTGATCAAGACGTGCATGTTTTTAAAATGAACGAGTCGAGTCGTTTCGGCGCCAAAGCCAATGTGATTAAAGAAGTAGAGTTAAATTTCAGTTTAACTTCAGGTCAAAGTGGTGAACCCGTAGTGGCGTTAGCTGACATTAATGGTGACGGTTTTAAAGAGTTACTGCTTTCTGATGATAACGATGCACTGGATATTTATTATGGTCAGGCTGGCAATAATCCGTTTATTAAAAGGGCTGAAGAGTGGCAAATGACTATACCGGTCGAAGGCTCAATGTTATCTGCGGTCGATATTAACCTTGATGGCAAAGAAGATTTATTATTAAGGTTTGGTAAGCAAGATCCTGAGAACTTACAGCGTAGATTTAGTGTGTTGTTAGCAAACTAATCGTAGTGCTAAAGATCAACACGCCTTAGTAAGCACTCTTTAATTCACTTAACTAGTCATAGTAGCCAGTTTCCTTAACCATTAAGGATACTGGCTTTTTTGTTGCTGAATCATAGTTGTTCACTATAGTTTTTCACTATAGTTTTTCACTTTAGTTGTTCACTATAGTTTTTAACATGGTTTCCATCATATATTGGCTTAATAACTTAACGAATTAGCTTTCAACTCATGATAAGAGTTAGCTTTATATTAGCGAGTGCTGAAACTGATCTAGATCATAAAACCACTTAAATTATGTAAAAAGTAGTTTAGCTTTTTGGCGATGAGCGTAAACTGACCTTAAACATGTAAATAATATGCATGATTAAGTTTATCATCAGGAGAAAGGCAATGTTTTGTATTCAGTGTGAGCAAACAGTAAGAACACCAGCAGGAAACGGTTGTAGTTATTCACAAGGCATGTGTGGCAAGCTAGCGTCGACTTCAGACCTACAAGATCTACTTATCTATATGCTGCAAGGCGTCTCTGCATATGCAGTTAAAGCGCGTGAGTTCAACATTATTAATGCTGAAATTGACACCTTTGTTCCTAAGGCATTCTTTGCCACACTGACTAACGTTAACTTCGATGACGAACGTTTAATGGATTATGCCTATCAGGCGCAAGATTACCGTAACGAATTAAAAGCGGCTTACGAGCAAGCGTGTGCTGAAAAAGGCGTAGAGCCTGAAGTTGTTATTGCACAAGGTTCATTAAATCTTGCTGCTTCAAAACCTGAGATGCTAGAGCAAGCACCATTAGCCTTACCTAATCGTGGTGATGTGCATGAAGATATTCTAGGCCTACGTTTACTTTGTTTATACGGCCTTAAAGGCGCTGCTGCATACATGGAGCATGCACGCGTTTTAGAGCAAACCGATGCTGATGTTGCCGGTGAGTTCCACCAAATCATGTCTTTCCTTGGTGAAGATTCAGTTGATGGTGACAAGCTATTTGGCACAGCAATGGAGATTGGCCAATTAAACTATCGCGTGATGGCGATGTTAGATGAAGGTGAAACCAGTGCATTTGGTCACCCAGAGCCGACTGAAGTCAATACTAAGTCAGTTAAAGGTAAAGCGATTTTAGTGTCAGGTCATGACATGAAAGATCTTGAGCTTATCTTGCAACAAACTGAAGGTAAGGGCATTAACGTGTTTACTCACGGCGAAATGCTACCAGCTTTAGCTTATCCAGAATTTAAAAAATATCCGCACCTTGTGGGTAACTACGGTAGTGCGTGGCAGAACCAGCAACGTGAATTTGGTACTTTCCCTGGTGCAGTTGTGATGACGTCTAACTGTATTATTGATCCAAATGTGGGTGAATACTCAGACCGTATCTTCACTCGCAGCATTGTTGGCTGGCCTGGTGTGACTCACGTAGAAGGCGAAGATTTCAGTGAAGTGATTGATAAAGCCCTTGAACTTGAAGGTTTCACTTACGATGAAATCCCGCACAAAATCACCATTGGTTTTGCACGTAATGCGTTAATGGAAGCTGCGCCTACTGTGGTTGAGAATGTGAAGAATGGTTCTATTAAACACTTCTTCTTAATTGGTGGTTGTGATGGCGATAAGTCTGAACGTAGCTACTTTACTGACTTAGCTAAATCAGTACCAGATGACACCATTATCTTGACCTTAGGTTGTGGTAAATACAAATTCAACAAACTTGAATTTGGTGACATTAATGGCATTCCACGTTTGTTAGATGTTGGTCAGTGTAATGATGCATATTCTGCGATTCAATTAGCATTAGCACTGAAAGATATCTTTGAGTGTGACATCAATGAGCTACCGTTAAGCCTTGTTTTATCTTGGTTTGAGCAAAAAGCGATTGTGGTGCTATTAACCTTATTGTCGCTTGGTGTTAAAAACATCCGCACAGGTCCTACTCCGCCAGCTTTCTTAACTGAAAACTTGGCAAAAGTGTTAGAAGACCAATTCGGTTTACGTAACACCACTGATGTTGAATCTGATCTTAAAGCGATGATCAAAGCGGCTTAATACGCTGTTAATGGTGATATAAGTACTCGGCTTATATCACCATTTTTATGACTGTTATTTTTCCATTTCTCCTTCCATCATTTACCCAGTAACAGGTGCCTTATGAGCTCATCAGGATTTTCATTTTCAGCTGCGTTGTCAGCAGTGCAGTCAACTAAAGATTACGACAAAGCAGAGAAGAAGCCAGCCGCTGGTTTTTCAATGTCGAGTGCGTTAGCAAACACAGCTAAGAAGACTGTAGAGATTAAATCTGAAGTTGAGTCCGAAGTTAACGCTGCTCAAGTTAACGCTACTCAAGTTAACGCTACTCAAGCTAAAACAGCGACAGTAAATGATGATGCTTCACTACTAAGTGCAGATGATTGGCAGCGTGGCGATATTAAGCTTCGCTGTGTTGAGAAGTGGAACGAAACTCATGATGTAGTTAGTTTTCGGTTTCAAGGCTTAACACCGGTTAAGTTTAACTATAAGCCTGGTCAGTTTATTACCTTTAAGCTCGAGATTGATGGTGAAATAGTTTATCGCAGTTACACCATGTCATCTTCACCTTCTCGTCCTTACTCAATCGTAGTGACGGTCAAGCGAATTGCGGGTGGCAAGGTGTCAAACTTTGTTGCTGATAACGTCAACGAGGGAGATGTGGTCACAATAATGGGGCCAGATGGGGCGTTTAATTTAGTGGATATTCCTGCTACAAAGTACTTATTTTTAAGTGCTGGCAGTGGTATCACACCAATGTACTCTATGTCTCGCTGGTTGTTAGATGCCAGAGTGGGCAGTGATATTGCCTTTGTGCACAGTGCACGCAGTAATGACGATATTATTTTTGCTGATGGTTTGAGTTCGATGGCGCACCGTAGTGCCAAATTCAGTTTACATTACTTACTTGAAGCAGCTCCTGAACTTGTTGACGGCGTTAATCATACGGCGAATGATAGTCGTATGTTAGGGCGTTTAGATATCGATAAACTCGTTAAATTTGTTCCTGATTTTATGGAGCGTACAGTGTTTGTTTGCGGCCCTGAACCTTATATGGTAGCGGTTAAGTCATTGGTTGAAGCTAGTGGATTTGAAATGGAAAACTTCCATCAAGAGAGCTTCACCGGGGCGATAAAGTCAGACAAGCTTGTTAGTGATTCAAGCAGTGACGACAGTCGTCAATTCATGCTGAAAATAGCAGATAAATCGATTTCGCTTTCTACTGAGCAAACATTACTTGATGGTATTGAGTCTGAAGGGCTACCAATTATTGCAGCCTGTCGCAGCGGCGTATGTGGTGCATGTAAGTGCCAGGTGACTTCAGGGACGACAGAGTCGAGTAGTACGATGACATTAACGCCTGAAGAAATTGCCGCGGGTTATGTATTGGCTTGCTCTACGAAAATCACTTCAGATGTGACGTTAAAAATGTAACTTAGCAATAGATTGATATTTTTAAAGCAAGCATTCAGACGGTGTCTTTTTATGAGCCAATATCGAGAGCTATTAATCAATTTTATGCTGACTCAAGCTGAGATTGATGGCTGGCATTAACGGCTAAAGTGCGTTTTATTAAGTGTTCAATGAAGGTATTCACCGCTTGATTTTGTATCTTACCTGCCAATGTAATGATACTAAATTTAGCGGTAAGTTTAGGCATTAACTGTGGAGATAATGCTATTAATCTACCTTGTTGTATTTCTTTTCTAACTGCAATTTCGGGAGTTAGGGCGACCAGATCTGCATTCATTATTGAGTCTTTAATGGAGTGGAATTGATCGAAGCGAATCTGGCCACAAAAGTTATCTCGCTGCTTAAATAAGCCCTCGAACTGGTTAAGAATGCTGGTTGGTAAGTGTCTTGGTATTGCTAAAGAGTAATCTCTAAATGAATCTAAACTCAGTAGAGATAGTTTGGCGAGTGGGTGGTCTGGGCGGCAGCAAAAGACGACAGGGAATGGCGGTAGTTCTATCACGCTTAACTCATATTGATTATCTAAACCGTTAAAATCTGATTCAGCTACAAATAAATCTAATTCCCCTTCAAGTAACTGTTGAGTTAGTTCTTTCCAACCATCAACACTTAGCTCTAAGGTCATATTTGGCCTTGAGTTAATGTATTCTCCTAAGATTGGCCCGACTAGACTGTTTGATGGAATGGGGCTGGCGCCAATATTGATGGTTAATTCATTCTCCCCGTGAAACAAAGCGAGTGCCTGTAGCATGTCATCATGCTCTTTTAAAATAGCTTTTCCATGCTTTAACATCAATTTGCCTAGTGGCGTCATAGACATATTTTTAGAGTCTCGTAAGAATAACTTTCCTCCAACGAGCAGCTCTAGTTTTTGTAAACTTTTGGATAGTGTTGGCTGGGTAATATTTAATTCTTTTGCTGCTCTACTGAAATGTTTATATTCAGATAATGCTACAAAGTGTTTTATATTTCTTAATTCCATGCCCTACCTAATTTTGTTAGTTAAATTATTTATAATTTTTAGTTGCTTTATTTGAGGTGAGGTTTATGAAGTAATATAAATATATAAGTCACTATCAAATACCCTTGGTTCTTATTTATTGTCTTTTTAGTAGAAATGTAAATTAGTTATCATATTTATTTTGTTCACTTCTTATCTTTTTTATATCAAAAACATTTCATTTTTGTTTCAAGTGTATGTTTATTAAGCCCTATTTATGCTTTTTAAAATTTGTCATTTAATGCCATTCCAGGTGGCTATTGGTTTATTCTTAAAATCAATTAGCGTAAGATTTAAATAAAAGTTAACAATGTTCTATCTAACCCACTAAGAGGTTGGGCAATCTACAAGGATGGAATAATAATAATGAAATTTAATAAATTGCACATAATGACCCTTGCGGCCATATATGCTGGTGGTGTTGGTGCCTCAGCGGATAGTGTAAGTCACTCCACTTCAGGTTCTAATGCAAAACCTATTGTGATAACCGATGCCATTATAAAATTTAATGAAGATCGCAATAAAGACCGAATTAATCCTGAGCAATCACAACAGCGAAATAGTAACGGGCGAAATGTGCATCGTGCGGTGCATTCGCAAACTCGAAAAGTCGATTTTGTTTATGAGGCTGATATCAGTGGTGAGCAGACTTATATTATTCAATTAGTTGATTCACCCGTTTCTCTTTATCAAGGTGGTGTAGCAGGACTACAGGCAACAACTCCTAGAATCAATAAAATCCCAGCGGCACTAAGTCCACAATTACATGACAAGCTTGATGTAAAAAGCAGTGATGTAAAATCATATGTTAGCTACCTAAAACAACAACAAGAAAACGTGGCGACCGCTATTTTAAGTACTGTCGGACAAGTGAAACAAGTTGCTGATTACCAACTTGCTTTTAATGGATTAGCGATAAAAATGACTCAAGAGCAGGCAGAGCATGTGCTTGAGTTACCTAATGTTGTCAGTGTTACGCGTGAAATCATGTACGAACTACACACCGATGTCGGCCCACAGCATATTGGTGCCGATAAATTTTGGACTGGTGAAGTAACTGGTGAAGAGTTTACTGGTCAAGGTATTGTTGTAGGGGTTTTAGACACTGGAATTAACAGTGATCATGAGTCGTTTGCCGCAAAAGGTGACGATGGTTATATGCATCAACTTCCAGCTCGATATGACAGTTATTTAGGTGACTGTGAGCAGGCTGAATTTGAGTCAATGTGTAATGATAAGTTAATTGGTGTGCGCTCTTACGATGTCATTACCGACACTTATAGTGACGAAAGTTTCCAGCCAGATAAAAATTGGTGGGAAATAGACGGCCCACTTCGACCTGCAAATGGTGAAGATTATAACGGTCACGGATCGCATACTGCCTCAACCGCTGCCGGTAATGTACTATTCAATAAAGCTTACACTCTGCCTGAAATTGGCGTGGAAAGCGATGGTCAGCCTACCGACTTAATTTTACCTCGCATATCAGGCGTAGCTCCACATGCCAACGTTATTATGTATCAAGTGTGCTTACCTGGTGATGGCACCTTAAACGGCATCACCGGTTGTCCAGGTTCTGCGTTACTGGCTGGCCTAGAGGATGCCATTGCTGATGGCGTGGATGTCATTAACTATTCAATTGGTACAGCATATGGTGCTTTTCCATGGGAAGACCCAATGGAAATGGCATTCTTATCAGCACGTGAAGCAGGTATTTCAGTATCTGCATCAGCAGGTAACTCGTTTGACCCAACTGAAGCCAACGCCCGCAGAGGTGCAATTGATCATCTATCACCTTGGTTAACATCTGTTGCGGCAACCACCCACCCACGTGAATTTGGTGTAGAAGGCAAAATGCTAACAGACTTTGTTGGTGGTGAGCAGTCGCCTCTGGACATTGAAGGTAGCGGGATTACCGATGAGTACACTGGCCCAGTCGTGTTAGCTGCAGACTATGGTTGGGAGTATGAAAAATGTAATGATCCTTTTCCTGCAGACTTTTTCTTAAACTCACCTGATGGTGAGCCTTATGCTGTTGCGCCGATTGTTGTATGTAAACGTGGTGATATAGCGCGAGTCGATAAAGCTGTGAATGTTGCAACTGGTGGCGCAGGTGGTTTCATATTACGTAATGCATCTGCTAATGAATCGTTAGCCAACGATCCTTATGCCATTCCTGGTATTCAAATAAGCTATGGCGAATTTTATGGCGATAGCAGTAATGATTATTATGGTTTGTCTGATTGGTTAAATGAAGGTAGTGACCATCATTTAACGATCACAGCTTCAACTGTCGTTACTAAAGAACGTACAGCTGATATGGTGGCTGACTTCTCTTCAAGAGGCCATAATTTCGATAATCCAGAAGTTATGTCGCCAAACTTAGCCGCTCCAGGCGTCGATGTTTATGCTGCTTGGGCTGATGATATGCCGTTTTCCGCCAATGGTATCCCAAGTGATTACCACGCGATAAGTGGGACCTCGATGGCTGCGCCACATGTTGCTGGCGCTATGGCACTTTTAAAGCAAGCACAACCTAGTTGGTCACCTGCTGAAATTCAATCAGCGCTAATGACCACTGCAAGTCTTGAAGGTATGACGCGCTCTGTTGAAGTGTATCCATTTGAAGGCATTGAGGCTGCAGGTTTTAGCGATGCGGGTAGTGGTGTGATTAATGTCGCGCGCGCCTATAAAGCAGGCTTAGTGTTGGATGAAACAGGTGATAATTACCGTGCTGCAAATCCACGTAACGGTGGCACCGTTAATACTTTGAACGTTCCATACTTTTATAACGAAGCGTGTAGTGGTTCTTGCACCATGATGCGAACCTTCACCGCGACTCAAGATGGTAGTTTCACCGTTGATGCACAGACTATGGAAATGGAAGGTGCCGATATGTTGGAGTTAGAGGTATCACCTAAAAGCTTCAGCTTAATGAAAGGTGAAACTCAAGCTATTTTACTGACAGCTAAAGTGTTGGAAGTGCAAGCACCAGGTGCTGACTCATCATCTTTACGTTTATTAGGTGATGTGACGATTACTCCAGAAAGCACAGAAATGCCTATACAGCATTTGCCTGTGAGTATTCGTTATAGTGGTAAAAATATGCCTGAAAATATCTCTGGCCAAATTCATCGCCAGCAAGGCCATATTCTATCTCCTGAGATCATGACTGATGAGATTCAAAGCTTTAACAGTGCTGTAAATGGCTTAGTTAAGGCTGAATTATTTGATGTAAATATGCAACGTACTGATGTACGAGCCCTTGATAGTACTGCTCAAGCCCGTATGGATGATGGTCAAGTGGTGACCTTCTTTGACGTACCAGAAGGCACTAAACGCATCGTTTGGGAAGTCGTTAAAGCTGATTACAATGCCTATGCTTCATTGGATATTGGTCTTGACGTGAATAATGATGGTGAAATTCAGTGGTACGATGAAGCCATTTGTTACTCAAGAGTTGATAACAACGATTACTGTGCAATCAATAATCCGACCCCAGGTACATACTGGGCTTATGGTTCAAACTATAAGTTTGACCATGAGGATTTTGATAACTTAGCGGATAATATTATTTTTGCATTAGCCATCATTGGTGATGAAGATAATGGTAATTTAACTGCTCAAGGACCTGAAACTACCAATGGCATGGAGCCTTTCAATGTGCAATTGAACTATGACCTTGCTGATGCAGCCGAAGGTGATTTTTACTACGGCTATGTTGGTTTAGGTTCTGATAGCTATAATGCCGACAACCTAGGTTATCTACCTGTCAAGTTGATGCATATTGGTACCGATACTATGGTTGAAGCCAGTCAGTCACAAGCCAAAGCAGGAGATATTGTAGACTTTACCGTCTCTGTAGAGCCTAATTTATTAGGTGGCGAACGAGCACTTAACTTGAATGCAGAGCTTGCACCTGGGTTGCAGTTGCTTAGCGATACGATTACCGTTTCTGGTCTTGAGCATTATGCAGATGACATGACTGTTGAAGGTAATAGCATTGTTATTGATACACTGCAGCCATCATCATTGGATACTAAGCGTCATTATGTATTCACCACCAATGAAACTGATAACACTTGTCGAGTGCCAGCTTCAATGCAGGGTGATGACGAACTCTATGTAGATATTCCAACTCAGTATGGTTTCACAGACTTAGGACTTAGTGGGTACTCTAACCAGTATTTAACTATTCCGATGTCGCAAAGTGGTTTACCGCATGTACCTTTGTACGGTGCACAGCAAGAAATGTTGCATGACTTGCTGCAAATTTCACCATTTGGTTATGTGAAGTTTGATGAGTTACCTGACTTCTATAACTTCCATCGTGAATTTAACGATAGCTTCCAGAGCTTCCCTGACACAATAGTTGCGCCTTTGTGGCGTGGTGATGTCTATATGCCTGAAGCAAGCTTCCGTGAAGATGTTGGTGCTACTGCTAACCTTGTTTATGGTGCGGTGATTGATGATTACTTTGTATTCCAGTGGCAAGGTGGTGAAGAAATCTATAATCGCTTTACGGGTAACCGAGCGCCGGATGCAGCAGCGTATTTTGATGTTGAAACCATAATATCTACTAAATTGGATTTTGCACCAGGACAGCATGAAATCATGTTTGGTTATAAAGCTATTCATACTAGCAATGATCACTTTGGTTCCATTGGTCTTCACGGTTACTACGGTGAACGTGGCACCTTTGGCCCTGTAACTGGTTGGTTAAGCGATGGGTTTGCTTTTAATGATGTTAACGACAAAGTGTCTGATGGTATGTTGGTGTGTGCCAACTACCAAGGGCCTGAAAGCTCAGGTTTGAAAGTGACTTTCTCAGCTCGTGTATCTGCTAATGCTGTCGGTGTTGATAACGCACTAACAGTCAATAGCCAATATTCAGATTCTGAGTTAGTGACCGTGACTGAAGTGGTGAGCTCAGCGAGTAATATTCAACTAGCAAGCTTGAGTGATCATACTGTTGCTGAGAATACTGACTTAAGCCTTGATGTGGTTTATGTTGACCAAAAAGGGACTGTAAATGGTATTCAAGTGTCAGGTGAAAATATCACTGCGGTTGCCGATGGCGATACTGTCACTATCACGCCTGATGCAGATTGGCATGGTGAAACATTAGTGACCGTGATGGTGCACGATATGGCATATCCATCTGACAGTGCATCAACAAGCTTTATGTTAACAGTTACCTCTGATGGTATTGAAAATGGTTGTACTGACTCAGATGCAACTAATTATGATGCCAACGCTAATACCGATGATGGTTCATGCGCCTTCCCAGTTGAACAAGTGGCTGAAGAGAAGAAGTCTTCAAGTGGTGGTAGTTTAGGCTGGTTAGCATTAGGTGGATTAGGTTTACTGGCAATTCGTCGCCGTAAAACTCATTAAGTAATTAGGGCCTGTTGATCTTTCAACGTTTTTTATCTTGAACAGAAGTTAACCTGTAAAGAGCAACAGACTCCAGGTATGTTAAGCAAACTAACCTAAACAAAAGGCCTCGTGAGAGGCCTTTTTTATTGAGGAAGTTAACTTTTAACCTGAGCTCTATTGGCCGTTTAATAAGGCGTAGCTTAAAAAGCCAACCCAGCTAGCGACTAATAAAATCCATGGAAGTTTAGCGTTTGATGGATGTGCAATAATGTTTTCTTCCTGCTCAGTATTTTCTTGTTGAGATTTTAGCTTTAGGCTTTGCTTACGCAGTTTGTCCCTTCCTCGGGCTTTGGCCTTTTGCTGCTTTTTGTATTCAGCAATGCCTTTTTCGATGCCTAGCGCAATTAACTTGGTTTGTTCTTTGGTTTGCGAAGGCTTTTGAGTGGCTTTTGCTACCTTCATTGCTTCATTTTGGGTTTCTTGAGAAATACTCTTTGCCATCACTGCCTACTGTCACCATGTAAATTCTCGCTACACTATACCCAATCTTGCTACCGAAGATAAATTGTAGATTAATTATTGTTAAACCATGAGCTATCGCAATGAGTGGGTGTGCGCTTTGTCGTAAAATGGTTTTTTCAATATAAGGAATCGTTAAATGTCTGACTCAATTCATGGTCGTAATGTTATTAAGTTGATGAAAGCGCAGAATACGCCACAGCCACATCAACAATGGCTTGCTCTTATGGCGCAAGAGTTTGGCGAAAATGCACAGTTTCACACATGTCGTGCTAGTGATATGACGGGTTCTCAGTTGGTTGATTTGTTTATCAGCAACGGCCGTTTAACTG
This sequence comes from Shewanella sp. 2_MG-2023, assembly GCF_030548905.1. Classification (NCBI taxonomy): domain Bacteria; kingdom Pseudomonadati; phylum Pseudomonadota; class Gammaproteobacteria; order Alteromonadales; family Shewanellaceae; genus Shewanella; species Shewanella sp. 2_MG-2023. The sequence goes on from NZ_JAUOSO010000004.1 coordinate 232,417, forward strand.
AAACTGAAACTGGCTTTGAGATCAATCAATGTGGTCATTGTGCGGGTAAAGAGCATGGTAAAGAGACTCACTCACACGATTAAATGAGACAGAATTCAGTTTTGATTATTCATAAAAGCCAGTCTCTGACTGGTTTTTTTATGGGGGTAAATAATGTAACTGGATTCTTTAATCGTGACAAATGCGCTGTCTTAATGAGATATATTGTCATAGCACTAAAGCATTTTTTAATTAAGATATTGATGAATTACCTATCACCTGCTTAAATTGTAAACAACATAGGATGCAGGAAATCATGGATGAACAAACTTAACAGTCACCCCATTAGTCGTCGCAGTTTTATTAAAACTATCGCTGGTGGCGCTGCCGTCAGTTTTACTATTTCAAGCCTTCCCATCTCTTTGCTTGCTGCAGAATCCCCACCTTTAACCGATATTTCCCCTGAGCCAGCATGGGCACCTGAGCCTGGTGTTGCGCAATGGCGGATCGATGGTAAGCCAAAAGTCATGGGGCAAAAGATATATGCTCGTGATTTTCGTGCTCGCGATTTAGCGGAATATGGCTGGCCATATCAAGCTGAAGAAAGGGTGGTGTATGCCCTAAGAACCAATCGGATAAATACGATTGTAATGGATTATCAGCTTTCAATGCTCCCAGCCGAATTACAACCCATTACCATTATTGATGCGCACAAACTGGTTGAAGATAAAGTGGATATTAGCTGTGATATGAAAAAGCCATTTTTTGTGTGTGCCAAGAATAGGAACAAGAGTAAGAGTAAGAGTAAGAGTAAGAGTAAGAGTAAGAGTAAGAGTAAGAGTAAGAGTAGGCATGTTGCTGATTATTACGGCCAGCCTGTAGCTTTGCTAATTTTTGCAAATTTTGATGTCTATCGCCGTGCTAAAAAAATCCTGCAATTTAATCAAGATACTATTATTTATGGTGATACAGTTACTCCACTTCAGCCGAGTATTTATGGTAACTCTTATGAATATGTAAAAGGCTCATTGAATGATAATCCCTTCAATGTGGTACATGATGAGCCTGAGTACTATAAAAGTCACAGTCCTTTAGTAAAGAGCAACATTAATTCTGCCATTGAGGTTAACACTGCCTCTGGAGTGTGGCAGCAATATTCTGCTAATTATGTCACTCAAGTTATGGATCCTATGTTCATGGAGCCTGAGGCTGGTTTAGCTTGGTATGACAAGCAATCGTCTCGTCTGCACTTATTACTCGGTACTCAATCACCCACAGGGGATATATCTGGAGCAGCAGAAATATTTCGAAATGCAAAATGTACTTATAATGTCAGTGAAGTAGATTTGATTGCTTGCTATCCAGGAGGAGGATTTGGTGGGCGTGATAGCTCTTACTTTACCATGTATTTAGCCATGGCAGCGCCCTATGCTAATGGCTATCCATTGCGCTGGGCACAAGACAGATTTGAGCAATTTCAAGTCGGGTTAAAACGTCATCATACTGAATTTACAGAAAATTTATGTATTGATGATAATGGCCTTATTCAAGCTGTTACTGCGAGTTTTACATTAAATGGGGGAGGAAGAAAAAACTTAAGCCCTTATGTTGCTGAACTTGCAGCGTTAAGTGTCTGTAATGCATATAATATCCCGCAAATCATCGCTTATGGTGAAGCCCTAGATACACCTGATTTAATTGGCGGGTCGCAACGTGGGTTTGGTGGACCACAAGCCTTTATTGCTTTAGAAACCTTATTGGATCAGGCTGCAGAAGATACAGGTCGAGACCCTTTCACTATCCGCCGTTTAAACTTGCTTGATAATCAGAGCACAACGGTAACAGGTGCACCTATTCAGCAAGATTTACAATTACCCCAAATTCTTGATGTATTAGAAGCTCAGCCATTGTGGACTAACCGTGAGGCAACAAAGCAACAGTTTGCCACTCAAGGGCTTAAATATGGTGTGGGGTTAGCGTTAGCAAACGAAGCGTATGGTACCGGTGGTGATGGTATGTTTGGCGCTGTGATGATTAACCCTGATGGCAGCATTACTGTTCGCACCCCCTATATCGATATGGGTAATGGCGCAGCCACGGCGCTTGGCTTAGCACCATCTGTTTGGTTAGGGAAAAATGCCAGTAATATTATGATGGGCGATGCTGGATTTTTTAATAATCTTGGCTTAACGAAGATAGATGCTTACCCTTCTTGCGAACCATCAGATGTTCAAGATGACCCTGCGAAACAAGTGGCACAGTTATCGGGTTCATCAAGTGCTTGTCTTGGGGCTTTTTACCAATACCATGCCGTATCATATGCGGGGCTAAGTCTACTTATAGGCTCTGTTATCCCGGCTTTACAGCAGCTTTGGCAAACACAAGTGGACTATAAACTGTTAGCTTTCTCCCAAGGAAGTATCAGTCTAGAAGGGTTTCCTGCTATTGAATGGAGCCAGATTGTTGAAGTAATTTTTAGTCAGCAACTACCCAATAGCGCTGCCGTTCATGCCAGCTTTGTTGGCGAGTTCGTCAATGCTGACTTTAGCTTTTCTTCATCAAGCCAAAACCCAATCACTCTGCCTTTAGACTATATTGCCCTTGGCACCTCGCCTAATGCTTTACAGACTGTCACTCGAACTAATATGACTACACTACCAAAGGTTAATTCACGTTATGGGCGTAGCACTTACGCACCGAGTGGGGCATTAATTGCGGTATCTGTCGATCCTAACACTGGTTATGTTGTTGTTGAAGATTGTATTACAGCGTTAAGTGCAGGTGTGCAACATTGCCCGCAATTGGTGAGTGGCCAATCTCAAGGTGGTGTTGCAATGGCAATGGGTTATGTACTGTCTGAAGACTGCCCTTTAAGTCCTGAAGGACCAGGTGCTGGCAATTGGAATTTAGATAAATATAAGCTAATGAAAATGGGTAATGTACCTTTAAATCAACAGTTGCTGGTTATGCCTCCTGCCGATAATGAAGCGACTGCGCGGGGCATTGCTGAGGCTGTAATGTGTCCAATTCCTCCAGCTATTCTCAACGCATTAGCGATGGCAACTCAACATCGTTTTACACAGTTACCTGTAACGCCAGCGGCAATAAGGACGGCAATCTAATGGATAATTTACGGATTTCTTTTGTGGTAAATGGTGAGGAAACTGAAGCGCCTACTACTGATGGTGATATGGCTTTAGTTGATTATCTACATGAACGACTAGGGTTAACTGGGACTAAATTTTGTTGTGGTATAGGAGAGTGCAGAGCGTGTACTGTTGCCACTAGAAATGGCCCTAACGCAGCAATGCAAACGACTTTATCTTGTTCAACTCCGGTTGATAGTTTGACAGGCTTAGAAATTTTTACTGTAGAAGGATTACAACAAGGAGATGAGTTGTTACCTCTTCAGCAAGCTTTTTTAAGGCACTTTTCTTTTCAATGTGGCTATTGTACTCCTGGATTTTTGATGGCCACCTGGGTGTTATTGCAGAAGTTACAGCTTTCTCCCATTTCAGAGAATGAGCTGGATGATGCCATAGAGCAGGGTGTTGGCCGCAATATTTGTCGCTGTAGTGGCTATGTTAGATATTATCAAGCAATCAGAGAGTTAGCGCTGCCTTTAACGAGGGAGCACTTGTCATGAAGGGATATAAACGATTTTTACCAGCTTGGTTATTTTATATTTGCAACTCAATATGTGTTTTAGCCTTGATTGGCTGTGATAGCTTGGGTACATCATCTCAGCAGAAGCAGAGTACAGTGATTGATGAAGTGGTTATTGTAGAGCCAAACCAATCGATTATTGAGTATGGCCAACAGTGCGCAAACTTGGTTGCTGAGGTGCCAGCATTTGACTGTAATGACGGGGTTGATGTGCCAATTACAGTTAATGGGCAAATACCAGAGTATCAAGAGTATACGCAAAATATGGTTTGCGACCGTCCTGCATTATTGCCTTATGGTGAAGGCACTTTTGGCCAGTGTACTCCTTATTCTAAGGTGTTAGATTTATCAAATAAGACAACTCAAATATCTGCTTTTTGTCGCCGAAAATACCTTCGACCCGATGATAGTCCGTTATATGACGAAGTTGACGTCATTTTGCATAGTACCACTACAGGTGATACGTGTTGGTTTCATGCTGAAGCCCCTTCTGGCACAAGTGCCGGCTTTGATGCTTCAAGGGTACCACCACCTAATGAAGTCAGTCCTCCTCCAGGGCATGTTGATGCAATGACTTTTTGGTGGAAGCCGCTTGATACAGTGAGCAAGAATTGTGGTGGTTGTCATGATGCAGATCCGTTTATGTATAGTCCATATATAGGGCAGGTTTGGCAACATGTGCCGGTTGATCCATTCGGACCATATAATAATGCGATTGGTGATTTTGCTCTGTGGCCAACGTCTTCAAGCATTGAAACCGAGGGAAATACCTGTACCACTTGTCATCGGATTGGTAATTTAGGGAGTTGTGTTAATGTCGATCTTGAAACGGGACAAACATTCCCTGGTAATATTCAAGTCGCCTCTGGAATGGCATTACCTGTTAATGGAGGGGATCAATTAGCGAACCAGTATCCTTTGAGTACTTGGATGCCGATTAATAATTTCCATAGCCAAGCGTTTTGGCAACAGGTATACAGTCCTTCAGTATCAGCTTTGTTGTCATGCTGCGATAATCCTCAGCAACTTCAGTGTCAATTAATTCCAATAACAGGTAGTTGAGCTAACTGATGCCATAAAAAAACGCCACTATTGAGTGGCGTTTTTATCACAGGTGACGGCTTAGCCTATCACGCTTAAATAGCCTTGCAAGATTATGGCATTAACAATATCAATAAAGAACGCGCCTACAATTGGCACTACCATAAAGGCTTGTGGAGAAGGGCCTGTTCTTGATACTAATGCACCCATATTCATTACAGCGGTTGGTGTTGCTCCCATACCAAACCCACAGTGACCACCTGCCATTACCGCGGCATCATAATTGCTACCCATCAACCTAAATGTCACGAAATAAGCAAAAAATGCCAGGATAATACCTTGAGTCAGCAAGATGATTAGTAATGGGATTGCAAGGTCAAAAATTTCCCATAACTTTAGATTCATCAATGCCATAGATAAAAATAGGGCCAATGACACCGTACCTAATATATCAACACTTTCTTTATTGATTTTAAATCCACGGGTTAACTCAGTGATGTTAGTGATAACAACACCTAAGAATAATGCATACACAAAGTCAGGCATTTTGAGCCAAGTGAGCCCTGATTCATGTACAAAGCTGCCAAACCACTTAGCACCTGCAACACAAAGCAATAATGTAAACAAGGTTTCTAATATACGTTTTGCAGTGACTCTGTCTTCTTCTAATTGGTCATAGGTGACCAAATCAGGATGATCTTTATGATGATTACCACCAACACCATAAGATGACACTAAGTTGTTCTTATTAATTAAGCGTTGCGCGACTGGTCCGCCAATAATACCGCCCATAACAAGACCGAAAGTTGCAGCAGCCATGGCAAATTCAAGCGTATTAATGCCGTAAGAGTCTTGGAATGTTTGCGCCCATGCTGCTCCGGTACCATGTCCACCAGAGAGAGTAATAGAACCAGCAATAAGCCCCATTATTGGTTCTAAACCGAGTGCTGAGGCCATGCCTACACCGACACCGTTTTGAATAATAATGTAGAGAGAAGCAATACCTAAAAATAAAAAGACTTTACTACCACCCTTGAGTAACAGCTTATAGCTGGCCGCTAACCCAACCGAACTGAAAAACATCAGCATCAAGGTGTTTTGCATCGATAAACTAAACTGCAGACTGACATTATTAAAATGCAAAACCGTGATGATTCCAGCGATAATCAAGCCACCTACAATAGGTTCTGGAATATTGTATTTTCTGAAAACGGCAACGTGACGGTTAACGCTATGGCCGATGAATAAAACTAAAATCGCGATAAGAAACGATTCAAGCTCTCCAATTGAGTAGACTGTATTCATGAAACTCCTCTTTGTAGCAGTAAAAAACAATTACGCACTGCCGTAACGCATCACCACATGGTATGCCTTTTATATATGACTCAAATTAATTAGTTATGCTGATTATAGATTATGAAGAAGCTAAATATAATGAGATTAAAGCCAAATGAAGGATTAACCAGCTGATCCAAGCTGTAATTAACATGGTCTTAAAGGGATTGAGAGGAATGTTAGCGTAATAGTTGTGAATGTAAAGTTGCTAGGTTCAGTTTGTTGCGTTTTTGAGGGTGATAAATCCCGAGAGATCTGGCTGGTGAATTCAATCTACAGTGGTGACAAAAAGTACGCTAAATCTGATCCCGCAATGAGATTCTTGATTTCTATTGCATTAAAGAGTGGAACCCAATTATGTTATGAATTCCACTTTGTTCTGATAAACCTCATCATTCAACAAGTGATTGAAATCGCTTGTATCAAGCTAACGGTTTAGCTGAATTAGTCTACAGCAACCATCACATTGCTTGCTTTGATTATCGCGTAAGCATTACCGCCAACCACTAAACCTAGTTGCTCACAAGATTTTTTCGTCACAACAGAAGTGATTTCTACGCCTTGAGCAAGCTCGATAACTACTTCGTTGTTGACTGAACCTTCTTCAATTGAAAGAATTTTTCCAACGAGCGAGTTGCGTGCACTGATCTTCATAATGTTTGTAATCCTTGTGTGTTATTTTTTTGTATCTAAATGATACTTATAGATAATTTATATTATAAAAATGTATTTGCAATCGTCTTGTACGACTAATGAGAATAGTTTAGTCGTTATTTTGGATATTTGAGGGGTGCTTCGCACTTTAAGTGATAAAAATGTAATTTATCTTGCTAATTTATTGTCATTCTTAAGTTGTATTTTTGATATGAATTACTAGTCAAAAGTTTTTTGTTTTAATTTAAATAGTTGTTTTTCAGTTACTTATGTGTTTCGTGTTTGTCAATATTTTGACTTGTTAACCTGATGTGGTCAATGTTAAAATGTGCTTAGATTTAGGATGTAATAGATACTCTAACGGCAAACTCGTTGTAAAATGAGGACGCAAAGTGACAGCACAGGCAGGTCTGTGGGCTGCATTACTGAGTGTTAAAAGATGGCAGATTGTTTGTACAACTTATAACACTAGGATTTTATATGAAATTAACAAAGAAGTTAGGGATGCTGTTAGCACTGTCTTGCTCCACAGTTTCTATGGCTCAAGCTAATGATCTAGAGCTTGTTGCTGGTCAGTACTTTTATGGCTATGAAGACCAGTTTAATAATGGTACTTGGGGGATTATTGATGACCTCGACTTTTCAGAACTACAAGAGGAAAACCCCAATTCACTTAAACGCGAATTGAAAGCGCTTTATTCTGAAGATGGTAAAATGTACTTTGACGTGCAGTGGACTCGAAAAACACTGAAGAAAATGTTTCCTGCTGAATGGGAAAACGTAAAGTCATTGGACGGTGATGAGCGCCGAGCTGCTATCAAACAGCTCCGTAATCAAGCTTGTGACGCGCGTATGGAAGTGGGTTATGCCACTACTTACGGCATTGATGGTGAAGGTTACGCAGCAGAACTTGATACGCATGCATGTAATAATGAACAAAAGCTAGGTACAGTCAGAATGCGTACATATGTACCTACTGTACCAGGTGCTGAATACGCTATTTCAGTTAAATATCAAAAGCGCGATTATGATTATGAAAGACTTGGTGCCCGCAATGAAGAGCAAGCATTTCGCGATTTGATTGTTCGAGTCGGTTCTGAAAAGCATAAACTCTCTATTGATGCAGTTGAAGGCGAGTCATTAGATCAGGGCTTTAAGAAAGCCTGGATAACATTTACTGCTGATCGCTTTTATACACCGCTAATTTTACGTGATAGTGGCTTTCCTGATAGTTACGGTATTTTAATCCGCGGAGTTCAAGCTTTTAAAACAGCTGATAATGAACGCGAGCTGGAATGTTCGGCTTATTATGCTGCCCACACGCGAGCGTTAAAACGTTGTTTAGTTGGGGATGTCGACCCTCAATCTATCGGCTGTGATTTGACAGCTGCTAACATAGAGTGGATTCAAGGGGAAAAAGTAAGTACGAACCCTGATCGTTCTACCGTTTCGAATGTTTTTAGTACTGCTAATGATAAGTTTTTAACGCTAGGTCAAGCGGGTAAGCTTAAGTTAACCATGAGACAGAACGGTATCAATGCTGCTTGCCCTATTGCTGGTAAAACTCTTAAATTCAATGAATTTACTGCAAATGATCAAACGTATTTAACTTACGCTGAGAAAGGGGTTATCGGTATTAAGCTAATAGGCTGTGAGGACGAAAGCCAAAATGGTCGCACACTATTAGCGAACCAACACTACTCTGCGGATCCAGAAAACCCTTATGAAGTTCAAACCAGTGATATTTTTGAATACAACTTCGCTCCAGAGTTTTACCAAGGTTGTCGTTTATCTAAAGTGGTTATCACAGATAGAACAGACCAGATCCCTGAAACTCAAGAAGGCTATATTTCTTACAGTTTAGGTATTGAAGTCAACAGTCTTAATTTGACAACTGAAGATTAATTTCAGTTTTTCGACTCTAAAAAGCTACCTTCGGGTAGCTTTTTTTTTGCTGTTTAAAAGTGCTATAAAGCTCACCGAGTAACGAACTCTATTCGTCACACTTTGATCATGTTGGTGTCACAAAATTCTCTCACAATAATCCAATTAGATTAGATGCTCTAATCGTAATCGTATCAGTAACAATTATAAATAAAGGAATAGGTATGAAGTTGTCAGTGACGAGACGTGATTTTTTGGCGATGTCTTCAAAAGGTGTTGGGGCTGTGGTTGTCTCATGTGGCTTAATGGGGTGCGTTTTTGATGATGACGATGAAAAGAGCGTTAATGCAGACTTTCTTCATGGTGTAGCAAGTGGTGATCCTACTCACGATGCGATTATTTTATGGACCAGAGCAACGCCAGAAAATTCGCAAGATAACGAAGTGAAAGTGTCATGGGAAGTGGCTACAGATGAAAATTTTGACTCAGTCGTGACAGATGGCCAAATGGTAGCGACTGTAGATCAAGACTTTATTGTTAAAGTCGATGCCGTTGGTTTAGAAGCGGGCACAATTTATTACTATCGCTTTAAAACGGCTAATAAAGTGTCTGTTGTAGGTCAAGGGCGCACCTTACCTGAAGGCGCTGTGAGTGCTGCTAAATTTGCTGTTATGTCATGCGCTAATTACCCAGCCGGTTATTTTAATGTATATGAATTAGCTGCTCAGCAAGATGATTTGGATGCTGTGATCCATCTTGGGGATTATATTTACGAATATGCTCGCGATGAATATGCCAGTGAAAAAGCCGTAGAGTATGACCGACAAGTGCTACCCGAAGGTGAGCTATTTACATTGGCCGATTACCGTACTCGTTATGGTCAGTATCGCACTGACACAAGTTTGCAAAAACTGCACTCTGCTGTCGCATTTATTACCGTTTGGGATGATCATGAAGTCGCGAATGATACTTGGCGTGATGGCGCTGAAAATCATAATGATGACGAAGGTGATTTCGACACAAGAAAACAAGCGGCGTTGCAAGCTTACTTTGAATGGTTGCCAATTAGACCATGGACAGAAGGTAACCATGAGGAAATCTACCGTAGTTTTGCATTCGGAGATTTAGTCGATTTACATATGCTGGACACTCGTGTGTTAGCTCGTGATAAACAATTGGAATATGCCACTTACACAGATCCTGCAACAGGTGCATTTGATAGCCAGCAGTTTATGGCTGATGTCACCAATACTGAGCGCACCATGCTAGGTCAAGAGCAATTATTATGGCTGCAAAGCTCACTATTACAGTCAACGGCAAAATGGCAAGTCTTAGGGCAGCAAGTGTTAATGGGGAGCATGTTACTACCTGCTGCGATTGCTACACTGCAAATGAGTATTCCTGAATTTGCTCGTTTAGGCGGATTAGCGCAATTAGCAGCAAGAGCACAAGCTGGCGATCCGAGTCTCACCGCTGAAGAGTTAGCCTATTTACAACAGAACCAAGCTGAACTGACTGATGAAGTACTAGCGTTACTGCAATTACCTGCCATTCCATACAATCTAGATGCATGGGATGGTTATGCTTATGAACGTGAAGTCATTTTCGCGTCAGCTAAGTCTATGGGACATAACTTGGTTGTCATCGCAGGCGATACTCATAATGCTTGGGCAAGTGATTTAACTGATGCAGCAGGGGATACTGTTGGGGTTGAGTTTGCAACGAGTTCAGTGACATCCCCAGGTCTTGAATACTATTTGGGCTTACCAGATGAGCAAATTCCAGCAACTGAAGCGGCTTTGGTGGATCTTGTTACTAATCTTAAATATACCAATATTAACGATCGTGGTTTGTTATTACTGACATTTACTCAAGATGAAGTAAAAAGTGAATGGATGTATGTGGATACCATTGCAAGCAAGACCTTTACTGAGAACTCATCTCGTTCACACTCCGTGACCAGTGCTGCGGGTAATCCTGCCATAAATTAAAGTGAAGCTTTGATTTTATAGCGCGTTTTAGACTGCGTTTTAGAGAGTATAGTAAAGCTACCTATTAGGTAGCTTTTTTGTTTACTGAGCTTCTAATTTACCCAACTTTGACTATTAATCCTTGTTAATGAATCTCTAAAAATCTTCACACTATACTCATGGAACTTGGCAGCTCAAACGGATATGCAGTGCTATCTGAAGAGTCATGTATATTGTTGATAATAAGAATTTATCTTGAGAGTAAATGCTAGTGGCGAGGTTGGTGCTGGAAATGTAAGCAGAAAACATGCTAGCTTAACTTAAATGATTAAATGCTCATCTAATGATGAGTGAAGTTGTGGTCGTTAGAAAGGGAAGGTTACGCCAAGGATGTCGAACAAAAAAATGTTTAACTCATATTTCAAAAAACAGCTATTTACCCCGTTATATATAAAGTCATTGCTTAAAAGCCCATTGCTAGGCCCTCAGTTTAATTCAAAATTTATATTGTCTGTTGGAGTGCTAAGTTGCTCTTTATTGAGTGCTTGTAGCTCAACAACATCAACACCCTCAGCGGCTTCATTACCCATGCCGGAAACTGCGAGCTATTTCATCAAGTCCGAAGCGCCATCAACAGTGCCTTCAATTGAAAGTTTGTCAGAGTTACTACCACAGCAGAAACAAGAGCTTAATGAATTTATAGCCCGTGACGATATTGTCGGTTTGTCGAAAAGGTATCAAGTTGCCCGATTTATTGAAGATAAAATGGTCAACTTTAATTATGAGGGCTTGAATTACAGCACTTCTCAAGCTTGGCAGCAGCGCGCGGGTAACTGTATGGCATTGGCGATGCTGACCTATGGAGTTGCAAAGCACTTAGACGTAAGAGCTGTATTTCAGGTCGTTCACTCGGCACCATTATTAACGCATATTTCTAATGACCTTATTGTAACCTCTGATCATGTTCGAACATTTTTGTATGAAACCGATGCTGGCGGCGTGTATTTAAACGGTAGTGAATTTACTGTGATTGACTATTTCCCAGATAGCAATGATCGCACTGGTGGGGTGGTGAGTGAGCATGAATTTATTGCAATGTTTTATCGTAACCTTGCAGCTGATGCTTTATTAGCGGGCGAATTAACCTATGCTTATACACTTCTTGAAAAAGGGCTCTCGTTGGCTCCTCGGTATGTACCATTGATCAATATGATGGCAGTAGTGCATAGACGCGTTGCCGAACACCAAATTGCAGATGCGTATTATCAATATGGGTTACAGTTTGAATCGAATTCACTTAGCTTGTTGAGTAACTATCAATACTCCTTGTCTGAACAAGGAAAAGCACTTGAAGCGGATGCCGTTCTTCAGCAATTGCTACAACTTGAAAATCATACCCCCTACGGTTGGTATTCGATGGGAATAGAGGCATTAACTTTACAACATTATTCAGCGGCAGAAACTTATTTTAAAAAGTTCATTAATAACAGCCCTTATTATCATCAAGCTTATTATGAATTGGCGAAAGCGCAGAATGCTTTGGGGAAATATGTCAGTGCTGAAAAAACCATTCAACAAGCGTTATCACTTACTTCAATGGGCGAGAGTCAGCAGAAGTATTTAGCCAAGTTGAATTGGCTAAAGCAATCTACAAAGCAAGAAGTGGTTGAGTGACAGCTGTTGTACCTTTGCGTTTCATTTGCATAAAAACCATTAACTGGCTTTTATGCAAACGTAATGTTCTGTATGACTAATCAATATTTAACGCCACGATTTTTAACGGGTGGTTATCATCAAATGAAGGGAAGTCTTCATGGCAATGAAGCCATTCGATAGTGCTTACCTGACGCCCTTGCTTTTCTACACAGCGTACTAGGCTATTTAACCAAGCTTCTCGGTCAACTTTAGCGACATTGTTACAACAAACAATGGTACCGCCGTCTTTTGTAGCTAACATGGCAGGTTTAAATAAACCTTGATAATCATTAATTAAATCAACGGTACCGAAAGGGCTTTTAGCGAAACGAGGTGGGTCTAAAAAGACTAGGTCAAATTGAGTTGCTGCCAGTTTTGGATACTTTGGTAGTTTTTGGCCTCGACGACCGCCAACTTTAAGTCCTGCTAGCTGCCTTAGGGCAGGAAACGCATCACTTTGAATGAACTCACAAACTTCTGATACATGGTTTAGCTCTGCATTTTTCTTACCTGCTGCAAGGGCAAAAGATGAAAAATCCACATTAACAGCCCGAGTTGCTCCGCCCATAGCAGCAGCGGTACCAATACCACAAGTGTACGAAAACAAGTTCAATACTGTTTTATCTTGGCTATTGGCTCGTACATATTCTCTGCCTATACGCATATCAAGAAACAATAATGGGTCCTGGCCTTCATGGCGAAGTTTAGAGGTGAACTTTATTCCATTTTCCTCAATAACTTGTTCTGAGCAAGCAAACTCATGATGTTCAGTTTGTAAGTTGTTTTCTATTCGAGAATTTCTTTTAGCACGATCATTATAGATCACAGGCAAAGGCGTTAGAGCAGTGAGTAAATCCGTTATTTGTTCTAGTTGTTCTTCAGTTAATGTTTGATGAAATGTTTGAATAAGCCAAGCATTACCGTAACGGTCAATATTAAGGCCATTTTCGCCTTCTACAGTGCCATGAAATAAGCGAAAGCAATCTGTTTGATTGACTTCGGATTGAGCGAGAAAATCAGCTCTTTGATTAATGGCTTGGGTTAACGAAGACTGAAGTGACATAAAAATGCTCGGTGACAAGAAAATTGAATAATGCGTAATTATATCAAGCTTGGGCGCATCTGTCGGTAAAAGCGCATTAAAACTAAATTGTAGATTTGTCTATCACTGACTAAGCTAAATAAGAGGTTAAATATCAATAAAGTGACCTAGCATGATTATTTATGTTTTAAGTGTATTGAACCGTGAAAAATCAGAATAATATTACAGGTATCTATCCCAACTTGGTTAGATTCTAGGGGTTTTAGTTGAAATCGTATAATGATCCTGCTTTTTTAAAAGTATTAATGGTTAGGTTTTTTATTGCCACACTGTTTTGCACTTTAGCTGTTAATAGTAAAGCTGATGAGGTGGTATTTGATCCTTTAGAGACTATTTATAACAGCCAGCAAGGTCGTGAGTTGGTTGAACTCTATTATCAAGCAGATGCAGAGCCTGAAAAAGTCGAAGCAGAGTTAGAGGTACTTAACAATCAAGGTGCTATAGATGAGAACCCCTATTACAAAGCCATTTATTATCGCATTAAGCATAATATAACCTTGGGGCGAACTGATATTGAACAAGCTGAAGTTATTGCGAAGGCAATGTATCAATACGGTCAAGATGTTGATCAACAATGGGTCGTGGCAGAGGCATTAACTTTAAAAGGTATTCTCGCCGCAAGACAAGGTGAAGGGGATAAAGCGAAACGCTTGATCGATCAGGCAATTGAATTAGCCTCACAGTTAAATTATCACCGCCTGTGGGCTAGAGCCTTAAATGCTAGGGGCGTATTACATTCTCGTGATTTACAATATGAAGCCTCGCTCAATGATTATCATCAGGCGATCTCCTTACTACTCAATATCAAATACAATAACTTTTTAAGTAAAGTTTATTCTAATATTTCAGTTGTTTACTCGCGCGTTAAAGATTGGCCTAATGCAATAAAATACAATGAGCTAGCAACAGATTTATATATCAACAGTGGCGCAGCGAGCTTTGAGCATTTAGTCGTGCTATACAGCAATGCCAGTCACATCATGCTGCAAGTAAATGATATTGAAGCGGCGACTGACTTCAGTCAAAAAAGTACAGCGGTCGCTCGTAAGTCAAATAATGCGCAATTAGTGGTTAACGCACTGTGGACTCAAGGTGAGCTTTTAATCAATCAGCAGCGTTATTTAGAGGCTGAGTCTATTGTTATGGAGTGTATTGAACTGTCGGCTGGAATGTACGACCCACTAGCGCGTAATCAATGCCTGTATGGTTTAAGCCAAGTACGTTTGTACCAGCAGAATTTTGAAGACGCTGAAACTAATGCGCTACAAGCGTTGGCTGGTTTTACTGAAATTAATAATCAAGATTTTTCACTCAGCGTGCATCAGTTATTAGCCAATTTATACCAACAAACGGAACGATTCCCTCAAGCTATCACCCATTTGATTGCTTATTACGAAGGAAGGAAAAAGCAGCTATTTGATAAACGCGAAGAGCAAATATTTGAACTGCAAATGAAGTTTGATACCCAATTACAAGAAGAGAAAATTGCCCTTTTAACCGCAGAGAATGAGCTCGCAGCAGCCACATTAGAAAAGAAAGGTTTGCAAGAGAAGCTGTGGATGCTGGTATTGGGTATATCTTTTATCGGCTTAGTGTTTTTGATTCATCGTTATGTGACTCATGAAAAGCGAATTAAGCACTTAAGTTCCACTAACAAAAATTTATTCATGCAATCAAACAAAGATCCGTTAACGGGTCTGCATAATCGCCGTTATCTTGAAAACTTTGTCGAGCATAAGGCGATAAGATCTCAAGTGAGTTATTACAGCGTCTTGATGCTTGATTGTGACAAGTTTAAAAATGTGAACGATACCTATGGTCATGAAGTGGGTGATGAAGTGCTGAAAACCTGTGCTGAAAGGTTGCAAAGCTGCATTAGAGGCAAAGATATTTTAGCTCGTTGGGGTGGCGAAGAGTTTATGGTGTTACTGGCGTTAGAATCAGCCGAACTACAACCACAGGTGCTTAAGCGATTTAATAATGTGATTGCTGAACAGCCAATGAAAATTGCCGAATTAGAGTTATTTGTGAGTATTTCTATTGGTGCGACAATGCCAGTGGCTGCCAATGAACTTGTAAAAGGCTGGCTACATTATAAAACCATGGCCGATGTTGCTCTATATCAAGCTAAAGGCCAAGGTCGAAATTGTGCTGTAATCAGCCGAAATGAAGAGGTGCTGTAGCTTTAAACGTTATGGACCTTAAAGGTTTTATCGGCAATGACTTTTTCATTCAGCTCTAATGTCATTCGCCAATTACCCACTTTATTACTCACGGGTGACCAAATACAGTCGCCCAAGTAAAACTTCCAATCGTTTTCTTTGATATACACTTCACCATCAAATGGTGGGCGGACATTGCCATCGGCATCAGGAATATCAGGATGGTAAATACAATACTTTAGTACTTGGTTTTTAGCTTTTTTAATGCGAGTAACAAAGCCAAACTCCATATCCAGTTCAGCAGGCACATGGACGGTCGCTTTCAAAAAGCGGGGTAACTCATCACTGTCTGAATCCCATTGGCTGAAGATGCCTGACTGGATAATGCTGATATCTGCTTTTAATTTACTCATGAAAGTTTACTTTATCGACGGGTATTGGCTGAAGTTACTCTGCTGATGATAAATGCTTAATCGCTGCTTGCATTGCAAACTCATAGCCTTGAATGCCTAATCCGCATATCACCCCAACAGCTTTATCTGAAAGGTAAGAGTGGTGTCTAAATGGCTCACGGGCATGCACATTGGAAATATGGACTTCAATGAAGGGAATATTCACTCCTAATAGTGCATCACGTAATGCGACACTTGTGTGGGTAAACGCGGCAGGGTTAATCACAATAAACTGAGCATCAGTTGCATGAATGGCGTTGATTAATTCAAATTCAGCATTGGACTGAATATGATCAAACTCGATACCCGCTGCTGCAGCTTGAATCTTAGCATTTGCCACTAGTGTGTCTAAATTATCACTGCCGTATAAACCCGGTTCACGACGACCTAATAAATTTAGATTAGGGCCATTCACTAATAAAATTTTGGCTTGAGTCGTCATTGAGGTTCCTTGCTAAGTTAGTGAGTCACTATTAATACATGAGCTAATGTATCTTATGTCAGTGTAATTTATCACGTTAATGAATGCCAAACGGGGAATTATTTTCATCATTATAAATGATTCAAATCTTTGCTAATAATCTGACTTTCCGCTTCGTAATACTTTGGTTGCACCACGTTTCTTTTTAGAGTCGACCCTGCGGCGTTGGCTTCCTTTGGTTGCCTTTGTGGGAATACGTGCCTTTTGCACAATGCCGACGCCTTTCACCAATTCAATAAACTGCTCTAATGCGAGCTGACGATTAAAGTCTTGGCTGCGACTTTGCTGACATTTGATGATGATTTTTCCGCTCTTGGTTATGCGGTGATCAGCTTTTGCCAACAGCTTTTGCTGATAAAACTCCGGTAATGAAGACTGTCTGATATCAAAAATAATCTGTGCCGCAGTAGAGACTTTATTAATATGCTGCCCGCCCGCACCACTTGAACGGATAAATTGCCATTCAATTTCATTGTCTTCAATGCTGACGCGGTTGGTAATATTTATCATTTTTAGGGTTAACTTAACTATTTTTAGCGCATTAGTGTGGAGAGTTTAACAAACTTTTCTATAGTACTGCTGATAAGATTTGTTACTATCAGCAAGAATATAGGCTGTCGTTGATGAATTAATATTGTCAGCCAGCCGCAATACCGTTGGAGTTGCTTTATGTTGTGCCAAATCCCAGATATCGCCGAAGGTGTTATCAGTTTATTTGTCAGTGGCCGTTTATCTACCGAAGATTACCAAACACACTTGCAGCCGTTAATCACTCAATATCGAGAAGATAGCGGTAAAGTACGTTTATACATTGAAGCCGATGTGCTACTTGAAGGTTGGGACGTTAGCTCGTTATCGGGTGGTGATAAAGTACAATTACCGCACTTTGATGCATTAGTCTTTGTTGGCGGACCAGACTGGGTGGGCAATGCGGTCAATTTACTTGGCCCATTTATGCAAGGCGAAGTCGCTTGGTATCCGCTAGAACAAAAACAACAGGCAATTGCTTGGCTTCAACAATAAAGACTGTGATGCCAATTTAATCCGTTTTAATCATGTTATTTCAAGGAAGTATTAGACAATGTTGAATAAAAAAGTAACCCACTTAGCCACCAAATTAACTGTTATTTTCGCAGCTGCAGCTTTGATATTAGGCCTTAGTGCTTGTGCACCTGAAGTGGGGAGTGAAGCTTGGTGTAAACAAATGCAAGATAAACCAAGTGGTGATTGGACAGCTAATGAAGCCGCTGATTACGCTAAGCATTGCGTATTTTAAGATTAAAACGCTAGACTGTCAGTGTACTTAGTTTAGCGTATTTTTTTACCTTTACAGTATAACTTTAGTGTCATTTTAATATCGAAAAAATACTTTTTTCAGATGTCTTTCATCCCTTTGTGTGATGCTAATTTAAGTGAATTGAACAAAAATTAATTCTGTACAAATAATAAACGATAGCTTTATGTGTCCAAACACGGATCGTTAAATTGGTTATGGAATTGACTATGAAACTTAACACCCTACTCGCCTCAATTATTATTTTTTTACTGCTTATTACAGGCTGTAAAATGACAGATATCAAAATTCCTGATCTAACAACGTTATTAAATTCATCAGAAAACTCTCTAACTATACCTGTTTCATACCTTAAACCAGCAAGGGAGCCTAGTAGCCAAAATATGCATCGAATTGCAGTTGTTTATGATAAAAGAGAACTTGAAGCTTCAAGTTTACTTGAGGCTAACTTGGCCAGTATCAAACTGAACAATTCTCCGTATTTTACACTTGTTGAGCGCTCAGCGATTGAAGCCATAATTGATGAACAAAAAATGCATGATGGCATACTGACTGACTCTGCGACCCGAGTGAAGTTAGGAAAGTTAACCGGCGCTGATACATTGTTAAGTGGCAAGCTTTCCATTAATACAATAAATACAAATTATAAAGAAGAGCGACAAGAGTGTATCAAGCAAGGAGATAATTGGTATAAGTGTGATAAGTACCGAACATATTCCGTTTCTTGCTCTAAGAAGGAAGTCGTTGCAAATTTAGACCCCAAAGCTATATCTGTTGAAACGGGCAGGATTATTTTGTCTAAGAAGTATCGTCAGGTAGCCGAACATAATTATTGCAATGATGATAATGAAGCCAATTTATCTGATGAGAAATTAACATCAGAGGCTTTAGCAAAGATATCTACTGAACTGAGGGCTGATGTGGCCCCATTTTTTGCTACGACGGATGTAGAACTTATGGAAAGTGTCAGTAGTAAAGTATCCGAAAAAGCACAAGATTTGTTCAAAATGGGGGTCGAATTTGCTGAAGAGCAGCTATACGAAAATGCATGTCTAATGTTCAAAAAATCTCAAAGTGAATATGCTTCCTCTATTGCTATTACTTATAACAATGCAGTATGTGCAGAATTTAGCGCAGATGTAGAAATGGCAGAAGCGTTTTATCATCATGCTACAGAAATGACAAATGATATAGATGCCCTTAAGTTAATCATTGCTGGCGAAAAACGGATTAAACAAAGATTAGTTGATACTAATAATGTTGAAGCTTTAAATGCTAGTGGGGCAACTTAATGCAACAACTTATTCTAGTTAGATGCTTTAAGTTTAGTATTCTTCTTTGCGCTTTTTTTACTTCATCTGTTTTTTCTTGTAGTTGTAGTCAATATTACATGCCACTCAAGGCAGAGCCTACTTGGGTGGTAAGTCAAAAAAGTAACGACTTAATATCGTTAGCATCAGGTGCCTATCAATGTAGCGGGATAAAAAGCCAAGACGAAAAGCGTGCAGATGAAGCTGCGCGAGTGTCATTATCCAAATTGATTAATACTCATGTCATTAGCGAAGAAAGGACTGCCATATCTGTTCATAACTCCATTGCAAAAAGTAAATATCAAGCCATTGCGTTACAAAAAAGTCAGCAAGTATTGAAAGGAGCCACAATATTTGATCGCTGGATTGATCCTCAAAATTGTATCGTGTATTCAGGCATAAAAGTTTCTCAACAAGATTTGCAGGCAGGTAAAGCGGAGTTGGAACATCAATTTAAACAGAAGCTTATTGCGCATAATACTTGCATTAAGGCATCCGGTGAACAAAGCGAACAGATAAAAAGCTTATTAAGTGAAGAATTAGTACAGCAAGGCATGATGTTCAATACTGCTAAAAAGTGTGAAATAACATATTTGATAGACAATCAAGTTGAGCTACTCAAAGCTGATGCAGCCATCAATTATTTAACGATAAAGGTTCTCCATGAAAACCGCTCTATTTGGCATAAAACTTACAAAGGGAAGGGGGTTACCTTTGGAGGAAAGTCGGCAATTGAACTGTTTGAATTAGCTATGGCTGATAGTATCGATTTGTTCCATGTTGATCTTATGAATGAAGCAAAATTAGAGCGCCTTCCTTATGAGTAAATTCATGCAAGGAGTGTCAAAAGTTGCTACAGGTTCCAGTATTGAAACTGAGCCAAAAGTAAAAGGCTTTTGGGCTAATCTATCGCGATTTATCATTTATTCGTCGCTTGTTTTAATGGGACTAGGCAATTGGAATGGAACAAAGAAGCTATTAACAGAAGGTTATCAAGGTTTCATTACCCACTTTACTGACAGGGTAGAAGAGCAAAAATTAAATGGTATCAACGTAGGTAACTATTTACCTTTTGTGGAAGCTAAAATAGGTGTACCACAAGTCATTAAAATTTCTTCAGTGGATCAAACACTTCAATATCGATATTACAAACAAGATAAATACTTAATGACTGTCATTAGTCGCCAGCAGCGGGTTGAAGGGCTAGTTGTTCACAGTTTAGTTCATGGCAGTATAGTGTTATCCGCTTTCTCACCAGATGTTCCATTTACAGACTTTAATTTGACTCAAGATGACATAGGGTCTATTTCAAAGCAAAACAATAGTTTCTTTTTTGACCATCATAATCTTGTTTATTTTATGACTTATCGTAATTTAGGCTCCAAAGGTATGAACTTAAATATAACTTCTGGTTTTACTGAATACGGACAGCAATACCAAGATACAAAAACACTTTTATCTCAATTAGAGCAAGCATCTATGTTAGATAAATCGGATGAAATAGAGGCGTTAGTGGGCCAATTGTTATTACAAAAGGCCAGTTTTTATGCGGTTACAGCTCTTGAGCCTGAAACGATTGCGGATGCTTTATTAACAAGACAAGAATTTAATACCTATTTCAAAGGATGAAGTGATGCGTATTTTATATTTTATAGTGATATTTTTTGTTGCTAATGATGGAGTGGCTAATAGTAAGTTTCAGGAGTATTTAAACAACAAAAATAATAAATTTGAACAATTTCAAATACAAAAAAATACCGAGTTTGAGGCTTATCGACAGCAAAAATTAGATGAGTTTGATCAATACCGTCAGCAAATAATGCAAGATTGGGTAGTACCAGATCAAACGTCTATTGAAGAAGAGGTTATTTACACTGAGGACCTTCAAACTAGAATTAAGATAAATGCCGTTACTAGAACTGTTAAGATTGAACACCTTACTGACGAGAAAGTCGAACCTAATGCGGTATATCAAAGTTTATCAAACGATCCCAACACAAAGTTAATAATCGATAATCTTGATATGGCCTCTGAAAATAGCGGAGCACGTCTCCTGACTACAGATTCTGTGGATTTAGTGGAACAGCCTACAGAAGCGGAAGCGAAGCGTGTGGTTAATAAACAAATAATCGCTCATAAAGAACAGTCCTTAGCGCAAGTTGGTATTGAAAACTCACAATCAGATAAAGCCAGTATTATAGAAACTACCAATACACGGTCAATTAAGGCTGAACAGCAATTTGAACAAAATAAGTTAAACAATCCAAGCTATAAAAATATTCAAGAACAAGTTATTCAATTACCAGACAAATTCGAATATTTTCAAGTACAAAAATATATTCCTTTCTATATAGAACAATCAACTGCTACAGATATAAATTTATCCTTGTTATTAGCTATTTCTCAAGCGGAATCTTCATTTATATCTGATGCCGAATCACATATTCCCGCATTTGGTTTAATGCAAATTGTGCCTCATACAGCAGGGTTAGATGTGGCTAATAAAGTACTCTATGAGTCACAGCCCACGCGTGAAATACTGATTGAACCCGAGAAAAATATCATTTATGGAGCAAGTTATTTACAACTTCTAACCACTCAATATTTATCGGGTATCGAACATCCACTTAGCCGTCAATATTGTATCACTGCAGCTTATAATACGGGGGCAGGAAATGTCGCTAAGGTGTTTAATAGCGACAGAAGTATGAAGTTAGTACCTGCAGTACAGAAAATAAATCTATTAGCCCCACAAGAAGTGTATCAAACACTAATTAATGAATTGCCTTACTCTGAGACACAAAAATACTTGATTAAAGTCAGTAAATTAGTGACTCGATACCAAGTGCAAACTCAACAATGGAACCTTTCAAATAAGGATATTAATGATGAATAAATTTATATTTATAATCGGACTAATTACGTTCTTGTGTGCCTGTAACAGTACGGCTCAAACAGAATCGATGCCTTTAGATTCCAACGACTCAATCCCTAGTTGGGTGTTGATGCCCACCAGTGAAACTGGGTTAGCGTCATCAAGTTGTGTGCTATGGGGAGGCAATATGTCAGCGGCTAGAGGCCAAGCAATAGCCAATGCAAGAGCTGATTTAGCAACGCAGATTCAAATTCGAGCTAAAGTAATGGATCAAACTAAGAATAGCCAAATCCAGCAAGGGCTGGAGGTGCAAACTCAATCTTCTTTCTATGGAGTCAGTAATCAAGTCGCTGAACAAAGTTTGACTGGAGCAAAAACAAAAGAAATTGCTTTTGCGCGACTTGATAATCAAAAGCAGCTTTGTGCACTGGTTGAAATGGAAAACACGGAGGCACTATTTGAAAAACTGTTAACAGCAGCAGGTGCTACAATAGACCCAAGTTCGAGAGAAGCAATGTATATTGACTTTAGAACGACTGAAATAACTAAAGAGTTACAAATGCAATTAGATTCAATGAATTAATTTGATACTTTAATTGTGATTTAGATTAATATTTTAAGATTTTTCACTAGTGGATTGAGAACTTTTAGCTAAACTCTAGGTCATATTGAATGAGAGCTAGCTGACACCAGTTAGCTCATTTTTACTTATTTTAGTTGCTTATTTTAGTATTTATTTTAGTTACTTATTTCAGCTCGTTACTGTTATGAATAAAAGGTTTTTACTTGTCACTTTCCACGTTTAGACAATTTGCTAAATTAATGGTCGCCGTTATGTTGCTGCAATTTATCAGCACTAACTTAGGTGAGCATCAATTACATCTTGGTGAAAGTGAAAATGAGCAAGTAAACCATTCACACCTCGTTTTTTCAGCGCCTGCTGATAGCTGTGATAAGGGCGATGATTTAGCCCACTTATTTAATACTCACTCAAACATTGAACGCCACGAACACATAGTATCTTCTGATACTCAGAGCTATGAATTGTGTTTAGATTGTCAGTGCCATGGTGGCTATAGTGCAACGATTGATGTCGTTGCTCATTTACTGCCTGCGGCCATTATTTCTGAGTCGCCCCATACCTTTATTCAAGCTTATATTCCACCTGACGCTCGCCTAAGTTACCGCCCTCCCATTGCGTAATCAGTTAACTCTATAACTGATTAACTCTGCAAATTTTAAAACTTGTTTGGCTTTTTTGCCGATGATATTGCTGTGCATGCTTGCGCATTAATACTTTCAGTTGTGCTTGGCACTAATTAGTGCTCGGGCATTAGCTAGCGAACAGTATTGAATTGCGTTTAGTGCAAGCGGCTCATCGCCATAAATATTGCTTATACAGAATCCACAAGTTTTGCTTGTTAATCATCACTTAATTTTACTGTTTTGACCTTTGTCGAAACGAGAATAAATGATGAAAAAATCGATTTTTTCCTCAGCGCTGATTGTACATTTCTGTGCAATGACTTCCTCTGCTAAAGCGGCTAGTGACCGAGTTTCTATTGGTCCAGTTTCTATTGTTCAAATACCTAATGGTCAAATGCTTAGCGATCAAACTTCTAGCGTTCAAAGGTCCAGTAGTTGCGGGATTTTATTCAACATTACTTTCAAAATTAAGCTCCAAAAATTAAGTGGATGCGAAGCAATTCCCCCAATCATTTTTCAATAAAAGTATTCCGTCGTTATTCGCAATATTGCAGTGGTTGTAACAGCAACATTGCCTGCGGGTAGCAACTCGAAAGGTAACACTATGAAGACTCAACTTTTAACACTAACTCAAATTAGACTAGCGATTATTTCTTTAGCTCTAATGACATCGTTAGCTGTAGCAAACACGGCGTGGGCTGCTCAGGCTGATGCAGCGGAGCATGGACATGCCCACAATGAAATAGAAACAAATTCCCAGACCGATTCAGTGGTCGATAAGCCTAGTTCTAGTTATAAACCTGGCAGTAAAAGAAGCGAACGACTTAGCAAAGAACTTAATAAAGGAATTAACAAAGAACCTAACAAAGAACTTATTACAGAACCCAATGAACGACCCAATGAACAACATAGCGACGCTTTAGTATTAACAGCGCAGCAGCAACAGCTCGCAGGTATCGAAGTCGTCAATTTATCCAGCAGCACATTCAATTTAGATGATGTAGCCACAGCCACATTAATCGTTGATCGCGATCGCACCATGACACTAGCTCCACAACTCGATGTCAGAGTATTAAAGCGACATGTGGTGCCGGGTCAATTAGTGAAACAAGGGCAAGTGTTATTGACCTTAGGTGGCGCGGCAGTGGCGCAAGCGCAAGCCGATTATATTAACGCTGCAGCTGAATGGGACAGGATTAAGCGTATGAGCCAAAACACGGTGAGTGAAAGCCAACGTTTAGAGGCGCAAGTACAAGCAGAGCTCACCCGCGCGAATCTTGAAGCGCTAAAAATGACTCGCGCGCAAATTAACGCTTTAGTTAACCAGCCAGAATCCATTGGCCGTTATCAATTATTAGCACCAATTAATGGCCGTGTGCAGCAGGATATTGCCATGTTAGGTCAGGTATCCGCTGGTGGAACACCGTTAATGCAGCTTACCGATGAATCACACTTGTGGGTTCAGGCTCAGTTGTCAGCGCACCAAGCGGAGGGGATTAGTAGAGGCGATAAAGCCTTAGTTAAAGTCGATGGTTTATCTATTGAGGGCACTATTATTGGCCGCTCACATGAACTTGATTTGGTTACCCGAACTGAACAAGTGCTCGTAAGCATTGATAACAGCAAATATAGATTACATGCAGGTCAATTTGCTGAGTTGTACTTACCAAGTGCATTGAGCGGTGGAGTGATATTACCTGATGCCGCTTTAACACGAGGATCTGATGGGCATTGGCAGGTGTTTATACAAGATGCTGATGGTTTTGAAGCGATGGAAGTTGAGGTAGTTGAAAGCCAACGTGGGATGAATATGGTAACGGGGATTGCTGCCAACAGTAGAGTGGTGGTGAGTGGCGCTTTTCTTTTAGCTTCTGAACTTGCGAAAGCAGGTTTTGATATCCATAACCACTAGGGGCCACTAATGCTACAGAAATTAATTGAAGCAGCGGTGAAAAACCAATTGCTAGTGGGCTTGGCATTGATATTTATTGTTGCCGCCAGC
The DNA here is from genome assembly GCF_030548905.1 of Shewanella sp. 2_MG-2023. NCBI lineage: Bacteria > Pseudomonadati > Pseudomonadota > Gammaproteobacteria > Alteromonadales > Shewanellaceae > Shewanella > Shewanella sp. 2_MG-2023. Next base: position 257,525 of record NZ_JAUOSO010000004.1, read on the forward strand.
GTATTCATGCTGCCCAAATTAAACTTGGATGCATTTCCTGATGTAACCAATGTGCAAGTGACAGTGAATACTGAAGCCGAGGGGCTCGCTGCTGAAGAAGTTGAAAAACTGATCAGTTACCCGGTGGAATCGGCTATGTACGCCTTACCTGAAGTCACTGAGGTAAGGTCATTATCTCGCACTGGATTGTCGATAGTCACAGTGGTTTTTGCTGAAGGCACCGATATTTATTTTGCTCGTCAGCAGGTGTTTGAGCAGTTACAAGCGGCTAAAGAAATGATCCCAGATGGCGTTGGTGTACCTGAGATTGGCCCCAATACTTCTGGGTTAGGGCAAGTTTATCAGTATATTTTACGGGCAACCCCAGCGTCAGGCGTTGATGCTGCAGAGCTTCGTAGTATTAATGATTACTTAGTGAAGCTGATTTTAATGCCAGTAGAAGGGGTGACAGAGGTGTTGTCATTTGGTGGTGATGTTCGCCAATACCAAGTGCAAGTCGACCCGAATAAATTATTAAGCTACGGCCTATCTATGCCCCTAGTCACCGAGGCGCTCGAAAGCAATAACCGTAATGCGGGTGGTTGGTTTATGCCCCAAGGTCAAGAGCAGCTGGTTGTACGTGGTTATGGTTTATTGCCATCGGGTCAGGCGGGCTTAAAGGCGATAGGGCAAATTCCATTAACAGAGGTCGCGGGGACGCCAGTTCGTGTTACTGATATCGCCAAGGTGGAATATGGCCGTGAAATCCGTGTAGGGGCGGTTACTTTTACCCGTAAAGAGCAAAATCCAGTAAATGGCAAAACCGAAGTCAATGCTATGGGCGAAGTCGTTGCTGGCGTAGTACTTAAACGCATGGGCGCGAATACCAAAGCCACCATTGATGACATTTCAAAGCGCGTTAGTTTTATTGAACAAGCACTGCCAAAAGGCGTCTCATTTGAGGTGTTTTATGATCAATCCGATTTAGTTACGCAAGCGGTTACCACTGTGATTGATGCACTGTTAATGGCTTTTGTGTTTATCGTGATTATTCTGGCTTTATTCTTGGTGAACTTACGTGCCACTTTATTAGTGCTGCTATCCATTCCGATATCGATTGGGTTAGCGTTAATGATCATGTCTTACTTTGGATTGTCGGCTAACTTAATGTCGCTTGGTGGCCTAGCGGTAGCTATTGGCATGTTGGTTGATGGCTCAGTAGTGATGGTTGAGAATATTTTTAAACAATTAACTCAAGAGGAAAACAGCTCAGATCCAATAGCGGCTAAAGTTATGCGAGCGGCTAAAGAAGTGTGCAGTCCTATCTTCTTTGCTACCGCAATTATTATCGTAGTGTTCGCGCCACTATTTACCCTAGAAGGGGTTGAAGGCAAGTTATTTCAGCCAATGGCGGTAAGTATTATTTTAGCGATGATATCTGCATTGTTAGTTGCGCTGATTGCTGTTCCTGCAATGGCAGTCTACTTGTTTAATCGCGGTGTCACTCTCAAGCAAAGCCCAATCTTGACGCCAATTGAGAAAGGGTATCGGCAGTTGCTTTTGGCGGTAATGCATAAACCTGCAACTGTGATGGGAACTGCTGCTACATTATTTATCGCTAGTATGCTGTTAGTGCCAAAACTTGGCACTGAGTTTGTTCCTGAACTTGAAGAGGGCACTATTAACTTGCGGGTGACGCTTGCACCAACTGCGAGTTTGGCGACATCGTTAGATATAGCGCCGAAAATAGAGTCAATATTGATGGCATTCCCAGAGGTAGAATATGCCTTAAGTCGTATTGGCGCACCTGAACTTGGCGGCGACCCAGAGCCTGTGAGTAACATTGAAATCTATATTGGCCTAAAACCTGTTGAGCAGTGGCAAAGTGCTGATAACCGATATGAATTACAGCATTTAATGGAAGATAAACTCAGTGTGTTTCCTGGTTTGCTGTTTACCTTTTCACAACCCATTGCCACCAGAGTTGATGAACTGTTATCAGGGGTGAAAGCCCAATTAGCGATTAAAGTTTTTGGGCCTGATCTTGATATATTGTCTGAAAAGGGACAGCAACTCACAGAGCTTGTTAGTGGGATTGAAGGCGCGGTAGATGTGTCGCTTGAGCAAGTCAGCGGTGAGGCTCAATTGGTCGTTAGGCCATTAAGAGAGCAATTGGCGCGTTACGGTATCAGTGTCGATCAAGTGATGAGCTTAGTGAGTCAAGGTATTGGTGGCGTGAGTGCAGGACAGGTCATTGACGGTAATGCCCGCTACGATATCAATGTGCGTTTAGCTGAAACTTACCGCAGCTCACCTGATGCACTTAGAGATTTGATATTACGTGGTGTCAATGGCGCGCAAGTTCGTTTAGGCGATGTAGCGCAAGTAGGCGTAGAAATGGCGCCACCTAATATTCGCCGTGATGATGTGCAGCGCCGCGTTGTAGTACAAGCCAACGTTTCAGGGCGTGATATGGGCTCGGTGGTGAATGACATTTATGCCATAGTGCCAAAGGCAGAGTTACCAGCAGGTTACACTGTGGTGGTTGGTGGTCAATACGAGAACCAACAACGTGCGCAGCAAAAGCTGATGTTAGTGGTGCCAGTATCCATAGTATTAATTGCCTTGTTGTTATATTTCTCGTTCGGTTCAATCAAACAGGTTGGCTTAATTATGGCGAATGTACCACTGGCGCTAATTGGCGGGGTGGTTGCCTTATATAGTACAGGCACCTATTTGTCCGTGCCGAGTTCTATCGGCTTTATCACCTTATTTGGGGTAGCGGTGTTAAATGGCGTGGTGCTGGTGGACGCGATTAATCAGCGACGTTTACATGTTAGAAATATGGAAGGTGATGAGAGCTTATTTGAGAGTGTCTATGAAGGCACGGTGGGCCGATTGCGGCCAGTGCTAATGACCGCGCTCACATCTGCGCTAGGGTTAATTCCCATTTTAATTTCATCAGGTGCCGGCAGCGAAATCCAACAACCGTTAGCCGTGGTGATCATCGGTGGCTTGTTTAGCTCAACTGCGCTGACCTTACTGGTTTTACCGACCATGTATTTGTTGTTGTATAGAAATGAAATACCAAAAGGGAATAATGTTCGATAGGGTAAAGAGACAAGTTAGCTCAATTAGTTATCTTTGTGGTTAATGGCAATATGGGCATTATCATTTAAAAATGATAATGCCTTTTTAATTTCTTAACTCCTTTTTCTCAACTCCTTTTTCTTAATTCCTTCTTCTTAATGCCGAACAGGCTGACTTCACGGTCTTATTTTCTTGCTAGACTCTATAAAGATAAAGCTTAATTTGTTTATGTTTTTCATCATCTGAAGTGTAAAAGGGTGCTGCACATGTCATATTTGTTCAAAGTATTTCTGCCGAAAAACACACTACTTATTGGCACCATTCTAATCTCTATATCTATTCCTGCAGTTTTCGCTCAACAGATGAAATGGAGTCAATTTGATACTCCATCTTTAGGTAAGGTTGCAGCGATTGGTTCTTATGCCAATGGCTGTCTAGCAGGGGCAAAGGCATTACCCTTGATAGGTGAAGGTTATCAGGTGATACGCACAGAGCGTCATCGCTATTATGGTCACCCTCAATTAGTGGCCTTTATTACTAATTTTGCTAAACAGACCCAAGCAGCAGGGATGAATGATATTTTGATTGGTGATATCTCGATGGCTCGCGGTGGTAATTTTGAATCGGGTCATTCAAGTCACCAAGTTGGGCTTGATGCAGATATTTGGTTTCGCCAAGCTGAGCAGACATTGACAAGAGATGCCAGAGAAACCCCTCAGAAGTTAGATCTTGTTGATAAGTCGGCATTTAACGTTAGTCAAGATTGGCAAGCTCATCACGGCACTATGATCAGGTTAGCAGCTGAGTCTAGCGAGGTTGCGCGGATTTTTGTTAATCCAGCAATCAAACAGCAACTGTGCAATATGGACTGGCAAGATGACAGTTGGCTGACTAAAGTGCGCCCTTGGTGGGGACACTCTCTTCATATGCATGTGCGTTTGGCTTGCCCTGAAAATGATGCATTATGTCAAAACCAAAAAGCGCCACCAACGGGCACAGGTTGTGATGAGCTTGATTGGTGGCGCAAACAAATATTGGCGTCAAATGAAGCGAGTAAGCAACCTAAATACAAGTCCAAATCCAAACAAAAGTCTAAGCCGAAATCAAAAACCGTTAAGGTAAAACCTGAACAATGCCAAACACTTTATCAAGCTGAATAAGCCTTCATGTCGTTAATGAGATTTCATTGAGATTGAGCCGCTCAATAATGCATTCCTTACATGTCATCAGTTCAGCTGAATGAGAACGGGTGTATAAAATGATCTTGTTGCTTTATCAAAGTTAATTTAAGCCATAAAAACATGTTGCCGATACTGTTTTATTTTTAGTGTTTCATAAAAAGCTCTCATTCTTTGTTGACTATCTCGGTCTAGATAATACTAAACTCTTACGACTATTCTACACCTTGACTTTGCCTACCTCATAAGTGATTATCGATGGCTAATTAAATCGTAACTGTTAACAAAAAGTTATTAATAAACAAAGGTTTTTAATCATATCCTAATATTAGGACGTGATTGAAATTAAGGGGAAGGCTATGTTTCATCGTGCATTAGTTTTAGCGATATTATTAATATTGCCATCTGCGGTTCAAGCAGAAAACTATTCAATAGGTACTGGTGGCCAAAGTGGTATTTACTACCCATTTGGTGGTGCGTTAGCGAAAGTGTGGTCTGATAAAGTCCCAGAGGTTAATGTGAAAGCAGAGGTGACAGCCGCTTCTGTTGAAAATACCATTAAAGTGGTTCGCGGCGATATGATTGCTGGGATCGCGATGGGCAATGTTGTGCTTGATGCTTATAAAGGTGAAGGTAAGTTCAGAAGTGCTATGCCTGTGAATACCTTATTTGCACTATATCCAAATTTAGTTCACGCAATCAGTCTTGAAAAGTCTGGTATTACTTCACTAGCCGACCTTAAAGGTAAGCGTATTTCTTTAGGCGCTCCTGCCAGTGGTACAGCGGTGACCTCTGCTGCATTACTTGAGTCTATTGGTATTGATGTGAAAAAAGACATCACAGCGGTGTACCTAAACTATTCAGAAACGACCAATGCATTAGCCAATGGCCAAATTGATGCTGGCTTTATTGTTGGCGGGCAAGGTGTTGGCGCGGTTACTCAAGTGGCGTTAACTCATAAAGTGAGCATTATTCCTGTATCGGCAGATGAAAGTGCCTCTTTCATTGATAAAAATCCTGCTTACAGTAATTACACCATTCCTGCTGATGTATACAACAATGTAGGCGCAGTGCCGACATTAAGTGTGTGGAACGTGATTGTAGTTAGCGCCAAAATGAGCGATGAAATGGCGTTTAATTTAACTAAAGCAGCTTTTGAGAACATGTCAGAAGTGCAAAAAGTGGTTAAGGTTGCAGAAGCGACAACACCTGAAAATGCTGAACGACTACAAGGTGTACCATTACATCCTGGTGCGCAAAAGTATTTAGATAGCATTAAGTAAACTAACTTAGTTTTCTAGGTCGTTATAACACCTTTAGGTGAACGTGAAAAAGACAAAGGCAACGTAATGTTGCCTTTGTATATTTAGGTCATTGATTGTGGCTTAACTCAATCATTGGCAAAGAGGAAAAACTATGACCCAAGAACAGGGCAAAAAAGCCGAGCAGTATGTGAGTGGGGATAATGAGCAACAGGTCGATATTGACGCAGGTGTTGCCAGCGCTCTTCCTTATGAAAGAACCGTTAAAATTATTGGCTACACTACGCTAGTTATCGCAGTACTCTTATCATCATTTCAAATCTGGCAAGGTATTACCTCAACTATATCAGCAACCTATTTTCGCCCCGTTCATTTGTGTTGGGTGTTGATTCTGATTTTTTTACATTATCCATTAGTTAAAAATCGTCGTAAAAAAGGCTATATGCTTGGCAGGGTATTCGATCTTGCGTTGTGTGGCGTGACCGTGTTTGCCGGTTATCGGATGTCGATTTTTGACTATAACGATATTGACCATTTGCTTTATGGTTTAGGTACAGCCGACTTAGTCGCAGGTAGTGCATTATTACTCTTATTATTAGAAGGTTGTCGACGTACCGTTGGTTGGGTGATGGTGCTGATTGCTGGCGTATTTTTAGCTTATAGTGGCTTTGGTGATCTCTTGCCTGGAGCAATGGCGACTAAGGCGTATTCACTACAAGAGTTGATTCAATTCCAAATCTATTCTGCTAATGGTGTCTTCGGTTCTGCTTTGGGTATTGCGGCGACAACCGTGTTTATTTTTGTACTGTTCGGTGCATTTTTAGAGGTCACTGGCGCAGGTAAATTCTTTATTGATTTAGCTTTTTCGATTGCAGGTAAATATCGCGGCGGCCCTGCAAAAGCGGCTGTATTGGCATCTGCTGGATTAGGTTCAATTTCAGGTTCGGCAATTGCAAACACAGTAACCACTGGCGCAGTGACGATTCCAATGATGAAAAAACTGGGTTATACGCCTGAGCAGTCTGCTGGGATTGAAGCCTCGGCTTCAACAGGTGGTCAAATTATGCCGCCGATTATGGGCGCAGGTGCGTTTGTGATGGCGCAATTTACTGGTGTGCCTTACAGTGAGATCATGTTGGCATCCATTGCGCCTGCCATTTTGTATTTCTTCTGTACCTTACTTTATGTGCATTTAATGGCGTGCAAGTTGAACCTAAAAGCGGCAAGTCGCACTGAGGCCGTCATTGAGGTAATGAAACACGGCGCTCATCACCTTATTCCGCTCGCTATCATCACGTCATTATTGATGATGGCATACTCACCATTGCTAGTCGGGGTTGCAGGCTGCGCGGCAATTTTAGTGACAGCAGCACTGCGTAAACACAGCCGAATAGGTCTTAAAAAGTTTATCGAAGGCATGAAAAATGGCGCGTTATTAGCGCTACCAATTTCAGTTGCCTGTGGCGCCGCTGGCATCATTGTTGGTGTAGTAGGGCAAACCGGTATTGGGCTGCAGTTTACTCAATTTGTAATGGACTTTTCGGGCGGTTACATGCTGGTGGCGCTTGGGTTAATTAGCATAGTGGCATTAGTGTTAGGCATGGGATTACCTGTGACTGCAGCATATATTGTGCTGGCAGTAATGGCAGTGCCAATGTTGGGTGACTTTGGTTTGCCATTATTAACAGCGCACTTAATTGTGTTCTGGTTATCGCAAACTTCAAATGTAACCCCACCGATTGCGCTGGCTGCATTTGCGGGAGCTGGGGTGGCAAATGCCAACCCAATGAAGTCATCTGTTGAGGCATTTAAGCTAGCAGGTGGCTTGTTCATAATCCCAATTATGATGGCCTATACCGATTTGCTTAATCCTGATGCAGGCATGATGGCATTTACCTTCGCGATTATTCAGACCGCTAGCATTATCGTGGCTATTGCGATATCGATTGAAGGTTACCTTTTACGTCCGCTTTCAACGGTTGAACGACTGGTTGCAATCGCCACTGTCCCTTGGGTGTTGTTTAATCCATTTGGCACAGGCGTTATTGGTGTGGCGGTGGTGCTGGGATTATTGGCCGTACAATGGAAAACGCAAGATAAAGCAGCGATTTAGTAGGGCTTGTTAACAAAAAATAGGTTTAGCTTGAACGGCTAAACCTATTTTTTATCTACATGAAACCACATCGGTGGCTAACAACCTGAAATATCAACCGTTAACGTATAAGTGGTATCTGAACCATTGGTGCCAGTTGGTTCAATATAACGAACATGACAGTTTATCGTTTCATCATCTAAATCATAACCATAGCGAACATTAGACGAACCAACTTCAACATTAGGTGTACAGGTTCCACTACCAAAACAGAAATCAATTTCAGAGCCTATTTCCAACATTTGTGGTAAACCGCCACCCGCATTTTCACCAAATGCTTCTGGATAGCCAAGCTTCATCTCAATCACTTCACCATTGTAATCAATTACACTGCGGTCGTCTTTTTCAACGCCATCAATGGCTGCCCGTGAGTAGGCTAAATCCAGTGATGATTGTATTGCCGCTTTAACACCTTGAACGGTAGATATTTTGGCATCACTTTGTAGGTTGATGAACTTTGGCGCCGCAACGACTGCTAAAATACCAAGAATTATAATCACCACCACTAACTCAATCAGGGTAAAGCCTTTGCCAGTTGTGCGTTGTGTGAGTGACTTATTTGTATTGAATAACATTCCTTGTCCTTGATGTGAATGATGCTGTGAACTTCTCATTTGGGGAAATGAACCAAGTCTGTTCGTTTCTGAAAAATGACAGTTGAAGTATCAGTTTATATTTTGAATATTGTAAGCTGTTAATATTAATAGTACTAATATTAACAATTGCTAATATTATGGTAAAGCACAAATAAGCTTAAGTAAAATATTGACTAAATGAATAATATCACCATCAATATGGCATCACTTACGTGGTTTCTTTCGTTTTTTAAATCGGTACTAATCGATTAAATCTGTTATCTACAGGTTTCTTTTGGTGATGAACGTTGATTGATACCGTAAATCTAAAGGTGATTAGTTTTGTTATTTAACTTAATCATTTATAACTTCATCTTAAAGAGCCTGTTTCGACAGTCATAATATTGTCATTTTCAGTCAATATAGACTGTCTATTTTAGGTCAGATGTAGGTCTATTTTTAAGTTTTTCACCTGAGTTTTAGTTTATTTTTCCTCCAGTCGCCCCCTCTAAAGTTGTACCAAACGTTACCTCAGTAAAATAATTGTTAATAATGTGACAATAAAAAACAAGCTGTATCAAGTTGTAAGTCATTGTCTCTATTCGATTTTAATATTTACTTCATGTTAATGAAATGTTGTTGTCATTTTTACGCAGTCTTTTTGTCATTTTTGAGGGTTAGTTTGTCGTCCAGCCGAATTACTTAACACGCTTAAATCCGTCCTCGGAGATGACAATGGAACTGAAAAACATTTTTAAACTTAATGCTGTATCTGCAGCACTTTCTGCAACTTTGTTACTTGCTGGTTGTGGTGGTGACATTAATATTGATACAGGTTCAGACGGTGAAACGCCAACTAACCCAGGTCCTACAACTCCTGACATTTCAGAACAGGAAGCTGCTTACGGTGGTTTTGCTGAGAAGAGTGCAACTATTGCAGCAATCGACGGTAAAGAAGTTTGGGTATTGTCAGGCACATTAGCACCTTCTACTGCTGCATCGACAGTGAATGTTGGCGGCCAAGATGGTGACAATATTATTCTTGGTAACGATGTTGTTTGGATGCTAGATGGCGCTGTTATCGCTGGTAGCGATAAAGCCGATTCAGTTGAATTATCTATCATGCCAGGCACTAAAATTGTGGGTGGCAGTGAGTCTTACCTAGTGATTAGTCGTGACTCTAAAATCATGGCAGAAGGTTCAGAAGATGAACCTATCGTATTTACATCACTTGAATCTGCATTGGGTCAAGAAGGTCAAGCGGGTCAATGGGGCGGCTTAGTTGTTTTAGGTAACGCACCAGTTAACTCATGCCCTGATTTAACCAGTTGTGATGCTGCATTTGAAGTAGGAAGTCACAGCTACGGTGGTGATGACACTGAAGATAATTCAGGTGTTATCCAATATGTTCGCGTTGAGTTCGGTGGTTTTAAAATCAACGATACACAAGAAATGAACGGTATCAGCTTTGCAGCAGTCGGTGCGGGCACAACTGTTGACCATATCCAAATTCATAAAAATAACGATGATGGTGTTGAGTTCTGGGGCGGTAACGTATCGCTTTCTCACGTTGTGTTAACTGAAAACTTTGATGATTCTTTAGACTGGACAAACGGTTGGCAAGGTAGCGCGCAACACGTATATATCCGTCAAGAAGATAACGGTTCTAACCGTGGTATTGAAGCTGACAGTAACAGCAGCGCAGACGCAGAACCTCAATCTCGTCCAACTTTAGCTAACTTTACTATTCAAGTGGCTAATGGCACTAACAGTGGCGGCGATGATGCTGAAGGTATCTTATTCCGTAAAGGCACTGCAGTAGACGCTTACAACATGCTGGTTAAAGGTGATGTGGCATCTGGCGAGTGTTTAGAAGTGAATGATGACAACACAGTTATTACTGCAGAAGCTGGCAACTTAAACATGCAAAACAGCTTAATCGACTGTGTTGAGCCGTTTAAAAATGCAAAACCAGATGCTGATGAAGGTCGCGAACTTGCACTTGACGTTGAGCAATGGTTCCTTGAACAAGAAGGTAACCTAGCGGGTGCATCTGACCTAACTGGTTACATGCCTAACTCATCTTCAGTGGCATTAACTGGCGGTGCAGCAGATTTAGCTAACATGGATGACCGTTTAATGGATGCTGAGTATATCGGTGCATTCGACGGTACAACTGATTGGACTACGGGCTGGACAACTGCGATTCATGAAGACGCAGCGCCAGCGCCAACTGAATTACCAGTATTAACATCTTGCCCAGTTGGCACAACTGCAGAAGATGTGGTTGCAGGCCTTTATAAAGATGACAGCGTGACTTTAGTCTGTTCAATCGAAGGTAACATCACCACGAATACAACACTGCTTGCTGGTCAAAACGTGATGTATAAAGTGGATGGCGGTGCAGTGGTTGTTGGCGGTGATAAAACTGACTCAGCGACATTAGCCATTCAAGCTGGTACTCAGTTATTTGCAACAGATAACAGCTACATCGCGATTAGCCGTGGCTCAAAAATCATGGCTCAAGGTAGTGCTGAACATCCAATCGTGATGACTTCGCAGCAAGATGTGATTGCGGGTGCAGAAGGTGAGCGTGGCCAATGGGGTGGTTTAGTACTTCTTGGTAACGGCGAAACCAATACTTGTCCTGATAAAGATGCATGTGATGCTTCATTCGAAGTGGGCGACTTCCCATACGGCGGTAACGACAATGCTGATAACAGCGGTCAAATCAGCTATGTGGTAGTTAAGTATGCTGGCTTTAAAGTGAACGATACTCAAGAAATGAACGGTATCTCATTTGCGGCAGTAGGTAGCGGTACGCAAGTTGACCATATCCAAGTTCACGCTAATGGCGATGACGGTGTTGAGTTCTGGGGCGGTGCAGTCAACCTTAAATATGTTTACTTAACTGACAACTTCGATGACAGCTTAGATTGGACTAATGGCTGGCAGGGTAAAGCACAATATGTGTATATCACTCATGAAGATGGTCAAGCAAACCGTGGTTTTGAAGGTGATAGCCATAAAGGAACTGACGATACACCAGTGTCTAATCCAACTATCTCTAACGTGACCATCCTTCCAGGTACTGACATTGAAAATGCCAGTGGCGACAAAGGTGAAGGGATTATCCTTCGTGTTGCTACAGCAGCGTCAATCCACAACCTATTGATTCAAGGTCGTAAAGGTTCAACTTCGGAGACTGAATCAGGTGAGTGTCTAGAGCTAGACGGTACGTATGCAGGTCTTGTTGACAATGTTAATGATGGTTCATTAATGATTTCTCACTCAGTAATCGATTGTAACGAGCCATTTAAATACAGCTCAGATAATGATGCGACAACTGATGCGGTTGATACCGAAGCGTGGTTCCTAGCGCAAACAGGTAACTCTGCACAAGAAGTCACATTAACAGATGGCATGCCAGCAGGTACTGACACTGTGTTACTGGGTACTGGTCTTGATATGAGCACGACTGATACTTTCTTCGAATCAACTGATTATATCGGTGCATTCGATGGCCAGACTGACTGGCGTGAAGGTTGGGCATTTATCAAGTAAATCTGCCCTGATAATGCCAGCAAGCAGTGCTTGCTGGCATTAATTAAAACCCTTATCTCAGGGTTTTAGTAAGTGATATTGAGTCAATAAGACAATACTTTCTGCCTCGTCTGTGTAAGCCATGTAAATAGAGTTTCCCAAGACGAAGGCGCAACCTGAACTGTGTACAGGATTGAATAACGCTATGAAAACCAAGCCGAGTTTTATCGCTAACAAGCTAAGTCTAGCTGTTGTCACTGCCATTTCTGCAGCCTCTCTTTTTACAACGCTACCAGCTTACTCGGAAGAAACGCCTGCGGTTGATCCAGGTGAAGATTTCCCAATTGAAGTGATTGCTGTAACGGGTCGCTTGCGCACTTCTGCTTCAGCAGCAGTTGAAGAACGTCGTGAACAACCAACGGTTGTTGACATCATGGGTGCAGACCAAATTTCTCGTACCGGTGACAGTGACGCTGCCGCAGCGCTGCGCCGTGTGACCGGTTTGACACTAAAAGATGGCAAGTTTATTTACGTACGTGGTTTGGGAGAACGCTATTCAAGTACTTCTTTAAATGGTGCTGTTGTGCCATCACCAGACCCAACTCGTAACGTGGTGCCGCTGGATATGTTCCCAGCCTCTATTATTGAGTCACTATCAGTACAAAAAGCCAGTACAGCCAGTACGCCAGCAGCATTTGGTGGTGGTCATGTTGATATTCGCACTAAATCCATACCTGCAGACTTCTTTTTTAAAGTGTCTTTGGGTGGCCGTTACAACACCAACGATTCTGATGACACTTTCACTTATAACGGTGGTGGTGATGATTGGATGGGCCAAGATGACGGCACTCGTTCAATGCCTAACAGCATTAATGATGTCAATAATATGTATGGCGGGATCAGCCCAATTGATATCGTGACTGGTTCAAACGGTACCATTGATTTTGCCGAGGCGCAGGAAATTAACCGTGGGTTAGCCAGTGATATGTATCGTGATATGACGGTATTTACTGAAAGCACTGACCCAGGTATTCGCGGTAACATCGCTATTGGCGATCGCTGGGATATTACTGATGACATTATTTTTGGCGCAATGTCGGCAGTTTCTTATAAGAAACAAGCTGAAAACTACACCAAAACGGAAGTGGAATTAGCCGGTGATGCTGACAACGTGCAAATCGAAAACTCAAAAGATGTTATGGGTACTGATTCGATTGTGCAAATGTCTGGCATGCTCAATTTAGGTTTAGAAATTGGTTACGACCATAAAATTCAAACCTTCTCGACTTACCTGCGCGACACTTCAGATGATGTATCTGTGGCAATTGAAGAAACCATCGATACAATTTCAGAGCCTAATGCTCTGCAAGTTTACGATGTGGCATATGAAGAACGTAATCTGATTAGTAACCAAATTCAGGGTAACCATTTCTTTGAGTATCTATGGGACTTAGAAGCTAATTGGATGTATTCAAACGCAAGCTCTAAGCGTTATGCACCTAATGAGCTTTCGTACACTTATAACGTATTGTTTGATGATGCTAATAACATGACAAGCCGTAACTTGAATACTCAAGATGCGCCTAAATATGTTTATAGCCGCCTTGATGATAATACCGAAAATTACAAGTTCGATTTAACCCTACCGTTTGAATTTGGCATGAACGTGCTAAAAATTAGTGGTGGTTACGAATACTTTGAGCGCACCCGTGAAAGCTATGCAACACGTTTAGGTTTTGATGTTGGCTTAAGTCCAACCGATCCTAATGGCGACATCCTATCGACTGATTTTGATAATATTTTCTCTGATGACAATATTGCCAATGACACCCTTGATTTAGAACTTAAAGATGCTTCAACAGACACTGAAGATTACATTGCCGCAGAAATGATTGATGCAGGGTTTGTTAACCTTGATATCGACTTTGATGACGTATGGCGCTTTGTTGCGGGTGTTCGCTATGAAGATTTCCGCCGAGTGACATTACCACTAACGCCTGATGGCGAAATCTCAGATGAAGGTGGTCGTTATGACATGGAAGACTATGCTATCGCTGAAGATGGCTGGTTCCCATCAATGTCGTTAACCTGGAAATCATCTGATGTGAGTCAGTGGCGATTTGGTGCAAGTAAAACATTGGTGCGCCCTGACTTACGTGAAGTTGCGCCAGTACGTTTCCAAGACCCTATTACTGGTTTTGATTTCTTCGGTAACCCAGAGCTTGAAAGCTCTGATATTTACAACTTGGATTTACGTTGGGAATACTACTCAGAAGATGGCGCAAACTTAAGTGTTGGCGGTTTCTACAAAGACGTCGATGCCCCGATTGAAGCGATTCAACGTATTTCTGAAGCTGGTCGTCAGCTCAAGTTTTACAATGCTGAATCAGGCGTTATTTATGGTATCGAAACCGAGTTTTTACATGACCTTGGCTTTATCGGCACAGAAGGCGGATTCTGGGAAGACTTCTTTGTCGCGGGTAACTTAACCTTAAGTGATTCAGAAATTGAAATCTTAGCGAATGGTGAGATTGACCCAACTAATAATAAACGCCGTATGACAGGTCACTCTGAGTGGGTTGCCAACATGCAGTTTAGCTATGATTCAGCCAATGAATCACATAGTGCGACACTGGTATACAACGTGTTTGGTGAACGTATTGCTTATGGCGGACGCGGCGGGTTAGATGATGTTTATGAGCAACCTTTTCATAGTTTAGATTTCACATACAGCTACCTGCCAACAGAAAGCTTTGGGGTGAAATTTAAAGTGAAGAATATCCTAGGCGAAACTACCGAATACGATCAGCAAGACGTGGTGGTATACGCAAAAGAGCCAGGAACAGAATTCACTCTGCAATTCGATTACCAATACTAAAAATAGTAACAGGGTTATCTGTCACTGCACTGCGGGTATATGGTAACCCTTTGGTTTTCTTGAGTGTAACAAGGTACTGATTTTTAGCATTATTACTTCATCCTTTTAATGCTAAAAATCCAGTATGTAGTGTGATTTAGAGTAGGAAGTCTGGAACACTTCTTTGCAATTAATCACACGCTTCTTTATTGATAAGACGTTATTTAAGACAGGCGTTTTTAAACGAAGAAGTGATAAGTAAAAATAGCAAGATCAGTGTTCAATTTAGCGATATTACTTCATCCTTTTATTGCTAAAAAATAACACTAGGCCACTTTCTTCTGGAACAAGAAAGTGGCCGTTTTTGTTTCTGACGCTTAGCCATTTATGCTAATCGCTACAAAACATTTGAACGAAGACTAGGTCAGCTAATTTAAAGCTTCTGGAACAAGAAAGTGGCCGTTTTTGTTTCTGACGCTTAGCCATTTATGCTAATCAATACAAAACATTTGAACGAAAACTAGGGCCGCTAATTTAAAGCTTCTGGAACAAGAAAGTGGCCGTTTTTGTTTTTAAAACATAAAAAAGTGACCTACTTTAATATTAAAAGTAGGCCACTTATATTTGGAGGTGATATTTAAATGGGGATTATTAAATACTTAACGATCGATAAATTATAAAAGCTAGTCGCTATTTACTTTTTAAAGATTGCTTCATTTGTTCCGTAAGGACCTAAGTTTAGATCGCGCTTACGGATTTCATCTACGCGGTCAAAGGCTTCTTCTGCAACGCGAAGGTTTTTCACATCACGGCGCCAGTAGTATTTAAACCCGTTGAAATTAGCATTGTTTGGATACCAGTACATTACGCCAAGACCTTTATCTTCAAGGATTGGTGTGTTGTGGATAGCATTGCCTGGGATATAGAAATATTGGCCTTTTTCCAATGGCTGGAATTTGTTTTCTGCTAACGTTTTACTGCCACCGTTTACCACGTAATAACACTCAGGTTGGCCGTGGAAATGAGGCTCATGATCTGACTTGCCACCGTTAGTAATACCGATAACCACTGGTGAATCAGCCAAGTCTTTCCAGATGTATCCTACTGGAGAGTTAGCAACTTCACAGTTTTTAGCTTCAAGTACGTTGCCTTCATTATCCAGTGTTTTACAGAAACGCTGATCTTTAGCGATGCTGTCATTGGCTTGGATAGTGTTGAAATCAATCTTGCCAGCTTCCCAATCAGCGATATATGCTTCAACTTCAGGGTTACTACACTGCACTGGCATAGTGTTTTGAGGAGCATGAACACTGCTGTCAAATGGTACTGGTGTTGTTTGTTGGTAAGGAAGTTGTGCATGGTTACATTGTGGGCCTTGCGCAACAGCAGCTGTTGATGCAAGCGCAGCAATACCAAAAATCATTTTAAGTTTCATTGTTTATCCTAGTTGGAACTGTGAGATATTAATCTTTACTTTTGCTATGACTTAACTATAAATTCATCTTGGTAACATAAAGGTGAAATAGATCACGCAGGTATCGCAACGACAATTTTATTCGTGACTAGTATCGCTAATCTTAAGTAATTGAGAATATGTTCAAATATTCATTTGATTTATTGTTGTTGGTCAATTTTTATAAGTTTAATTGGTTTATAAATACGTACAATTATACGAAATAGGTTTTTAACCCTGCAATTTGAAATTAAATTCCACATTTATTACCTAAATGAATATTGCATACTGAGCTGGGCGTATTGTGATTGTCCAGTGTCTACTAATTCATTACTGTAACTCGGCGATTTATCGTTAATGGCGTATTGCCCCACTTCAAAACCAACAGAGAGCTCAGGAGTAAGATTGGTAAATATATTCGCGCCAAAATGATTTCGACGAGTGCGCTCAATTTCTGTCGTTGTATGGCCTATAAAAACGGTACTTCGGAGTCTGTGAGTCCAGAAATGGCGATAAGCCATCATAGCTGACAGCGTGGTTTCTAATTCACCATCAATAATATCTTTTGCGGCATCAGTCCCTACATAACGCCCTAAATGACCATAATGTAGTTGTAGACGAAGGTCATCTTTGCCGAAGGTTCTAAACTTTCCAGCCACTGAAATACCTTTACTTAATTGCTGGGTATCAACAGGATCGAGATAACGAATAATGCCTGATGCTGATATGTTGCCCCAATCGCCTTTTTTGTTATAGCGTACGATGAGATCAGGTACATAGTCGTTGCGGGTATCAATCCACTCTTGTTGGCTTGAGTCGTTACTTTCAGTGACTGCATCGGTACCGTAGGTATAAGGGTTTTCAAGTGCAAATTGCCAATCGTTATGGGTGTAACGAATTAAAGCTTGTCTCACCATAGCCTGACCAACCAATGGCCCGCCTAAATCTGCTGTTTCAGCAAAGGCTGAAGTATTGACTAACGTTGACCAAGTCTGCCCTGCCATAACATCTTGATATTCGATAAAAGCATGCCGTAGACGGGGGCTGTATGAATTTGAAATAACTGGGTTACCTTGAGAGGAACCGACAAAATCCATTTCAATAAAACCTTTTACCTCCTCGGAAAATATAGCAAGATTTAATCGTGATTCTTGAGCACTAAATTGTGTCCGTTTAGTGGGCTCAGAAATTGAACCTCCACCAGTCCATAAGTCTTGAAATTCGACATCACCACTCACATAGCGAGCGTTCATTTTAATGAACCCACCGAGTTCGACATCCATGGCATGTGAAGAATGAGCAACTACCGCCATACAGGCCAGTAGAGGCAGTTTAACTGAAGGTGTTTTCATAGTTGGAGTGATTACTGCTTAGTGGTTTATGACATTGGTTTTAGTTGATAAAGACAATGTTTGATTGATAAAGTGAGCAATAAAACAGACAGAAACGAGAGAGTCAGTTCCTGCCTGTTTGAGAGTAATGAATTAACCGTTGGTAACGGTTTTGATTACGACTTCATTAGAAGTAGTAACCAAAGTTTATGTTAATACGTTTGTCCCAATCATTACCAAACTCAGGTAAACCTACGTGGTCATTATTAGCGGTAGAAAACGTCATGTTCTTACCCAAAATAAAGTCAATCATAGTGTAAGTTGCACCAGCAGAAATCGCACAACCTGTGACGTTTTGCATGCTGTTGTCATAACTGTCATCAGCAACATCTGGGGTCATTAAACCGAAATCGTTGTAACATTTTACGCTACCGAAATCTGTGGCGAAGGTTTTAGCGATGTTAGCGCTATAGGCCTGGCCTTTAGAAGCGATTTCATATTGCCAACTCACCACTGCAATACCGATTTTATTGTCGTCAGCAGAGTCAGCCGCGTCATATTCGTATTGCATCGCTTGCAGTTGCAAGTTCCAGCCTTTGTAAGTGCTATCTAAATGCAACGCTACAGCATAACGGTCGCCCATATTACCTGTATCACTGTTATAGATTTGACCATATTGAGCAGAACCACCAAACGTTGTAGAGCCACCTTCATACTCAGAGGTATAGGTTTGTCTAAAGTTAAACCCATTGGTTTCTTCGTTATGATATTCAGTGCCATTGATTTCACCACTGAATAATGACGCTGAATAACGCTTGTTTTCAGTTGCACTGTAAACAGGATTTTTGTAGAACGCGAAATCAGTGTTCCAGCCATTATTGTCGTAAGAGGCTTTAATGCCCACATCGTGATTATCTTCAAAACCTAAGTAGTAAGGTAAACCAAACCACCAACTGTTAGAGATAAACTCAGGGTTACCAAAGGGCACTTTATTAATACCGACTTGTAGCTGCCAATTCGGATCAATATCATAATAGCCGTAACCATATTTGATGTAATTGGTGTTTGCGGTAAAGCGGTACTCAGCAGCTAAGCCCCAGTCATCTTTTTTACCATCAAACTTAATGGCAGCCATATCGAAATCAAGCTCACCTAATTTATCTTTATTAGATTCGTCGTAATCTCTATACGCATAATTGACGCGCACTGCGCCCCCGATGTTAATACCATCTTCTTGTTCTTCAGCCATTACTGGCGCAGAAGACATAGCAATCGCTGTGGCCACCATCGACAACATAAACTTGGCGGTTTTCTTCATTCTCGTTCCCTATAAAATCATTGTTGTTTTATTGTTGTGTTACATTTCATGGAACCAAGTACGGTGACAGTCAGCACAGGTAGGAGCTTTTTTTGTATGCTCGCTATGACAGGCTAAACAGCTTGCGCCTTGGTTATAATGCAAAGACTTGTGTGGGTGTGCTTCTGGTACTGCTAAAATTGATTCATCAATTTCAATTGTTTCAACAGTGCCATGACATGCCACACAGGCCTCATCTGTGGTATTCGCTCTTGGTGAACCTTGATGGCAAGCATTACAGCCATCTTGATAAAGCATCTCGTGGTTCACCCTGCCTTGCGTTTTTCCTTTGACGGTATATAGCTCACCCGCATTAGCGGTGGCTAAAAACGCAGTAGATAAAAAAGCGACTAGTAATAATTTTTTCATGGTGGTTCAGCCTACAGATCAGATTTAATAGTTTCAGAAACGATAATGCCCATTGCTAAGCACTCAAGACATGAGGTCGAACTTAAGCGAGCTTCACCATGAATGCCGCCAGTAGCTTCACCGATGGCATACATTTTTCTAATCGGTTTCATTGAGCGACCATCAATCACGCGGCCACCTAAATCTGTTTTTAATCCACCCATGCAGTAATGCACTTTTGGCCAAATACGTGAAACAACAAATGGCCCTGTTAATACCTCTGCAGTGTCCATCTTACGGTTGAATAACGGATCGGTTCTGTCTACAACATGCTGGTTATATTCAGTAATTGTGTTTTTCAACGCTGTCGCAGAAATACTAAACTTCTTGGCAACATCATCCAATGAGTCCAATTTCCAAGCCATTTCGTCACGTAATGAACGAACAACACGGTCGTCGTCTTTATAGTTCTCATAGTTGAACAGCACAATTGGGTAGGCTGGGCTGTTGTCTTCATAACGATTTTTCATAATCGCTTCAGAGCAGGTCTTGCGATCTGCACGCTCATCCATAAAGCGTTTGCCATTAAGTACACTAATAGCTGCACCTTGGTGCCAACCAATCGAAAGTAATGCATTCGACCAGCCGAATCCGCCTTCATCAGGAGAACCCCAATGACCGGTTTGGATTAAATTCATGTGGACAGGTAGGGCGCCGTTAGCCATTGCGGTTAAGGTTACTTCACCTGTAGCGCCGTGAGCATTGGTACAATCTAATGTTGGATCCAGTGATGGATCGACCATTTGGCGTAATTCCATATTCTGGGCAAAACCACCGTGCGCGAGGATAACGGCTTTGTTAGCCTTGATATAGATTGTTTTACCCGTTTTAAGATCTGGGTAACGATAATTCTGTCTTACCTTCACACCAACGATCTCTTGGCCGTCCATAATGAAGTCTTCAATGTAATGTTGTAAGCGATATTCCACGCCTACCTTTTTACCTGCTTCGAATAATTTAGTGGTGATATCACCGCCAGTACCATGCTGAGTTCTGATAGCGCGCGCTTTATTATGACCACCCACTTGGATGTTAAATCCTTCGCGAAATTTCACACCGGTTTCAATACATAGGTCATAAGAATCTAATGAACGATTCGCGATGGTTCTCAGCATATCGACATTTTGCATGCCTCTGCCTGAGATAATTTGGTCTTTAACTAATTCTTCTGGAGAATCATCGTTAATACCTTGAGCTAATTGAATTGGATTTTGAGGAATCGCTAACCAACCGCCATTAATTGCAGAATTACCACCAATTACCTGCATTTTTTCTAATACAAGTACACTACCGATTTGCTGCTTTTTGGCATTAATAGCAGCCGATAGTCCTGCAAACCCAGAACCAACAACAAGAACATCAACTGATTCATCCCAGTTAATTTCTTCACATTGACTTTGTTGTGCGCTAGCTGGCATGGCTGCAGTTAATCCGCCGATTGCAGCACCTGCGCTTAATTTTAAAAAGTTACGTCTGTTGTGCATTTATCTTTCCTCACATTTTGATGCGACTAAGATAAACAAATTGATGCTGTTCAAATTTGAATGGCATCACGCTTTTTTTGGGGGGGCAATTTTATTCGTGAAGTGGGTCAAGAACATTGTTCATGAACTACTGAGTTATCAATGCGTTTTTACGTGAATAAACGGGAGTTAATTATCACTATTGAAATAAGATATGAACTGAATCACAAAGACCAATGAAAAAGCTTAATGAGCGTGAACTTAATCCCGATTATCTACCGATGTTATACCTATAAAGAGTAATAAGGATGATAATTGAGTTAATCAAATATTAGGTATGCATTATGAAATGTCCTACAGAAACATTGACTCAACTTCGCTGTGACCAAATTTTAGATGTTGCAGAGCTTTTGATTGAGTCCCAAGGGATTGTGTCATTCAAATTTTCACAGATAGCTAAAGATGTCGGCTGCTCAACAGGGACTTTGTATAAGTTATTTGAACGCAAAGAAGATGTTTTAGTGTGCTTGTTTTTACGCAGTGCGACTTCAAATTACATGCCGCTATTTGTAGAAAAAAATCCTCAACTATCTGCACAAGAAAGATTACTGCTACCTATTTTATTTACTTTTGAAACCATTAAAAGAAGCAGAAGCTTTTTTACCTTACGGTCTGTTTCTGTTAATGCAATGATTTGGAAGTTAGCAAGTGATGAAAAAGTAAAGCTATTCAAACAACGTATTAATTCGTTTTGGCAATGGTTAACTGATGCGGTGCAATTAGCTATTGAAAATGGTGAACTAACAGCAACACCTTTACAAGCCAAAGAGTTGGTTCAAGGGATAGCTTTTTACTTAACAGGGTCACTGACTCAATTTGAGAGTAAATTGATTTCACCAGACTTTTTGTCAGATCAATCTACGACATGTTACCGCCACTTATCGAGATTGATGGCTCAATATCAGTGGCAAACGGCACTCAATCAAGAATTGTTCCAGAGCCTAGAAAATCGAACTTCAGAGTTTTTTGAAAAGAACTATAAAAGGCGCTTAAGCTGCAGTTCGTGTAAAGCATTATCCGCGAAACTTGATGGACATCATCGTGGCTGCTTAAGTCACTCAAGTGCAAGCAGCTAAGATGTAGGACTGCCACGGATAGATTGCCCTTAAACGCTTAGGTTATTGATTTGTATATTTGAGCTTTACTTGTTCAATGAGTGCTTGCCATTGTGGGTATTTTTCAAAGCTTTGTTGTAAGTCCCCCCAAGGCGATAATGTATCTTCTAGTACTTCTCCAGAAACATCGATACCTTGGGTAGCTAGGTACAAATAGTAAAATGCTGAGGCGCGATAGTTGGCGGCGCAATGCACTAAAATCGACTTATCATTGTTTTGTTCCATCACATTAAAAAACTGCTCAACATTTTCTATTGTTGGCTGCTGCCAATCGACTTCGATGTTTTCATATTTCATCCCTGAATCGTTTACTAATTCGGGTTCTTCAGCAAGAAAGTTAGGATTATTGGTCGGAATTAGGTTAATCACGACCTCAACGCCTGCTTGTTTGAGCGTTTCAAACTCAGAGCTTGTCGGCAAACCTGCTGTAATCACCTGGCTGTTGTTAATTTTGATCGCTTTTATATCTGCAAGCTGTGCGGGATTAATTTCAGCGGCAACAGGGTTAACTAGGGCTAATGCGGTTATCATCATTGTCATGGCTATAGCCCCTTTTGCACGGTGTTTTAGTGGTTTGCCAGATGTTGCTTTATCATTGATTAGGCTGTTCATCGTTTAAATCCTATTCCTTTAGAATGTTATTGATTGCAGTTAATTCCTGTTGGCTAAAGTCTAGCTTATTCAGTGCATTAACAGAGTCGAGAATTTGCGCCGGACGACTGGCACCAATTAAACAGGTTGTTACAGCTTCATTATTCAGTGTCCATGCAATGGCCATCTGCGCTAACGATTGTCCACGCTGCTGTGCTAGTTCATTAAAGGCTTTCACCTTTGCTATTTTTGCTGAAGTGAGGTCTTTTTCGGCGAGGTAAATTTGATGTTCTTGTGCTGCTCTAGAATCTTTAGGAATACCATTGAGGTACTTACTGGTTAATAAGCCTTGCGCCAGAGGCGAAAATACAATCGAGCCAACGCCTTCAGTTTTTAGCACTTCCGTAAGACCATTTTCAATCCAGCGATCAAACAGGTTATACCGTGGTTGATGGATTAATAAAGGAGTACCTAAATCTTGCAGTATCTTAATGGCTTGTTGGGTTTGCTGAGGTTGATAATTTGAAATCCCGACGTATAAAGCACGGCCTGAACGCACAATGTAATCCAGTGCCTGCATGGTTTCTTCTAATGGCGTATCAGCATCCATACAATGATGATAAAAGATATCAAAGTAGTCCAAGCCAGTGCGTTTAAGGCTTTGATCGCAGCTTGATACCAAGTACTTACGTGACCCACCCATTCCGTAAGGGCCTGGCGACATGTCATAACCCGCTTTGCTAGAAATAATCAATTCATCACGATAAGGCGTTAAGTCGTGTTTAAAGATTGAACCAAAAGTTGATTCGGCAGCACCATAATTAGGGCCATAATTATTAGCTAAGTCAAAATGGGTTATACCAGAGTCAAAGGCTGTATGAAGCATGTTAGCAGCATTGACTCGAGAGTCGTTTTCACCGAAGTTTTGCCATAACCCTAGGGAGAGCTTAGGTAACAAAATGCCACTGCGCCCGCATCGTTCGTAAGCCATATTTTTATATCGGTTAGGATTGGCCATATAGTGTGCATTGGGTTCGTGAGTAATCATTTATCATCCTAAAAATGAGCGGTTTTGAGCAAACATTATCTCAGTAAGGTTTGACGCCTATGAACTATTACAAGTTATCCATTAGCTATTTAAAATAGATTATTACAGTTAGTCGGAGAGTTCACCCATTAATGGGACTCTTTGTATTATTAAATGCTAATAAATGTCATATTTTGTTTGTTTTGTAGTCACATTTACTCTTTAGATTATGCAAGGTTACGTTCCGAAGTGGCTTAGCAAATTGTGCTTAAGTTTGAGCTGATTGCTAGGTACATCTAAAAATTAAATGGAGTTAAGCATGTTGATGAAGAGTGAAAACAAACTTGCGCTAATAGCGATGTCACTAGGTTTGTTATTTATTTCAGGTTGTAATGATGACGATGATAACGGCCAAGGTGAGGTTGATGCGAAATTAGATAAAACCGTGGTGGTAAGTGTTGGCCCAAGACCCTCATATTTAGTTGAGCAAATGCAAGACAGTGAGTTAAAAAACCAATTGACCCAATGTGCTGGTGAAACAATGTATCGACATGACTTTTCCATCGGCCATCGGGGCGCGGCAATGCAGTTTCCTGAGCATACTAAAGAGTCTTATCAAGCTGCGATTGATTCAGGTGCAGGTGTAGTGGAATGTGATGTGACATTTACTCAAGATAAAGCGCTGGTATGTCGTCATTCGCAATGTGATTTGGCAACAACAACTAATATTTTAGCTATTCCTGAGCTTGCTGCTAAGTGCTCAGTCCCTTTCAGCCCTGCAGACTTAGTAAATGGCGTTATGGCGACGGCGCAATGTTGTACCAGTGATATCACCTTGGCTGAGTTTAAAATGCTTGAAGGTAAAATGGATGGTGCAAACCCAAATGCGACGACAGTTGAAGAGTTTATGGCTGGAACGGCTAACTGGCGCACCGATTTATACTCAGGTAGCGGCACGCTAATGACCCATGCTGAAAGTATCACTATGTTTAAAGCGGCTGGAGTAAAGATGACACCAGAGCTAAAGTCGGCCAGTGTAGCAATGCCATTTGACGGTTTTAGCCAGCAAGATTATGCCCAAAAAATGGTAGATGAATATGTTGCTGCAGATGTCGATGCCGCCAATGTTTACCCTCAATCATTTAACCTTGAAGATGTGAAATACTGGATTGCCAATAGTCCAGATTTTGGTGAGCAAGGAGTGTATCTTGACGATAGATACGATTTGGCTGACTTTGACCCACAAAACAGTGCGACGTGGTCACCGACTATGGATGAGCTAGCAAATGATGGCGTGAAGATTATTGCCCCGCCATTGTGGGGGTTGGTGACACTAGATGCCGAGAATCAAATAGTTCCCTCAGAGTATGCTGTCGCGGCTAAAGGGGCGGGACTGAATATTATTACTTGGACACTTGAACGTTCAGGTCTATTAACTCAAGGCGCAGGCGGTTGGTATTATCAATCGATAACTGACGCTGTCGATAATGAAGGTGATGCATTTGAGTTATTGGATGTGCTAACAAAAGACGTCGGTGTTATGGGCGTGTTTTCAGACTGGCCCGCGACTGTGACTTATTATGCTAACTGTATGGATGTAAAGTGATATTAAAATAATTTCAATGCCTATATCAATGTTGAGTTGATATAGGGGTTGACTATGTTACGTTAGCTGGACAGGTATAAGCATTAGCTAACAAGGTGACTGAAGTGGTAAAGACTTTTGGCTTATAAAGAAATACCGTATTAGCACCTAGTGTAAGTGCATCATTTCTTAATTGATTAATAGCACCTTGAGTTAAATCTTTATTGGTAATAAACAGATAATCATACCAATGCCCCTGTGAACCAATAAGAGTGCCTTTTAATTCACAGATATCCATATCACCTTGTTCTGACCACAAGACTGCGACATGTTCACTATTCATTTCTGGGGTTGTGATACAGCCAGTCAGACTAAGTATGCTCAAACTTATCAAAAGTACTTTAAGGGTATTCATAATCGCCTTATTCATATTTATTTTATTCAATGGCTGTTCAGCTTTAGCCGACTATAATTAATTCAGTAAAATGAAATTTATGGCTAATGATAGCAGTAATATCGGTGATGCTAACTGATAGTACATCTATTTATTGTTAGAGAACAGCGAGCAATATTAACGGTGATATCAGTGAGCGACAAGGTGAGGAATGACCAATGAGTACAATAGATTTTGGTGATGAAACAGTTGTAAGGTCTACATTTGCTACTGCGCAGAATGGGGCATTTAGTGGAGATGGCCAGCTATCGTTAACTAAAAGCCGTTTGTATTTTGAAGCTTCAAATAAGATATTTGAAATGGGGCCGTATGAGATTGCACTCACTGATATTGAGAAGGTTGAAAAGTGCTGGGGAACGGGAGGCGGGATATTACCCGTAACCGCTGATGCGATTAAAATAGAGTTAAACAATCATAAAAGTTACAAGTTTATGGTTGCAGATTCAGAGGCTTGGATTGAACTTCTGACCGAAACACATTAATCGTGAGTATTGATACTTTATGTTTTTAACTCTCGATTCTTAAGTGCTAACGCTGCATTTTGTTTTTGATACAAAAAAGCTGAATCAAATGATTCAGCTTTTTTCGTTTTAGCGAGGTACATTGAAGACTCGCAGTTTCTGCAATTTATGCAAACACATCTTGTAGAGATGGTACAACTTGCTTCTTACGGCTTAATACACCGTCTAACCATACGCGGCCATCAACACTGGCTTTACCGTATGCTTTTTCTGTAAGGAATTCATCGTCAGAAACCACTAACATTTCTGAACCTTCTTTCATGATGTCAGTTAGCAATAATAAAACACTGTGGCGATTGCCTTCAGCCTTTAGTGCTGCAATATCAGCTTCTAAATCTGCTTTGATATCATCAAATACTGCTAAGTCGATAACTTCTAGCTGACCGATACCCACAAGGTTACCGTTCATGTTGAAGTCTTTAAAATCACGCAATACAAGGTCACGGGCTGGTGTGCCTTCAACTGCTGATTTTACTTTGAACATTTCCATGCCGACTTCTTTAAAGTCTTCAATACCAGCGATTTCAGCTAATGCTTCAACACAACGGATATCAGCAGTGGTACAGGTAGGCGATTTGAAGATAACCGTGTCACTTAAAATAGCGCACATCATGATGCCAGCGATATTAGCTGGGATTTCTACTTGGTAGAAATCGTACATCATTTTAATCACTGTATTTGAACAGCCTACTGGACGGATCCAACACTCAAGCGGGGTAGAGGTCGTTAAGTCACCTAATTTGTGATGATCAACGATACCCACGATAGTCGCTTCAGCGATATCATCTGGTGCTTGGGTAAGTTCTGAATGGTCAACGATGTAAACTTCTTCGCCTGCGTAGCTTTCTTTGAATTCTGGTGCTTCAAAACCAAATCTATCTAAGATATAGGCTGTTTCAGGTGAAAGCTCACCTAAACGTGCTGCAATTGCAGGCTCTTCAATTTGATTTTTTAAGTAAGCTAGTGCGATTGCACCGCAGATTGAATCTGAATCTGGGATCTTATGACCCACTACATACATTGCCATTGTTAAACGCTCCTATAAATTTGCTGCGATTTTAACAAGAAATCACCAAGCGACCAATAACTAAAAAGCCTGAAGTGGTTTATTAAGCGCGGACAGCGCAGCAATGACTGCTAATTGCGAGGGAAAAGCTAGCGTTTAATCGTGCAACAAGCATAAGCAGAGAAATGGATTACCATTGATAAACCCGCTCATAAGGCATGTTACTTTATTACCGATGTTGGCTTCACAAACACTAACAAATATTTGGACAGAAACGAGTTAGAGCAAAGGGTATAAAATTGGTCTTGAGGTCAGGAAATGTATGGTGCTCAAATAAAGCTTACACTGACCCTACTAAATTTCTGAAGTATCAGATACAGTGGCGCTGTGTTACGTTGACGGTTACGGTCAAATTGCAACGCAATACCCAGAAAACCCAAATGGTTCACCAAATGCAAACCCTGCATTAACTACCATAGATGGCTGAGTGACTATTATGATGCCGCATCTAGAGCGTGTATTCAGAAGCGTTGCGAACTCTTAGCACCCAGACGAGTGGGCAGAAGACAGCCCATGGATGCGTATGTTCCGTAATGCACGCGTTAAGTTAGGATAATTTGAAATTAACCTAATATGAGTTAACAGCAAAAAGGCGACCAAACTGTCGCCTTTCTTATTGGATTTTAATCTCTAACTAATTAGCTTTTGCTTTGTTATAACTTCTCTGTAAGTACCTTTTGTTTTTCTAGTTCATACTCTTCCTGAGTAATAAGCTGTTCCCCCAACCACCTTTTCAATTTCCTTAATTGATCTTCTGTACTTTCTGAGGCTAACTTCTTAGGTTTATTCGTTGGGATAGCTTTACGGTAAGCATCAACAATCTCAGGTGAGTAACCTGATAGAAGTTTATTAATAACCGGATCCATTTTGGAATCTACACTTGCCCACTTATTTAAAGCTAATCCACCTTTACCATTAAGGTGATATTCGGCATATGCAATATTATCTAGCCCACGGTATAGCCATAACTCTGCATGGTGCATGTACATAGCCATGTCCCAAGTTTTCAAAGCGGTGTAGTTCAAATGGTAGTCACAATAGTTTGGCATACTGTCAGTATAAACTTCAGTTGTTATTCCGTGACGTTTAAAGCCTTTTTGAACAACAGGTAAAAAGTCGTGAACGATTACTTTGGGATTTTCTTCAATACATACGTGACTTACTTGCATTTTAGGGTCAAGTTGCTCGATATTGACACTTGTACAACCTGTTAAAAGTATAAAACCTACGCTAATTAATACTTTCTTCAAAATTAACTCCATTTTAATTTTTAAAAATAATGACTTCTAATTAACTGTTATTGACTTAAGTTTATAACATATTGGTGGTTTTATGTTATTGATATAAATCACTAAAAATGTTTAGGCGTAAAGTCGTGGCGCTTCGCCCACACCCGACGAAAGGGAAACAACAGCATTTCCCTTTTCGATATCCCTTGCCGCTCCGGCGAAGTGTTTTTCCTCATGCTACAGAGCTAATTTACTACCGCCTCAGATTCGCCATCCTTGGCTCAATCTGAGGCTATGTCGGCGTCCTGCCTCCATCACGTAAATTAGCTCAACGCATTCGGACATTTCCAACGGAGATCATTGTGCCCGCAGGTTCGTTTATTTAGTCTGTGCGATAAATTGAATACATAGGTTTTTAGGTGCTATTGATCTTCTTTGAATGTTCAATTTGAATTGAGGCAAGTAAGAAAATCGCGTGAGTCCAGACATGGATGTCTGGCTAGCTTTCGAGGGGAAGGGACGCCCCATCGTAAGCGTTAGTGATTTTTGTAGCTTGCCGAAGCGGACTCAAAATGAAGTTTAAAACTGGATGATTCTCCGTTGGAAATTTTGCTGTTTAAATTTCGCCGGAGCTGCGGGGGCCTAATTCTTTAATAAAGAGTATAGAGGGAGTCGCAGTTCACTCCCTTTTAGTCTGCTCTTTACAAAAGAATGGGCGAAGCGCCACGACCTTGATTTAGACTTTGATTAAGATTGGATTCAAATCTAGAAATCAATACCTGACTAAAGCTGCTAACAAATCTTGGGACACAAGCTTGGTAGGGCTTTACGAAAACACACCATATTGAATGTGGTTACGCCAGTGACTGGTTTAATGGCATTCATTGGTTTGATGAATGCCATTAGTGCTAACCCTTACACCGATTAACTACTTAATGCGTATCCGCCCTTAAGATGAGCAACATTATCAAATCCTAAACGATGCATAGCTTGAGCTGCTACAAATGAGCGACTGCCACTGCGACAGACTAATACCCATTTATGATGCTTTTGCTGTTGCTGTTGTTGAATAAACTGCACTAAGCGAGTGAGCGGAACGTTTTCACTGGAATCTTCAGTGTGTTGCAGTGCGTACTCGTGAGGTTCTCTGATATCAATTAATGTGACTTCATCATTGGCTAAGGCATAGTTCAAACTCTGATGGTTATATTCAACAATAGCTTGCCCCGCTAACTGGCTGTCAGTTAATGCTCCGCACATAATTTCGCTGCCAGTTTGATCGCAAAGATGGCTGTCCAAATCAGCTTTTAACTTTTCAAACTCGTATACGTCGAGCTGTCCATTAAGGGTATTTCTTAAAAGTGGGTTACGTTGACATTCTGCGCTGAGATGAGTTGTAAACTCATTATTATAATCATGGCTAGCACATATAAGCGTATCACTACCAATCAAGCTATGTATCAACTTAAGGCTTGAGAACATGTCAGTTGCACTACTTGAATCAAAGTTTGTTCGACCTAAGCTGCCCATTAAAACGGTGTCGCCGCAAAAGGCGAACTGACACTGTTGTTTGATGTCGTTTTTATCCTTGAATGGACTGCATAGTAATAGCGTCATACTGTCATCGGTGTGGCCAGGTGTAGCGACTTTAACTAGCCATTGATGACCAATTTCAATGTATTGAAGTTGCGAATGCTGCAAACAAGCTTGTGGCCAACCTAATGCATCAGTTTGCTGAGTAGGTAGGTGCTTATCGGCTAAGAAAGTTCGGCCTGATTGATGGTCTGCGTGGCCGTGGGTGTCGATTACAGCCACCAGTTCCAACTGCTGGCATTGCAATAAGGTATCTAAGCGATCGTTTAGCTCTGGCAGTGGATCAATAATAAAGGCTTGTTTGCTTTGTTGGTCGGCGTATACCCAAGTGCAATTGGAGGCAAATCTTAGTTGCACTAAACCGTTGAGCGGCTGCTTTTCATCAATTTCACCATTGTCTAATATCATACAGCTATGGGTTAACGCTTTGGCTGCAGAGGTGATGCGTTGACAGGCTTGATCAACTTCTGTCTGGGTAATTGCAGGACCAAATGACAATCGAATTGCTGATTCACTTTGCCAGGCAGGTAATCCCATGGCATCGAGTACAAAACTGCGAGTGACTTTTGATGAGCAAGCAGAGCCTGAACTAACACGAATGTTAGCCGCATCAAATAAATCCATGATTTCTTTACTGCTAAACCCTGAAATTGCAAAGTTAATTGTAGTTGGCACGCTGTTTTCAACGCTATGGTTATATACCACTTCAGGAAAAGCGGTATTTAACGTGTTCACTAATTGTGTTTGATACCCTCTTAGGGTATCGAGGTTAGCAAATACACTATCTTGCTCATTGAGTAACATTTCAAAAATGACGTTAATAGCTGCCATACCAGGTAGGTTTTCTGTGCCTGAACGCAAACCGCTTTCTTGGCCGCCACCAGCAATGATAGGGGTAAATGGTGCTGACTGACGTATATATACAAAGCCAATGCCTTTCGGTGCATACAATTTATGGCCACTAAAAGGGGCATAATCAATGGTGGTTTCCGCTAGGTTTAATGGGGTTTTTCCTAGCGCCTGCACACAATCAACCATCCAAAAAATATGTTTGTTAGCATGACGAATGATTTGTTCAAGTGCGAGCAAGTCCTGATAAACGCCAGTTTCATTATTTACTGCCATAGTACAAATCATTAATGCGCTTGGGGCTTCTTTTTCAATAAATTGCTTGTCTAAATTTCCCATCCCATCAACAGGAATCGCTTTAATGTCAGCATTGATGCCTAAGATTTGATTCCAGTGCTTTAATGATTCGGGCACTGCTTTATGCTCTGTGGCGCCATATAACAAACTATATTGTTTATCTGAATCAAGGGATTTTTTCGCTTCAACAAGGGCTGAGATAATCGCCGTTTGGATCCCTTCAGTCGCCCCGCTTGTGAATATCACATTACCTGTGTCTGCGCCGATGACTTTTCTGGCGTTAGCGCGAGTTTGCTCCATTAAATCTTTAGCTTTAAGCCCTGTAATATGGCTACTGCTTGGGTTGCCAAATAACACTTTCATACTGTTTACAGCCGCTGCTGCCGCTTGGGGCAATACAGGTGTTGTGGCATTGGCGTCTAAATATATTTGGCTCAGTGGTGATGTATTTTTCATAGGGTGCGACTCAATTCCATTGATTAGTTTATATAGCTTTTAGTTATAACTAATTTCTTGGGGTTATATTAGCAGGTTGTAAATATTGATCAAGATCACATTTTAGTCAGGTTTAACTTTAGATTGAGCTAAGCTGAGGGCTGTTAGAGGGCTTAGGGTAATGGACGTGCGAATAGCTTTGAAACGGGCAAAAGGGGAGGTGTGTGATACAGAAGTAAAAGCCTAGTTAAGCATTTTGAATGTAAACTTATTTAAAAACATCGTGATTAAGTTTAAAAAAATAAAGGCCACATTTTGTGGCCTGAAATTATTGCAGCTGTGATTAAGCATTTAAGCAAGATTAAATCTTTACTTTGATGACGACTTTTCTGACAGCGGTTGCAATATCTGAGGTCCCTGGCATATGCATATCGTCTGGGAAAAACAAGGCAAACATGCCCGCTTTTAATGGAATAAATGCCGCTGTATCTTGATTAGATTCATAATCAAACTCAGTAAAATCATGTTCTGGATGATAAGGCGCCAGTGGTGTTTGGTTGGCAAGGGGCAAATAACCAAATTCTTCTTCACCACTGACAACATATTGCACATCAATATAACGCTGGTGGACTTCAAAAGGTTCAGTTTGTTTCGGTTTGGTATGATAGTCATTGACGATAACAAATATATCTTTGCCTTCAAGAGGGTAAGTACCCACTTCAACGTTTGAAAAATCCGTTTCAGATAAATGAGTCAGCGCCTTGGCGAGTCTTGGGCTGAGTGAATGGTATAGCGCATGGTTTGAAAGGCTATCGACGACCATAGTGGCTCTCTGATTTATTGATGATGCAATATTATTACTTATTCGCTAATTCAACGCCATGAAGATATGTCGATTCGCTATAGGCTATGAAGAGATTCAACCCTAAGGTGGTTTAACCCTATGACAAACTTAGTTAAGATGAATTTTAGACCCGTCGATTGTTGGGGGGTAACTGATCGTTTTTGCGGATGTTTTTAGTGTCGCAGAGATTAGATTCAGTTTGTATTGTCATGAAAAGATTTAAATACAGGAAGCGCAGTGACAGCATTACGATTACTTGCTGGTAAAACAGCTTATCAACAGATTGAAAAAAATGGCTTGTCGGCATCAATGTTTAGCCAGTTATTTGCAGCATCGGGCGGCCCTAAATGGATAGGGGTAGCTGGTCTGGACAAATATTTGTTTGGTGAGTATTTTGCTGAAAGAAAAACACCGCTATATACCATGGGCGCGTCATCGGGCGCATGGCGCTTGGCTTGCTTAGCTCAAAAAGATCCCTTAGCAGCATATTCTCGGCTTGAGGATTTTTATATTGGTCAGCGATACGATCATGTCCCTAATCGACAAGAAGTGACTGAACAGGTTGAAGGTATTATTAATGGTATTTTGGGTGAGCACGGCGCGATGGATATTGTGAATAACCGTATGATTCAAAGTCATTTTGTGGTGTGTAAGGCAAAGCATTTTAATGCCAGTCGCTCTAAAGGAAAGTTGGCGTTAGGGCTTGCTGCTACTGCATTAAGTAATGCGGTGAGTCGTCGAAGTTTAGCCTGGCACTTTGAACGAGTGGTGTTTAGTCATCAACAAGTAAAATCCCCTTTTTCACACCTAACTGACTTACCCACCGAACATGCTCAACTAACCCGTAATAATATTAATCAAGTTCTGCTGGCAACGGGATCTATTCCATTAGTATTAGCACCTGTTACACGCATAAATGGCATAAGTGATGGCGCTTACTATGATGGTGGTATCACTGATTACCATTTTGATATGCCAACACATTCACCTGAAGGCTTAAGTTTATATCCGCACTTTTATCCTCATATGAGTCCGGGTTGGTTTGATAAATCATTAAAATGGCGCCGAGCCAAAAAGCATTATCATAATGCCTTAATACTGACTCCTACTGCAGAGTTTTTGAAGTCATTGCCATATCAAAAGATCCCAGATCGAGAAGACTTTAAGCAGCTCGATAGCGATAGCCGTATTGCTTATTGGCGTGAGTCTTTAAAGCGAAGCGAAGTGTTAGGTGAGTTATTTGCTGATATTGTGGAGAAGCAATCGATAATGGACCACATTGAGCATCTGTAATTGGCATCTGTAATTGGCATCGTTTATTGCTAAGTCGCTAAGTCGCTAAGTCGCTAAGTCGCTAAGAAGAGCGCTAAGAAGGCCGATAAGAAAGCCCATTAGATAGCGTAATTCCTCATTCAACATTACAGCTTACTTATGGTGCCATTAATAAGCCATTATTGGTGCTAATTTCATATATGCTGATTGGTGTTTACCCCTTTAATCTTCTGGCTTATATGCCACTCCCTTAAGCACCTTAAAAGTTATCTTCAGAGTTACTTTAGTAAAATTATGATCATTTACTGAAACTATTCCGTATTTTGCCCTGTCTAATTATTAATCAACTTTGTTGTTTGTTTGGGTTGTTGCTATGTGATGACAAAATGAAGTTTACAGTGCTAATCATAAAGTTGTAATAGCGTTACCAAGCTGGAAAACTCAAACTTGGCTGCTAAACTTATTAAAGTCATCTAAGTGACAACTTGTTGATTTTTATTGGTCCTAGGTAGCGGTGGGCTACTTTTTCTACAGCATTCTTACTGGGTATACACCCCTAATAAATGGAATAACCAAGAAACGCTGTGGTCTGGAGGTTGCTATGCAAACGATAGAAATGGCGTTACTCATCCAAGAAGCAGTTTTGCTTCCTGGTGGTCGACAAGAGATGAGAATGGTTACACCAAATCAATTGTTAATGGTTGCTAATGTGCTGAAAGGGCATTATCGATTAGCATTAGCTGCGACGAAAAGTAGCTGTTTCCCTCCTTGTTACGACACGGCAACTGAGTGCGAGATTATCGACTTTAATCAATTGGAAGATGATTCGTTAAGTATTGTCGTCGAAGGCCGCCAAAGGGTTAAAATTCTTTCGGGTGCTCAACTCAGAGATCAAAGCTGGATTGCTCGCACTTTACCTTGCCAAAACTGGCAAAATGAACCGATTGGGGAAGAGTTCGAGATTATCAGCGCAGCACTTGAGCAGTTTTACGAAGTTAACCCAGACTTGCTCGATTTATACAATCAAGTTCACCTTGAGGATGCAACTTGGGTTAGCCAGCGATGGTTAGAAGTTTTGCCTATGTATAACAAAGACAAATTGCTATTGGTTGAACAACCCAACTGCCATAAAACCATGGATTTTGTTCTACAATTATTAAAGTCTCATGTGGATGTTTAATATTGGTCTCTTGCTTTTGTTGATTTTGTTTAGTTGCTCTGACATTGTTGGTTATACTGTTTAAAAGTGTCGCTAAAAGTATATTTACATGTCTGTAAAACTTGCTGCTAGAGCAGCTCAACCTTCCTATATTGTGTTACCACAGTCCAAAACAGCACCTTTAACGGTGTTAGAGTTTTTAGTGTCACACTTTCAACAAATTCCAGAATCTGTTTGGTTAAAACGTGTAGCTGACGGCAAAGTGCACTGGGCAGATGGTGAGCTGATTGATCAACACACTCAATATCGAGGCGCGACACGGGTCTATTACTACCGTGAAGTTGAGGCAGAAACTAAAATTCCGTTTCAGCATGAAATACTCCATCAGGACGAACATTGTATATTAGTGTTTAAACCGCATTTTCTGCCTGTTACACCCAGTGGGAATTTTGTTAACGAGTGTCTGATTCATCGTTTACGAATTGCTTCAGGTATAGACACCATTTCACCAGCACATAGGTTAGACAGACCAACGGCAGGGGTTATGTTAATGACAGTTAACCCTGAGTCTCGACATGCTTATCATTCATTATTTACTGATGGTAAGATAAATAAGCAATATCAAGCAATTGCACAGCTGACTCCAGAGTTACTTGCTCTTCATCAGCAAGACGGTTTATCGTTACCTATTAAGTGGTCGGTTAAAAACCGTATGGTGCGTTCAACGCCAAGTTTTTTAATGAAAATAACTGACGGTGAAGCGAATACGCATTCAGAAATTAGTTTGATCGCAGTAAAAGGCACTCGAGGCTTGTTCGAGCTCAGTCCCATAACAGGGAAAATGCATCAACTTAGAGTACATATGATGTCTTTAGGGATGCCGTTAGAAAATGATACTAATTATCCACAGCTGCAACCGAAAGCTGCTGATAATTTTGATAAGCCATTAAAGCTGGTGGCAAAATCACTTATGTTTGTGGATCCGTTTAGTCAGCAAACGATGGCTGTGAGTTGTGAAGGCTACGATGCTGAGTTTGAATAGAAAGCTTGTAGTGTTTTTTTACTGATAGTTTTCAGTATACAAAGGGACGAAATAGCAAATGGAAAGAGTACAGTGCTATGTGGTATTCATTGTTAGTTTTTTTATTTTAAACATGGGGTTAAAAGCGTTAGATTATCAAATTGCTGACACTATGATCAAGCGTGACGCCCATATCTTATCTGAAAAATTAACCATGTACATTGAGGATACCGCTCAAGAGCTTAAAGCTTTACCGCAACTCGATGACAGCTATATCTGCTCTGAAAGTAATCAAAAATTACTCACTATGTCAGTGTTTAACTCGACCTTTATTCGTTGGGTTGGGGTGATGGATGAGTTAGAAGTTATTTGCCGCTCGCAAGCCATACCACGTCGTGTGGAAAAGTTGGTAAGGCATAATATTGGACCGGATCTAAAACTTGCAGTCATAAACCAATCTCACTCAGATATACATGAATTGTTTTTAGCCCACGATAGAGGTGATAAGCAATATGTGGCCAGTATCGTCCCTATGAACCCTAGATACTTTATACCGGTAGATTGTGAAGATTGTTTAGAGTACACCATTACCATTGATGGTTTTCAAGATAACTTAGCTGCAGTACCTGTGATGGAGTTTGGTTTTGAAGAGTTCGAAGGCGAGCACGTTATTATAGAAGAGGTGGTTCAGCAAAATGAATACTACATTGCTAAATTTAGCCTGACTGGAAACGAAGAATACCTTAAGCAATATCAATCGCTAAACTGGGAATATCGTGCGCTGATTAGCTTTTTAATTGCGTTCGCGTTTACTGTCGCATTTTGGTATCGCAAACAATCGCAAAGCTCAACCCGGGCGAATATAAAAAAGGGTATCAAGAACAAAGAGTTTATTCCGTTTTATCAGCCTGTGATTAACTCTCAAACGAATGAAATCGTAGGGGTTGAGGTATTAATGCGTTGGCGTCAATCTAACGGAGAGTTAATCCCACCTAATCAATTTATTCCTTTTGCTGAGTCAGCAGGCTTAATTGTTGATATGACTTATTCGATGCTGAATGTGATGGTTGATGAGATGGAGATAACAGGCCAGCAAGTTAGTCCATTGTTTATCAGTATTAATATTGTTCCTGAGCATTTGGAAAATGACAAACTTTATCAATATATTAAGGCACTAAAAGAATCCGGAAAGCTTGGAAAGCACAGAATTTCACTAGAAATTACCGAGCGACAACCTATTACTGACTTAGTGAAAGCGCGCAAAATGTTAGATAAGTTTTATGCTATTAATGTGGACTTAAAGCTTGATGATGCGGGCATGGGCTACGGTGGTTTTAGTTACGTGCAAAACCTCGGAATCAGTACTTTAAAAATTGATAAAGCCTTCATTGATACTATTGGCGTTAAAGATAACTTTAATGAGAAAACGCTTGATGCAATTATCTCTTTTGCTAAAAAATCAGGCTTAAGTGTCATTGCTGAAGGAGTTGAAACTGAGTCTCAAGTCAGTTATTTATCCCTACAAGGGGTGGACTTAATTCAAGGGTATTTTTTCTCTAAACCGCTAGATTCAAAAACGTTTTTTACAACCTATCATAACTCGTAATGGTTTTAGCTGAGCTTGTCGTCTGTTCCGATTTATATGACGGACTTTTTTATAGGTTGGATACATTTTAAGACTTTCGATGCATTGAAGTTGCTGTTGTCTCATTAAGTGCTAGAAAGTCCTTGGAATGTTTGGCTTGAGTAATGTTTAAGTAATGCTTAAGTGGATATATGACCTGTTTAAAGCGAATGATAAATAGTTATTTGTGCCGCACTATTGAATCGTTAAACTGGATGTCATCTTGAATATTTGAGATACATGAAATGATAACGAAAGTAGCAAGTACTAGGGGGCTATCTTGAGTCAGAAATACTTAAATGCTTTCTTTGTTCCAATATCTATCCTCACTGGTGCTCTACTGGTGTCTGCACCTTCTAAACCCTTTGCTGAACAGTTGTATTTTAATTTTGATAACGATGTGATCATTGGTGCTGACGGTGACTACTCTAATGGTGTCGTTGTTGGCTGGCTTGCAACGCCAGCTACAGACTTTTCCCAAGCTCCGGCGCTTTTCAAATGGCAATCAGTCATCGCTTTTCCTCAGGAGTCGAGTCAGTCTCAATGGGGCGGGCAGTTTTATCATCGCATGTGGACACCAACTGAAATAGCCTATGACTATCCCCAGCCAAATGAGCGACCTTATGCAGGGTTATTAGAGCTCGAATCATTTACAGGGCAATTCAGCTCTTCATTGGCGCAAAAAAACTGGTTAAGCATTGGCGTGATGGGGCCAGCTTCTTTTGCTGATGAACTGCAAACCATTGTCCATAAAATTACAGGTTCTACCACGCCAAAGGGGTGGGATTATCAAATTGAAAACCAAGTGACGTTTCAATTTGCATATGAAGTTGACGCCTTGCTAAATCGCTGGCAAGCATTTGATAATAGTGAGTGGGATATCAGCGTATTTAACCACACGATGGCAGGTAATTTTCGCTCGCAATCCAGTGTGGGTTTAACCTTACGATGGGGTGATGATTTAGCTGAAACCTTTGGACAATTGTCTAGTCAGGCAGGGCATATGGGAGATTATGCTTCATATGCTAATCGTTATGGCAGTTGGCAGGCATATTTTCGAATGCAGGCAGGTTATCGTTTCAATGACTTAACCATTGAAGGTGACTTACCTTATGATTCACCGTTGAATATTGAGAATCAGCAAGCACAAGCCAGTCTTGGTGTTATTTGGGCTTTTCCGACTTGGTCTGTCAGTTGGAGCTTTAATTATTACAGCAAAGAATATGAGTCCGATGTCGATGATTGGCATGGCTACGGCGTGATTAGCTACACTAAAGTGTTGTAATTCTGGTTATAAAAAAACGATGTATAAAGGCGCAGCATGATTCATCATGGTGCGCCTTTTCAGTCTATTACAGAGTTATTATGACTTAAGTTTTTTAGACCTGATTGTGCATGTCATTTAATGCTTGATGTAGCAAATCATCATCATTAGCCTGATTAGTATCACTTTGATCTGGTTGGTCATTTAAATCAGTTAATAACTCATCTTTATGCTGCTGATGGTGCTCATCATCGAGTGGATTTTCAAAAGCATCACCTTGACTCACATCCAGCATATCTGCATCGACATTCTCAATGGTCATTTCAGGAACAGCTGGTAAATCGAGAGGGTCAATACCCGCTGTATTTGTCGGCGCTATGTCCGCCTGTGAAATACCTACCATATTTAAATAGTGATCAATCGGAGCTGTTGCAGAATGAGTGTTAGCAAAACCTGCCATCGTGTCGATATCAATTGAAGGAGTGTTATCAACAATCACTATTGATTCAGTATCGATATCAGGTTCTGGCTCGTCATGTTGAACCATTGTTTGCGAAACAGGTGCTTGAGGGGTAGGAAGAACATCAACGTCAATATGCTGTTGAACAGAGGCGCTATCGTTACCATCATGACTACTAGCGGTAACGCTTAAACTAAAATGGCCATGGTAGTTGTTATCTGGAATGACTTTAAGGTTGGTTAGCTCATTTTGCTGTAGAGTCCAGATACCATTATGTTCACTGCCAGCCGATAAAGATGCCCCAGAAGGCAAACCTGAAATTTCTACGGATAGAGTTTCATTGCTATCAGGACTCGCCACATTAATATTTAATGCTAGATCGGTATTTTCATTACCTTGTATTGCAAAGCTATCAAGCGGTGAAGAGAGGTCACCAACATGCTTAGTAAATATCATTGTAGGTGTATCAGCGTCAGGGGAAACATGGATGCTCATGGCATTATCGATTGCGACATGCCCATCCGACACTTGATAGGTTAGCCTTAAATTACCATTAAAATTAATTCCTGGATTAATAACCCAATGCTCGCCTTGTTGAACAATACTGCCTCCACCAATGAGCTGTAACTGACTGACATCAAGCTTATCTAGACCGTCTTTGTCCTCAACATTTGCAAGTAGATCGGCTTTATTGAGTGTAAGTAGATGATCTTCAATGACCTTACTTGATAGAGCATGAGCAACCACAGGCACATCGTTAGTACCAATAATAACTAACTTCATTGCTTGGTCGACACTGTGCCCATGGCCATCGGTGGCAGTCACCATTATCGTTTCTTCAAGTCGTTCACCTTCGGCTAAAGCTTGCACTTTTGCGGCATTGTTGTGTGCTTGATATTGCCAACTACCATCAGCTGCTAAGGTTAAGTCGCCATATAATGGCTGGGTACTGGGTTGCAATGACCAAGTGACACCATTGGCGACTTTGACATCATTAACAAGTAAGTCTAATAATCCATGTGATTGAGTGACTTTATCTTCAGTGACTACAGATTCTGATGCGCCAAATATTTGAGGCCCCGTTTTTCCATCACCTATATGCACCGTGAGTGTTTCTTCACGGCTTGCGCCAGCTGAGTCAGTCACTTTTAACTGCACGCTTTCTGTATGAATTTTACCGGATGCAATATCTTGCTCCATTTTGTCGCGCTCTGGGCCCGAACCAGAGAACGTAAAGTCCCATCGGCCATCGGCATCGATATTAAAATTACCGATACCAGGTACGTCGATTTTATTGCTATGACCTGCAGTGAAATCAAGCGGGTGACTGACGCCTTGACTATCTATATATTCATAGGAAAGCGTATCGCCTTTATCCATTTCTTCAATATTGATATAGCCAAATGAGTGGGTGTTGGTCATCGAACCTGTTGTTACTGAACGGGAAATTTCAAAAGTCCCCGTCAATATGGGGGCATCGTTAGTACCGTGAATCCCCACATTGAGTACGGCATGTTTTATATCACCATGAGGATTGGTGTAAGTAACAAAGAAGTTGTCTGCTTGACGTTGACTTTCGGTCATCTGCTGTATGTCACTATGATTGTTATCTAAGGTATATTGATAACTACCATCGGCATTGATTTGCAGTGTGCCGTAATTTCCGTGCTGTACACCGATGCTGGTCACTGTGTTTGATCCGCCAATGGCGAATAAACTTCCTGATGCTGCAGTTTTAGTATCTTCTGCTGTGGCTGCAGTTTGTACGAGTGTTGATAAATCGGCTGAAACAATAATATTGCGTTCAGTGCTGGCAGTATCGCCAGTCGCTGTCGCAGCAACTTCGGCATGTACTTGATAGGCGTTATCGCTAATACTTGCAGTTTCAGCGGCTGGTATCACCACTTGCCAGTGGTTATTGTTTACTATGGCTGAGTAATGCTGACCAGCTAAGGTGATGTCGACATTGTCACCATCAGTAACATGGGTACAAGTACCTGAAACGGTTAAGGCTTGTAAATGTTCATTGTGATCGACCCAATCATCTTTTGAAATCGGCTCAATGGCAATGGTGGGCTTAGCTGTATCAATTGTGACCGAGTGCTGAATTTTGTGGAACGAACCGTCGGATTTAACCTCAAATATGACTAATGTCCAAGTACCATCTGCCCGATCTTTACTACTGGCATCCAGTTGCCATTGACCATCTTGGCCCACTGTTGTTTTTAAACCATTTAATAAACCGGTGCCCATAATGGTGGCACCTGGTTCACCCGTGCCATAAACGACAAGGTGGCCATCACAGGTGACAAAATCACTATCG
The DNA here is from genome assembly GCF_030548905.1 of Shewanella sp. 2_MG-2023. Taxonomy (NCBI): domain Bacteria; kingdom Pseudomonadati; phylum Pseudomonadota; class Gammaproteobacteria; order Alteromonadales; family Shewanellaceae; genus Shewanella; species Shewanella sp. 2_MG-2023. The sequence goes on from NZ_JAUOSO010000004.1 coordinate 298,962, forward strand.
CTAACCCCAGTGTCATGACCGAGACGAGTGATTGCTAAAGGTGGCACCACATCAATAATGGCTTTGGCATCGACTTGATTGTGGCCATCGGTCACTTTGAAATTAATGGCCAAATCATTGCCAACAAATCCTGCGTTAGCAACAAAGTTGAAACTACCGTCTGCATTGGTTGTAAACGTACCATGAGGTGACGAAAGGGAATTATCGACGATAGATAGCCCAGAAGCTAAGGTATCTACATCGGTCACGTTCGCCAGTAGTTCAGTGGCTTGAATAAGATGAGGCCCCCCAGCTTCTGCTTGTCCTAAGTCAGTTACTACAGAGGTCGGTGCTGTATCACTTCCCACTAAAGTCACGCTGAGTTGTTGCTCGGTACCATCTATGGTTTTGACAGTAACAATTTCAGTTGCACTGTTGCCTTGAGTTAAGGTTTGTGCGGTCGAGTTAGGCGTGAAGCTCCATTGGCCACTTTCACTAACAGTGAACTCACCGTTGGCAGTGGGGAGAACTTGAGCCACAAAGTGTGCTTGGCTGGGATCAGTATCTGTAATGGTTAGCTGACCTGTAATTGAAGTAACTTCATCAGTATTACCTTGTGTATCCCCTCCAATAATTGCATTAGGTGTAGGTTTTGTCGGATCTAAAATAACCGTTGAGTCACTTGATGCTATTTGAATAGCACCATCAGGACCAGTAGTTTCTACCATTGTCACTATGTGCATATTATCGGTAGATCCCGCAGGCAGTTGAGCGGATAAATGTGCTTGATCCCAGCCTTGTAAATCAATTGCTTCCGAGACTCTCGTCACTGTATGACTATGGCTGTGTCCATCGGTAAGCACTGTACCAACAACAAACCCTTTTATAGAAACGTTAGTTACATGATCAGATTGATCGACAGGAGCTCCTGGTGTTATCGCTAATTTAAGTGTTGCCCCAGGGTTTGGCGACGCAATAGCAGTATCTACTTCAACTGTTTTACCTGTGACACTACCTACAGTTTGATAATGATAATTACCGGTAGCATCATTAAATTTGCCATTTTCCATACGGATGTCAGTGAGTAGCCTAGCGTCACCATCTAATAAGTTACTTAATGGCGCTTGTTGTAATTGATCAGTAGGAATAGCATCTTTAGCTATAGCGACATTAAACATTTTACCGGTAAAGGCATCACCTGTACTAAAGCCCCCACCAAAGCTGTCTTGATCGTTACCCAATGCAAATTTACCACCGTCTTGGATAACCGCACCTTTACCAACTCCATCCATATGTTTAGCGAGCTGACCATCTATCAACACGTCTAGTGTGCCCTGCTGGCCATCCCAGCTAAAGGTATAGCGATGATCCAATCCATCTGTCGCTAGTGGCACGGCAGTGTTGTACTCATGTCCCCCGACTCTAAAAGTTAAATCTTTACCTGATTCAGCATTCCAAATATACATATGATTAGAATCAGATGGCGTACCGTAAGAAATCAACGTTGCACCGTGGGTACCCGTGGATGCTACCTGTGTACCACCTAAAATGGTCATATCAACGGTTAAAGCGTGCATTGCACCGCCTGCTGAGAGGGTATCGGTATTAACCACACCAGAAGCTGAATGAGCAGCAAAGTCCATTACTTGTTGTTCAGCGGAAACCACTAACTGTGGCGCAGCTTTATCTGTTACTGACGAGATGTCCAACGTGCCGTGTGCCGTGGTTTCCTCAGTACCGTCTGAAACCTTAAGCGTCACAGCTAAGTTATCACCATGTACATTTGCAGATGGTGTAAGCAGCCATGAGCCATCCGGTTGTTTGGCGAAAGTACCTGATGCGGCATCAATGTCGACATCGGTAATGGTTAAGCTATCGTGATTAACATCTGTTGCCCCAACAAGCTGAAGTAAATCTGCTTCGCTAAAGGAAATACTTGTGTCTTCTGCTGTATTTCCTAAATCTACAGGGAGAGCAGCCGTCGCGGTAACCGCAGGTGGTGTGTTATCCACCGTGACCGTACTCGTTGTTATGCCAAAATCATGTGATGCGCTACCATCAAAGCCAGTAACATGCACTTCAATATTTGCAGAGCCTTTAAAGCCATCCGGCGGAATCACTTTAATGGTGTTTAATTGGTTCCCGTTATGACCAACCTGAGTGTCATCACTATCCCAGGTACCAGAAGAGTCTTTTATATGCCAACCTGAAGGTATGGTTACACTGAATTGAAAAGTCTCCGACGTATCAAGGCTACTAACACCTATAGGTACAGCAATGCCGGCAAGCATATCTGTTGGGGTAACATGAACATCATGTGAAGTGACCACCATATCTACAACAGGATTAATGTGTACATTGAGGTTGGTTGAACTTACCGACTGCTCACCCGTTTGCTCTGTTGATGTGGCTGTAATATGTAAAGCCATTGTGCCAGACCATTGCGCTTCTGGCGTAACCGTTAATCCTTGCAGCTGAGCAGGCGTTAGTGTCCAAGAGCCATCAGCATTTTTAGTACCCGCACTTAGACTTGCACTTGCAGGCACACCTTCAATCAGCAGCGATTGTGTTTCACTTGCATCGGCATGAATATTAAGATTGATGCCTAGCGCCACTGCGCCGCTGTCTTCGTCCACACTAATATCACTGCCCGTTAAGGTAGAGGTTTCAGCGACAGGGGTAATGTTGATGCGAAGGTCGCTATCTGTGGTGGCGACATCAGTACCATCGGTTGAGATTGCAGTTACGGTTAAGTTTAACTGGCCAGAATAGTCTTCAGGTGGTGCTAAGGTAAGCCCTGATAACTCAGCTTGTTGTACTGTCCAAGTGCCATCATGATTATCAGTACCTGCTGATAATATTGAACCGCTTGGTAAGCCGCTTATGGAGACTGATAAATCTTCACTACTATCAGGTGATGCAACGGTAATATGCAAATCAATAACACTATCTTCAGTCACTTCGGCTGTTTGATAAGTGCTGCCCGTGCCAGTAGAAACCTCACGGTCAACATGAAGCGTTAATCTGCATATTGAAGTAACAGAATCTGCCATTCCAGCTGATGTATAGTCATCGCCCTGACCTGCAACAAAGCACCAGTCCATACTCTTAGGGGCTCCACTGGCAAACACAAGGCTAATATGTTGAGCATTTTGATACGTTGTAAAATCTAAACCAGGGAATTCAACCCCTCCACCAAGATAGGTTGGCACAAAATTGGGGTTTGCGCTGTAATCTTTACCGTCAACATTGATACCTGTAATCAAATGCGGATCGATACCATCAGGAGAAACTAATGCAACTTTGCTAACCCAAAAATCACTACTTACATCGCCTTGATAGGCATTCCGGCCATCATCAGTGAAAGCTGCATCAACCGTATCTAGTATTTGGGTACTACTATCTGTGTGTGACGCCAACGGCACAGCACCTAAACTAACACTGATGCTAGGAGCATCAGCTACACCACTGACGTTTATGGATGCATGAGCTGTAGTGGTAGCACTACCATCATTTACTTGAATCGTTAGTGGTAACTGTGAACCAGAATAATCTGCTGCAGGCGTAAAAGTCCAACTACCATCTGGTTGTTTAGCAAAAGCCCCTTGAGCTGGGTCAATGCTGACATCGCCAATATGCAGAGTATCTGTTGTATCGATATCTGCAGCGCCAACAAGGTTGAGTAATTGTGCTTCAGTGAAACTCATTGCGGTATCTTCCGCTGTTGTTCCAAGGCTGGCTTCGTTACCTACAATTGACGTAACGGTGGGGGCGTCATTAGTGCCATAAACTGCAGCTGTTAATTGCTGTTGAGTACCATCAGCACTATGTACTGTAATAGTGTCGGTGATTTTTTCCCCTTCAGCTAAGCTATTAACTTTGGCGCTGCTACTATCAGCTTTAAAGTACCATTCGCCTGAAGCATGTAAAATGAACTGGCCTATATTGTTATCACCGCTGACCCAAGCTCCATTACTGTGGGCATCAGTGGTACCAGTTGCCCCAGTTGGAATAAAGTAATTCTGACTGCTATCTGGATCTGTCACCTGTAGTGTCATCTTGTCTGATGACAACATGTGTCCTCCGGGTTGAATACGGACATCTTCAGTCATATGTGTACGTTGATCGGTGCTGATATGACCCGATATCTGCGCAGTATCGTCTGTGCCTGTTATGGTAATTGTCGCGTTTTGAGCGACCTGACCACCGTGACTATCTTTAACGTTATAACTTACGGTGATGGTTTCGTTTTCACCCGCAGATAGATGTTGAAACTCAGCAGCATTAGCATTGATAACTAAGGTATGCCCATCTTTACCTAAGGTTAAAAAGTCAGGTTTGTTAACGCTTTGGCCAGCTGCGCCTATTTGATATTGAATATCACCTACAGACAATACTTCTCCGCTATCAACATCAGTGGCACCGTGAAGCAGGTCAATCGCTCCCATACCTGAGTCTTCTGCTTTACTACCAGTTACCGAATTCGAGACCTCTGGTGGAGAGTTTACAAATAATGTCACTGCCTTAGTTGTTGATTCTGATTCTCCCCCCGATGAAGCAGTTGCGGTGACATTAAAGTGTAAATCACCATGAAAATTGGCATCATGCAAATCTAGCTCAAGCCCTTTCAGATCTGACTGATGTAATACCCACATTTTGGCGATTGCATCATGAGTGCCGTGATTTAAAGTCGCCGCATCAGGTAAGCCACTAATTTTTATTAATAAGTCTTCATTATCACCACCAGTATCAGTGGTAGCAACATCAAGGTTTAGCGCCATTGAGCTGCCTTTCTGCGCATCAGGAGCAGTCGCATTTAAAATAGGTTGGTCAACCGAGCCCTGAATCGTAATGGTCACATTGGTAGTAACAGAGGTGCCGTCGGTAGATGTTGACGTCACTGGGATAATTTCAGTTAATGTTTGATGCACGCCAAGGTGGTTAACATCCTGATTATTGTTATCTAGGGTGTAATGATATTGTCCGTTGGCATCAATCGAGAAATGACCATATTGGGTTGCATGATTGGCTTGCGCGGTAATTGTTGCAGTATCACCATGATCAACGTCTGTAGTTCGTAATTCACCATCAATGGTAGTTTGCGCTGAATCTTCTTTGAGCTCAGTATTGAGACCCGCGGGGGTAATATTCTTAACAGCATGACCATTAACTTGAAAAACCGTTTCAGCTGAATGTTGCCCTGCACTATTTTCAACATGTAGCGTATGTTCACCATCGTTTAATTGGCTAGCAGCCACTTCCCAGTGACCATTACTATCAGCCACTACGCTAGCAATTTTACTGGTGCCATCCATAACATTAATTGTTTCACCAGGGTTAGCACTTCCGCTGTATGCAGTGCCCCCAGGATGTAAATTCTGATAACTGTGATAGTACAAATAATCGACTTCCGATCCACCACCAGTACAAACACGGTTAATAATACCAATAGTTTGATGTCCAGCAGAGTCTTCAAATACAACTATGCCGCCGCTCCAGACATTACCATGCCCACTAGCGCCACCAGAGCCAGTATTTACCGTGTCTGGAATGCCGCTAGTATGCCACCAATCGTGGTTATCCACTCGATTGTAACCACCTGTTCCACTGTGAGATGTTGAGGTGATTGCAGGAGTGGTTATCCAGTTATGATCCGAGCCTGGCTTATATAGCCCAACAAGTTTAACCCCAGAGCCAACCCCTGTTATATCGGTTCCCCAGCGTGCCACATTTTCAGAATCCGTGGCCGCAACATCAATATTGGCACCAGTTGGATTTGAGATAATATCTACATCTTGTAACTTTAACGTACTCGAAGTGCCTGCAGGTGCTGCATGAGCAGATTCTATAATGGGTTTATCATTAGTACCTTTAATCGTTATATCAACGGTTTGTTTACTACCATCGCTTGCTATAAACGTATGATGGTCAATTACGGCTGATTCATCGGGATCTAACTGCTGAACTTTGCTTTCATCAAGTGTATAGGTCCATTGGCCATTGTGCATTTCAATATGGCCGTAGGTGGTTGCTGTTGATGCCACATCTACAAATGTAGGGTTTTGCCCTGTGTCGACATCGGTAATGGTTAATTGCCCAGTCGCCGTTGTTGTGTCACCTATATTTGCTTCATCTACATTGCCTTGAGTATCGCCACCGATGACAGAAGCATCATCTGTGGCTGTGATGTGTAAAGTGTTGCTTGCTTTGGCTGAATCTACATGGCCATCATTGACGGTATATTTGAACTGCACATCACCGTTAAAGTCTTTGGCTGGAATGAACTGCAGCTTGCTAATATCAGCTGTGGCTATACTTTGGCCCGCGGTAATATCGTGTCCATCTAAAACAAACTTGCCTTCAGTTGTTGGTGGTAGATCGGTGATTGCGATGGAATGCAGCGTATCGCCAGAGTCGATATCGCCAAACCCAAACTGACTAGCTTGCATTTGGTAGTGGGTATCCTCAGTGCCATTAGACAAGGTCACAATATTTGCAACAGGCGCATCATTAGTGCCGACAACGTTAATATTGAGGTCGAAAGGTGTGCCATCTTTACTGTGAACACGATAGGTCACAACTTCGGTTTGACCTTCAGCAAGGTGCTGTAAATTAGCATTGTCAACGCTATATCCCCAGTTACCAGCGCTATCAATGCGTAAATGGCCATTGAAGGGATCATGGATGCGTGTTTCACCAAATTGACTGTACTGAAAAGAGTTTTCACCGCTGTCTGGGTCAACAACTTGCAGCCTACCATTGGCTAATTCTGTTGTAATACCTTGATTATGACTGCCGTTTGCACCATCTTCTGTGATATTTTCGCTGGTTACTTCTGTAATAATGGCCGCATCACGCACTGCACTGAGTGATGTTGTTGCGCCAGTATGAGTGACACCGCCATGGGCATCTTTAACGTCATAACTAAAGTGTACTTGGCCGTTGTAGTCTTTTTCTGGCGTGAACGTATAAGTGCCGTCTTTGTTATCTAAAATAGAGCCATGATCTAGATGAAGGTTTGCTACCGTAAGCAATCCAGAATCATTTTTATCGACATCTACCGAATTTTGTAGCAGTTGTGCCGTTGTAATCGTTTGTCTCGTATCTTCAGTACCTGCATTAAGCTGTACTTCTGAAGAACAATAAGGCCTGTCGTTATCACCGTGGATGGTAATGACGATGTTTTGAGCTGTACCATCTTTAGAATAAACGGTAATTGTATCCGTTAATTTCTGCCCTTCACCTAATTGATCGATCTGTGTCGCTACGTTTTTTTGGTTGCTACCGACGGTCACCTTATAATGCCAATTACCATCTGTATTCAATATTAATTGACCATAGGTTCCGTGGTATGAGTAGCCCACGCCTTTTGTGTCAAATTGTGATTCGCCAGTGTCTGGGTCAATAATCTCTAACTTGCCATCAGTGTATAAAGGGTCATTAGTTAATTTAGCCATCCCAGGTTGTGCATAGTTTGGTGACCGATCATGATAGGTGCCATGCCCTTCATCGACATCGCCAGTTGTAGTTCCAGTGATTACTGCAGCATCAGCAACAGCATCAAAGTGAAGAGTATTTGTAGCCTCTGTAGAGTCGGTATGCCCATCGTTAACAGTATATTTAAACTGAATATCGCCATTAAAATCTTGTGCAGGAACGAACTGAAGTTTAGCGATATCGGCAGTAGCAATACTCTGACCTGAGGTGATATCGTGCCCATTGAGTAAGAACTTACCTTGTGTTGCTGGTGGTAGATCTGTGATTGCTATGGAATGTAGCGTATCGCCAGTGTCGATATCGGTAAAGCCAAACTGACTAGCTTGCATTTGGTAATGGGTATCTTCCGTGCCATTACTGAGTGCAACTTGGCTAACGGTTGGTGCATCATTGGTACCTACAACGTCAATATGCAACTCGTACGCAGTTCCATCATAACTATTAACACGGTAGACAACGGTTTCCGTTTGTCCTTGAGCAAGGTGCTGCAAAGCTGCGTTGTCAACGCTGTAGCCCCAATTACCGGCACTGTCTATTCGAAGCATGCCGCCAAACGGGTCGTGTATCGCGGTTTCACCAAACTGGCTGTATTGGAATTTATCCTCTCCGCTATCTGGATCGATAACTTGTAGTTGCCCATTGGCGAGTTCTGTTGTTACACCAGCATTGTGTCTGCTATGTGGTCCATCTTCAATGGCGTGCTCAGTTGTCACCTCTGAAATGATGGCGCCGTCAGGGGTGGCAGTGAGTGTGCTGGAAGCGCCCGTATGGGTAACACCACCGTGCGCGTCTTGCACGTCATAGCTAAAATGAACTTTGCCGTTGTAGTCTTTGGTAGGGGTAAAAGTGTAGGTGCCGTCTTTGTTATCGACAACAGAGCCGTGATCGACTAACAGATTAGCAATAGAAAGCTTACCAGCGTCATTAGCATCCACATCGACAGTATTGGTAAGTAAATCGGCTTTGGTGAAAGTAAGCGCTGTATCTTCTGTACTTGTGGCAAGTGTCACTTCAGAACTGATATAAGGTCTATCGTTATCGCCATGAATGGTAATAACAATGTCGTGGACAGTACCATCTTTTGATTGGATAGTTATTGTATCAGTTAATGTTTGTCCTTCTCCGAGTTTATCTATAGTTGAACCGATAGTTGTTTTTCTATTGCCGACCCAATCTACGCTGCCAACCGTCACGTCGTAGTGCCAAGTTCCATCACTGTTTAACAATAAATGTCCATATTGTCCGTGATAAGAGTTATTCCAAGCCCCGCCTTTAGGGTCAAACTGAGATTCCCCAGTATCTGGATCAACAATATTCAACTTGCCATCAGCTGTTAATGCAGATTGTCCCAGTTTCGCCATGCCAGGTTGTGCGTAATCTGGTGACATATTACCAAAGCTGCCATGACCTTCATTTACATCAGCTGTTGAGGTTCCGGTGATCAGAGCTTTATCATCAGCGCCATTAATGATCACAGAGATTTTTTGTTCTGTGCCATCGACACTGTGAACGACTAGCGTATCGGTGAGCGACTCGCCTGTTTTCAGGCCTTGAATCGCTGGCTGAGAATTATCGGCGGTATAGGTCCAATGACCAAGTTCGTTCAAAGAAAGCGAACCAAATTGACCTTGTTGCACAGTGGCTTGAAATTGGTTTTGTCCTGCATCAACATCAGTCACGGTGAGGGCACCGTCGACATGCAGTTGTCCTTGATGGGCGTCTTTATCTTCGGTTAATTGTGCTGAACTTGTACCTCCAATGACAGCTTTATCATCAGTACCGTTAATGGTCACAGTGACTTTTTGCTCAGTGCCATCGACTGAGTGAACTAACACCGTATCGGTAACTGACTCACCGGTTTTCAGCCCTTGAATCGCTGGCTGAGAATTGTCAGCCGTGTAGGTCCAATGGCCAAGTTCGTTCAAAGAAAGCGAACCAAATTGACCTTGCTGAACACTCGCCTGGAATTGGTTTTGTCCGTTATCAACATCAGTAACTGTGAGAGCACCATCGACTCGAAGTTGACCAGAGTGAACATCTTTGTCTTCAGTCAGTGAAGCTGTTGCTGTGCCACTAATGACCGCCTTATCGTCAGTACCGTTGATGGTGACTGAGATTTTTTGTTCTGTGCCATCAACTGAATGAACTAATAAAGTATCGGTGAGTAATTCGCCCGTTTTCAACCCTTGGATGGCAGATTGAGAATTATCAGCAGTATAGGTCCAATGACCTAGTTCGTTCAAAGAAAGCGAACCAAATTGACCTTGTTGCACAGAGGCCTGGAATTGGTTTTGTCCTGCATCAACATCAGTCACGGTGAGGGCACCATCAACATGCAGTTGTCCTTGATGGACGTCTTTATCTTCGGTTAATTGTGCCGTACTGGTTCCAGAAATCACTGCTTTATCATCAGTGCCATTAATGGTCACAGAGATTTTTTGCTCTGTGCCATCAACAGAATGAACTAATAAAGTATCGGTGAGTGACTCGCCTGCTTTAAGGCCTTGAATGTTCGGCTGCAAGTTATCGGCGGTATAGGTCCAATGGCCTAAATTGTTAATCGATAACGTGCCGAACTGACCTTGCAATGATGTCGCTGAAAACTGAGCTTGGCCGTTATCTAAATCGGTCACAGTGAGTGCGCCATCAGCATGCAGTTGTCCTTGATGGACGTCTTTGTCTTCGGTTAATTGTGCTGAACTTGTACCACCAATGACCGCTTTATCGTCGGTACCGTTAATGGTCACTGTAACTTTTTGTTCGGTGCCATCGACTGAATGAACTATGAGAGTATCCGTTAATGACTCACCAGTTTTAAGGCCTTGAATTACCGACTGAGAATTGTCAGCAGTATAAGTCCAGTGGCCTAGGTTATTGATCGACAGTGTGCCGAACTGACCTTGTAAAACATTGGCTTGAAATTGGTTTTGACCATTGTCTACATCGGTAACAGAGAGTGCGCCATCTGTATGGAGTTGCCCTTGGTGAAGGTCTTTATCTTCAGTGAGTGATGCTGTTGCAGTGCCACCAATAACCGCTTTATCATCAGTGCCGTTAATGGTCACAGAGATTTTTTGTTCTGTGCCATCAACTGAATGAACTAATAAAGTATCGGTGAGTGACTCGCCGGTTTTCAGCCCTTGAATAGCCTGTTGGGTATTGTCAGCCGTGTAAGTCCAATGACCTAAATCATTAATGGATAAGCTACCAAATTGACCTTGCTGCACAGTGGCCTGAAATTGGTTTTCTCCTGCATCGACATCAGTAACAGTCAGTGCGCCATCGACATGCAGTTGTCCTTGGTGAAGGTCTTTGTCTTCGGTTAATTGTGCAGTGCTGGTTCCAGTAATCACGGCTTTATCGTCGGTACCGTTAATGGTAACGGATATTTTTTGCTCGGTGCCATCGACTGAATGAACTATGAGAGTATCCGTTAATGACTCACCAGTTTTAAGGCCTTGAATTACCGACTGAGAATTGTCAGCCGTGTAAGTCCAATGACCTAAATCATTAATGGATAAGCTACCAAATTGACCTTGCTGCACAATGGCCTGAAATTGGTTTTCTCCTGCATCGACATCAGTAACAGTCAGTGCGCCATCGACATGCAGTTGTCCTTGGTGAAGGTCTTTGTCTTCGGTTAATTGTGCAGTGCTGGTTCCAGTAATCACGGCTTTATCGTCGGTACCGTTAATGGTAACGGATATTTTTTGCTCGGTGCCATCGACTGAATGAACTATGAGAGTATCCGTTAATGACTCACCAGTTTTAAGGCCTTGAATTACCGACTGAGAATTGTCAGCAGTGTAGGTCCAATGACCGAGTTCGTTCAAAGAAAGCGAACCCAATTGACCTTGTTGCACAGTGGCCTGGAATTGGTTTTGACCATTATCAACATCAGTAACGGTTAATGCGCCATCGACATGAAGTTGTCCTTGATGAACATTTTTATCTTCGGTTAATTGCGCAGTGCTGGTTCCTGCAATAACCGCCTTGTCGTCAGTGCCATTAATGGTTACTGAGATTTTTTGCTCGGTGCCATCGACACTGTGAACGACTAGCGTATCAGTAAGCGACTCACCCGTTTTTAGCCCTTGAATAGTCTGTTGTGAATTGTCTGCAGTATAAGTCCAATGGCCTAGGTTATTGATCGACAATGTGCCGAACTGACCTTGTAAAACATTCGCTTGGAATTGGTTTTGACCATTATCAACATCAGTAACAGTTAACGCACCGTCAACATGAAGTTGTCCTTGATGAAGGTCTTTATCTTCGGTCAATGAAGCGGTTGAAGTACCGCCAATGACCGCTTTATCGTCAGTGCCATTAATGGTTACTGAGATTTTCTGCTCTGTACCATCAATCGAATGAACTAAAACTGTATCGGTAACCGACTCGCCTGTTTTAAGGCCTTGAATGCTCGGCTGCAAGTTATCGGCGGTATAGGTCCAATGGCCTAAATTGTTAATCGATAACGTGCCGAACTGACCTTGTAAAGATTCTGCTGAAAACTGAGCTTGGCCGTTATCTAAATCAGTAACAGTGAGTGCACCATCGACATGCAGTTGTCCTTGATGGACGTCTTTGTCTTCGGTTAATTGTGCTGAACTTGTACCAGAAATGACCGCCTTATCATCAGTGCCGTTGATAGTGACTGAGATTTTTTGCTCAGTACCATCAACCGAATGAACTATGAGAGTATCCGTTAATGATTCACCGGTTTTCAGTCCTTGAATCGCTGGCTGAGAATTGTCAGCAGTATAGGTCCAATGGCCTAAATTGTTCATCGATAACGTGCCGAACTGACCTTGTAATGAGGTGGCGGTAAATTGGCTTTGACCTCCATCGAGGTCCGTTACCGTAAGCGCACCATCGATGCGAAGCTGTCCACCATGAACGTCTTTATCTTCAGTTAAGCTGGCGGTTGAGGTGCCCGCAATCAAGGCTTTGTCGTCAGTACCATTGATGGTGACTGTAATTTTTTGCTCAGTGCCATCAACCGAATGAAGTAATACTGTATCGGTAACGGTTTCACCCGTTTTAAGACCTTGAATGGCTGTTTGTGAGTTATCAGCAGTGTAGATCCAGTGACCTAACTCATTGATTGATAGAGTACCAAACTGACCTTGTAAAACATTGGCTTGGAATTGGTTTTGACCATTGTCTACATCGGTAACAGAGAGTGCGCCATCTGTATGGAGTTGTCCTTGATGGACGTCTTTATCTTCGGTTAATTGTGCCGTACTGGTTCCAGAAATCACTGCTTTATCACCAGTGCCGTTGATGGTCACAGTAACTTTTTGCTCGGTGCCATCGACCGAATGAACTATGAGGGTATCCGTTAATGACTCACCCGTTTTCAGACCTTGAATAGCCTGTTGTGAATTGTCTGCAGTATAAGTCCAGTGACCTAGGTTATTGATCGACAGTGTGCCGAACTGACCTTGTAAAACATCAGTTTGGAAGTGAGCTTGGTCTTTATCTAAATCTGAAATTGATAGTTGACCTTCTGCGTGCAACTCGCCTTGTATGACGTTGAAGTCTTCTTTGAGAGAAGCGAATGTTTCTCCCTCAGGTGTTGGGGCTGTTAAATTCAAGGCGTTGTCTGTAGAGGAAATAATGTTACCGATCACTGCTTTATCGTCGGTGCCATTGATGGTAACGGTAACTCTCTGCTCAGTGCCATCGACTGAGTGAACTAATAAAGTGTCGGTAAGTGATTCGCCAGTTTTGAGCTCTTGAATGACGGTTTGGGTATTGTCGGCTGTATAAGTCCAATGACCCAATTCGTTAATAACTAGATGACCAAATTGCCCTTGTAAAGATGATGCTTGGAAATGACTTTCACCTGTATCTGTGTCAGTGACAGATAATTGTCCTGTCACTGATAAATGTTGCGTTACTAGGTTTTTATCTTCGGTAATGCTACCTGTAGATACGCCAGAAATGACAGCGGCTTCATTTTTACCAATAACAACAATAGTGACTTCTTTTGAAACTGGCGTTCCTGAACTATCAGTAGCTGTTACTGTAAAAGATTCACTTGCTTGTTGTCCTGAATGTAGTCCTAAGGTCGAACTTGATTGGTTATCGAGGTGATATTGCCATTCGCCTGTATCAGGGTTAATTGATAATTGACCAAACTTGCCATTGGGCTGCTCAACGTTCCATACACTTTGGTCATGATGATCAGGATCAGAACTTGTTAATGTCCCACTTACGTTATCAATGTTACCAGCGCTGTTGATAGTCGCATTATGCATACCTGAAATAGTCGGTAAATCATTACTTCCTTCAACTTCTACTGCAATGATGCTAGAGGCTTTGTGGCCATTGTTATCAGTTGCTGTAATGATGAATTGTTCCGATTGTTGCTCGCCTTCTGAAAGTGCATTCGTTTGACTATTACTGTTATCCAGTAAGTATTGCCATTGACCTGTGACAGGATCAATGACGATATGTCCATATTGCCCTTGAGCGGTGTCAACTGACCAAGAAATATGTTCGGTATCAGAACCTTTTACATGCATCTGTCCTGATGCGCTGCTAATAACATTATCTTCTTTTAATTGCGGTATTTGTTGTTGACTTGCAATGCTTGTAGGCGTTTTATCAGTGCCAGTGCCAGTGCCAGTGCCAGTGCCAGTGCCAGTGCCAGTGCCAGAGGCAGTGGCTGTGGCTGTTCCTGTGCGAGT